>CANJNY010000027.1 GCA_947475715.1 Prolixibacteraceae bacterium
CGCCTGCGGTAATCGCGTAGTCGGTGTTTAACACTCCGGGAATACTCCAGATATAATTCGTTTGCCCCGCCTGGGTCGTATAAGTGACAGCCGAAGCTGCACAGACAGTCACTCCCGGCTGACTGGTAAAGGAGGGAACGGGAAGAGGATTGGTTGTCACTGTTTTTTCGCGACTGATGGCACTGCATCCATTCTCATCGGTTATACTTAACGCATATTTGCCGCTTGTAGTAACATTAATTGATGAAGTAGTCTGTCCTCCGGGGCTCCATAGATACGAGGAATAATTCAACAGAGGTGCTTTTGACGAAATATCCCAACCCATGCCACCATTAAAGGTTCCGTTTGTTCCATTTGTAGAGTAGTCTGTTACCATTGTGCCGTTTGCATTATCTGCTTTGAGGTATAGCTGAAGATTGGCACTATTCGCCTGAACCTCTTTATTCATTGTGGACTGAATTTGTTCCTGTGTGCGTGCTGTATTCCATAATCGGATCTCATCCATTTTACCATTAAAGAAGTTGCAGAAGCAGGTACCTTGTGTCCCGATGTATAATGGCCCATTTCCACCATTGTTTATGGTTATATCGGACGAATTGGAACTGCCTGATAGAACTCCGTTAATATAGAAAGAAAGAGTCTTGGCCGGTGATGTCGTAACTACCACGGCAATATGAGTCCAGATATTACTTGGAATTGTTCCCGATGATAATAAGGTGGTTCCGCATTGACTGGTTACCCAGTATCCTAGTTTGTTTCCCGAACTGCAGCCGTCAGCACCTATGTGAATTCCATATCCATAATTCCCCTTCATTAAAATATTACCACCCCCACTGGAAGTGCCAGCAAGATAGATCCACCCCTCGATTGTCATTTGAGTAGCTACCTGACCACTATTATGAGGAACGCTTACATATCCTGATGATCCATTAAAAGTAAGTGATGATATATTGCTGGCAGGCGCAAGATTCACCGAATTTCCTGTGCAAAAAGTTGTATCTGCTGATGCACTTATCGATACAACGGGTGAAGAATTGATTTTTAAGGTAAATGAACTACCCCTGCTAACACAATTATTTGCATTTTTAACCGTCAGGGTCCCTCTGTAGGTCCCTGCCAATGCCGCTGCCGGGAGCGTGATATTTATCGGACTCGCAGGCAAGGGCGAATCAGTTACCGCTGAAAAGTTATTGAGAGGTGTTGAATCCCAGACTATGCTGTAACTGGTTGGTGTTTCAGTCGTTGCGCTATAAGCCAGGGTAGTGGTCTGACTTCCCTGACTTGCACATACTCCTGTTGCTGCAACAGCTGCAGTGATTGTTGGTAGCGGATTCACAATCACTGTGGCAGTTGTGCTGTAAGCTGCATCGCAAGTACCACTGGTAACCATTATCCGGTAATAAGTTGTAGCCGAAAGATTTGGAGTTGTGTAGGATGCTGAAGTGAATCCTGAACCATCGGTAACATCAGTCCAATTGTTAATTCCGTCAACCGATTTCTGCCATTTCAGTGTTGATCCGGTATATCCACTTGCTGATAGCGTTGTCGAAGTAGCATAAGGGATCGATATTGAAGGTGCGGAGGATGTCAAAGCAGTAAAATATCGTGCGGCACGCACATGGAGAGGAGCAGTTTTCCATTGTCCCCCCAGTTGGCCCGTTTGATCGAAATGCTGTGACCAAGGGTCACTTTGATCATATTCCGTCGAGGTCCAATACCATTCCGGTGCAAAATTACCAATATTCATATTTGCCCCTAAACCTCCGGGTCCTATGTTTAAATACATTAGATTAAGTTCATCATACGAGGGTAAAAACCAATCGGTATATCCCCCTCCACCGTATGACCTGGCTAAACCGGCTGCATAATTGATTTGAGGTTGTCCTTGTACTGAAATAATTTTTTCGGTATTTATCATCCCCGTTCCGATAGTGGATCCGGAAGAGTTGGTCAGACTATTCATATCCAAATTCCACCATATCGATGAACTCTGATCTGCAGATGCAGCTATTAGCCCTTTAGTTTGCCCTGAAGAATAATCAGGATCACCCGATTGCAGAATATAGGCAATAATGCCACCCTGATAACTCATCCCAACGGCAAGTGGACCTGAGGTTAAGGCTGTTCCTCCTGATGAGAGGCTGATTGTGGTTGGTGTTGAAGATGTAGCATTTGCGGCGCTACATCCATTAAGGGTATAATTCACTGTAACTATTTTGCTTCCTTCTGTTAACCATTTAAGGATAAGCGAATTGTCAGAGGTTGTTCCACCGGAGGTGATCGTATAATCACTATTTAAAGTACCCGGAATTACCCAGGTGTAATTTGCTTTACCTGCCTCTGTCGTATAGGTGACGTTCGTTCCGACACAGGCCGAATAACCCGGCTGTGTGGTAAATGTTGGTAGCATCGAAGTAATAGTTACTACTACTACTGATCGTGTTTGGCTTGATACACAAATACTATCCTGCACATAATAAGTAGTTGTACTATTTAATACCGGGGTGGTAAAACTGCTTCCACCATGTAGCCAGTTTCCACCTGAGGGTGCATCGTACCATCCTTGCGTTCCCATTCCGGTTGATGTTAAATTTGCCGTGTTCCCGCTGCAAATTGTTGTACCGATGGCTGTCGGTGCAGGTGGTGCAGCACATGATTCATAGGCCCCCATTTTGGGTGTAGCTCCACGCGTTGCCCCGGCGTAGTCGGTTGTAATGCCCGTACCTCCAACTCCGGAGGCTGTTAATGCGGGTATGTAATTAGTTGGCAAGGTACCCACCGGAGTTGGAAAAACCGGATTTTGCGATAGGCTGTTGAGATCCTGATCCGTCACAATCGTTTTGTCGGTTTTGTCGGTTCCGTTATAATGGCCTGTGGTTCCTCCTGTACCCGACACGTAATAATTATTGTAATTCATTGTAAGATTGGTGGCGACATCGTAATTCAAATAGGCTGCGTAATGAAGATTTGTTCCACCTGTAGTCGATCGGAGATTGGCTAAAATATTATTTCTGAAATTCCGCGTATTCGTCGATGCGTCACTCCAAAGCGCGTAGGAAGGGTTTGTGCCAGAAGCCGGACTACCTTCGATATTTACTGTATTGAAATATAGTTTGTTGTCATTTCCGATGGCCCCCGACTCAAATATTCCATAGAGGTTAGCTAATGAGTTGCCTCCTATACTGACAATATTATTGGTGTAGGTACTGTTTCCTGAAAGAATTTTTATTCCATACAATGATGGGGATGAGACGGTATTACCGGACACTGATAAGCCTGAGAGGAAATTACCCGAAATATCACTTGCCGTTGTACCACCCCCAAAGAGTAATCCGATCACACCTCCGCTAAAGGAGGCAAATGAATTTGAGAGGTTGTAAATCCTGTTTCCGGTGATTGCCTGTGCGACAGACGATAAATTGTTTAACAATATCCCAGCCACAGATGGTGTTATCGTAACATTACTGTTTCCATTCGCATTGGAGAGATTATTTATGATGTTGTTGCGAAGCGTATTGGTGCCATTCAAAACGGAGATGCCGTAAGTGGCACCAAGAGCATTAACATCGGTATTTGTAGTTCCGTTCGTCAGATTGGCTATCGTATTTCCTGAAATAGTTACTGATCCCGTGCCTGAACTACTGATTCCAAAGACTTTCTGAACATTTGCTGTTGAATTTGAAGAGGCGTTTATACTATTGGCAGTGGTGGTGCTTCCAATTATATTATTGCTCATGGTTGTCGTCCCGGCACTACTTGATTTATAAATTCCATAGAAGTTGGTAGCCAAAGTGGCGCTATTGGATACGGTAATCCCGGCAATTGTATCATTTTGAATGGATACCAATCCGGTACTCGAAGAATTTATACCATAAAAATTGGCTCCGGTTGTTGCTGCAGTCAACGTGATTGAACCTGTTCCAGTTGCTGAACCTATTGTGTTGCCATTTGTTGTTCCAATATTGACATCTCCTCCTGTAATATTTATACCGTACCAATCAGCATTCCCACTGTTTGCGTAAGTGAAATTTTGAATTCTGTTATTCTGCACATTTGTGGCGGTAGTTGTGCCAACATTGAGATTAATGGCAGTGAATTTGTTATTGCTCGTATTTTTATTCCAGGCATTGCCTCCGCAATGGGCTGCACTCCCTCCAATAAAATTTCCGGATATTGTAAAGTTATTCCCGGAAGTGTTGGTAATGGATATTACAGTCAAATCCCCAGAACCGCTTGTCGCAAAAGGGTTGTTGGTTTCATAAAAACTGTTCCCAATGATCGACCAGGCTGTTGTATTCGAAGATAGAGATATTGCAGTGCTTCCAATCCTTTTGAAAAAATTATATATATTGTTGTTAGTGATCGTATTGCTGCTATTTTCATGCGATGCTGTACCTAAAGAATAGATGACATTGTATGCTCGGGATCCATCATTGGATGTGGTCAAATCATTGTGCTCAATCGTATTATTACTATTCCCTGTTGTAGTGTTTGTCGTATTAAATTTTAAAATTGCGTTTCCGGAATTAGTAACCATCGCTTTGAGCGTGCAATATTTTATGGTATTCGAACTGGCTCCGTTGATAAATTCTATCACTGAAGTCGTTCCGGTTGAAGGATTTGTAATCGTTAAGTCGGTTAAGCTTCCGGTCGCATTTACCCGCCCGTCAATGGTGATATTTGAGGCTCCATTAAGTTGAATAAGCGACGAGGCCGCCGAACTCGTAATAGAGAGTCCCGTTGCCGTGGGATACATATTTATTGAAGAATAAATTGCCGATCCGGTTCCGCTTCCATTCAATACCGCCGATGCAGTCTCAGAAGTTGTCGAATTAATATTAATTACAATTACACCCTGATGAGTTCCTGCATTAATCGCATCAAACGCATCTTTTATAGTACTAAAATTGCCTGAAGTTGTCCCTGTGGTAGCTGTTAACGTAACATTAGCAGGAGGTGGAGGTGCCGAAAGTGCTAAAGTAGGTTTTATAAGAATCAAAAGCGAACCTATCAGTATCGTTTTTGAGATATATTTCAATAGGATAAGAGATGATATATTACAATGAAGACTCCTTCTTTTCATTTGTTTAGTTTGTTAGTTGCGCCCGTAAAATCCGATTTAGTTTCGAATATATATATTTATTTGAATTTGGATTTAATCTAAATAAAAATAATTAGCGGCCAAGGGTCAACACAGGGAAAGGCAAGTTTATATTACATTGACTACTAATATTATATTGAAATATTTACGTTTGTTATAAATAAGCTTTATTGGCAAATAAAATTTTACTGTTTGTTGATTTTATCTGAGTTCTAAATTTCTAGCCACAACTTTTTAACTGATCTTTTCTTGCCCTGCCAAAAAACCAAAAGACGATCCCTTTTTGAGACATCCTCTTTTTTGTTTTATTCTTATTCTTCGATCCCTGAATTTCGCAGCAGGTATAGTAACTAGTTATATTTATTTCCTATACAAAATCATCTAAAATTCCGCTCCATGTCGAGCCATCGTGCCCTCGTGCCCACGTGCAGTCGTACCCTCGTGCCCTCGCAATTTTCTGAATTAGGGTTTACTGAGCGTAGCCGAAGCAGGAACCTGGCTCCTGTATTTCTTCACTAAATTATTTCCGGCCCCTTGAATTATTGCACTTTTCAACGGTGCGACATTCTCCATTCCAAAATTGCATGCCCATTTCGAGAAATCTAATACCGATACTTCGCCGTCACCGTCGATATCCGATGAGAGGTAGATATGCAGCTTTCCGAAATCGGTGGCCCAGGCCGAAAAGTCGAGGACCGAAATATTCCCGTCACGGTCGGCATCAGCCGCCACCATCCCAAAAACTCCCGGATTAATTTGCCGGTATCCTGCACCACCTCCGTACGCCTTGTCAATTGCAGCGGTGAAATCATATACGTAATTATTTCCGGTGCCAGCCATTTCCGTGGCGCTCATAATGGCAATATGGTTACGGTGCGAGATGATCAAATAGAGATTATTGGTAATTGTCGGATTGCCGATAGCTGGAAGTGCCGTTCCATCAAGATCGGCCAGTGTTCCGTCCGATTTTAGGAAGCATGCTTTTGGCCAGCCCGCAAGCTTTGTTGCCGGTAGCGCCTCTGCCGGTGTTGCAGCTTCGCGAAGTTCAAGCAGTACCCAGTCGACCATATCTGCCGGAATGGACACAACACTTTCTGTTCCGGCGTAGTTCCAGGGTGCAATGTTGTAAGGTTGTGTCAATGGGATCAGCCCGGCTGAATTCAGGGTTGTTGTCATCACGCTGTTGGTTCGGTCGTAGAAACCGTCGAGCATTACCTTCACCTGAAGACGATGCGGGGCAATTACCGTAACTGTTGCAGTTCCACTCAAATCACCCGAAGTCGCCGTAGCCTGACCATCACTCAAAGCAACAAGGGTATAAGTGGTGGTTGTTGCTGGACTAACCGGGAACGCATAAGGGCTTGAAACAATATTATTTACCGTAACAGGCGTGGTCCCATCAGTGTAGGTTACACTCCAGGGAGCAACTCCAGTTAACGCAATACTCAATGGCGTAGCCGTTCCGGCAAAAACCGTGGCGCTGCCACTGATAGCTCCCGTTGGAGTTATAACAGAACCACTACCCTGCACTGCAAAAGTATAGGTTCCTTCATCACAATCATCATTAGTGATGGTAACGGCAGCTGTTTTCGTGCCTGATGAAGTTCGTGTAAACGTAAGCGTAAATGTGGTTGAGGCATCAGCTGCTATCGTAGCCGGCAGTGTTGTGCCTCCCACAACAAAATCTGCCGCATTTGCTCCACTACTTACAATACTACTTATCGAAAGTGCTGCAGCACCTGTATTTTGTATCGTATAGGTTTTAATAACCGGGGTATTTAATGCCACATTACCAAAGTCAGTAGCATCTGCAGTCGCAGGAGTTGTATCTCCGGAAACAATATTTATTCCATTGCCTTTTACATTGATTTCATTACCCGTATTTCCACGAAAAACATAAAACCCACCATCACTTCCAATAGCATCCTGAACTCCATCGTTATTAAAATCATTAACAATGACATCCGTAAGAAAAATATCTCCTATATAATACGTAAGAGGGGTGCTAAAAGTACCCGTGCCATCTCCTTTAAAAACTGAAATCGAATTGTAATCCGTACAAATAAGGTCTAAATTTCCATCACCGTTAAGATCACCATTTTTAATTGCTCGTGGGGTGTTTTCCGAATAAATTGTGGTATCAAAAACAAAATTACCGAGCCCGTTTCCCTTGAATAAATCAATCCCATCTGAGGTAGGATTTACTACAGCTAAATCTAAATTTGCATCTTTGTCGAAATCTCCGGAAACAATATCAAGACCACCTAAATCAGCAATAGCAACTTTTGGCTGAAAGGTACCATCACTTTTACCTTTTAGAAAATAACTGGGAATTCCTGACCAGGCAACAGTAACCATATCTTTAATACCATCTTTATCAAAATCTTCAATTAATACGTTATCGGCTTTTATACCGGTATCTGTAATTGTATAAGCCCCCAAGCCATCACTTAATAGCATTAATGAACTAGTACAATCAACAGTCCCATAAGGATAACATACAACTATAAAGTCAGCTATTCCATCTCCATTTAATTCAGTTACAATTACAGATCTGGATTCGTAATAGGAATGGTTTGAATTTGTAAGTGGTATATTTGTAGTATGAGTGAATGCCCCTGAACCATCACCATACAATAATACGATATTATTATTATTCGTAGGAACAGCAAGATCCAAATGGCCGTCACCGTTAAAATCAGAAACTCCAATGTTGATCTTGGTAGGACGACTACCAAAATCGATTGACGATGCTGCCAAATCCGGAACGGCTACTACCAGCGTACCACTAAAACCCCCATTTCCATCTCCTAAACGAATTGCAATTCCACCAATTGCATTTAATGCTGCCACATCCTGATAGCCATCTTCGTTAAAATCGCCATTGACTAAGGAAACTGTAGTCCCTTCAGTAGAAACCTGGGTTGGACCAGCGAAGGTTCCCGGGCTGCACTTAAGCGCGTTTCCCTGAACCCAAAAGGATTGACTTAAACAAGAAGTTGTAGATACTGTAACCAATGCACTCTTTAATCCAACATCAGGCAAGGCTGGGTTAAAGTTCACGTTAAAAGTTAATCTTTCATTTGCAGCAAGAACAATAGACGATGTTACATCGATACCACTTATACTGAAAGATGATGCATCCAGCCCACCTAACCCAATAGACACAATCGATATTGGTCCTGTAGCTGATTTATTTGCAATGGTATATTGCAGTGTTTTTGTAGTTCCGTTAACAACCCCTTCAAAATCAGTTCCGTTTGCTTTAGTTGTTTTAGACCCCATCTTAAGGGCAATTCCTTTTCCTAGAACCTCCATTTTAGCGTAGTCTGGAATTAAAACGGCTCCGTTGACTAAAAAATCTATTCGTCCATCTTCGTTAAAGTCTGCAAGGCGAAGGGTATAAACCTGGCCAGATACAGCGATGGAAACGCCTGACTGAAAAGTGCCATCTCCATTACAATAATGAAAGGTTATTGCATTAAGACTTCCGCTTACTATATCTTGAAACCCATCGCCATTGACATCGCCTACCGCAAAGGCAAGCGTTGTAGGATCTACGACTATTTCATTGACACTCCCAAATTTAGCATCATTGGGAATATTTGTTCCCAAAGTACAATAAAGTTTTCCTGTCATATCAAGATAAACAAGATCCTGATCCTGATCACCATTAAAATCGCCGATTGCTGATTCTCGGATCCATTCGCCTGGAATATAGCTGTCAGAACTTAATGAAAAATCATTGTTTCCAATAAGAATTTCTCCTGTAGAAAAAATATCTGATTTAAAATCCTGGTTAAAATCCCCTGTTTGCGGATTTCCTCTGAAATATTGACTATTTATAACACTAAAAGTTCCATCCCCATTTCCTTCCAATAAAACTGTACCATAATAATTATCTGAACCTAAATAAAGATCTATTCTGCCATCATTATTTAAATCACATTTTATAAGCTTAGGAAAAAAACTAGTTTGATAATCATTCTCTACACTTACATTTAGTGTTCTAGGATCAGGCTGTAATGTAAGCCCCCCTAAACCATCACCCAAATAAATTTTTAAAATCCTTGTTGTATAACTCCCAGTTAATGTATTTGTAGCTACATCTAAGTTACCATCACCATTTAAATCAGCAAGGACTAAATTAGCCAGAGATGGATTATCGAAACCAGTACCAGATCCAAAAGCAGTAAAACCGCCTTGTCCATCGCCCAAAAAGATCTGCAAACTGTTATTAACGAATTTTATATAATCCTGATGACCATCATTATTAAAGTCACCAACATCCTGAGCAAAAATATGATTATTAGCAAGAGTTAATCCGGCAATGGGCAACCCTGGCCCTGCCAGACAGACAGCATTCCCTACATGCAGACTAAATGTTTTTAGCACGCCAACCCCGGCATTTACAGTGACAACATAGTTACCTGCGGGATAGGCATTGGTGATAGTCACCACTCCTGTAACAGGATTTACTGTCAATGTTCCCTGGAAATTGGTATTCGCGTATGCCGTAATGCGCTGAGAATAGGTTGGCACTGCAGCAGGTGTTACTATACTATTGCCTCCGGCATTTGCAATAGTGACATCGCTATAATTCCCAAGTATTGGTAATAATATTGTTGCCTGAATGTTGAAATTATAAGCACTTTCATCACAGTCGTCGCTTCTGATCGTTACGATTGCTGTTTTTGCAGGAATAGTAGCAGCATTAACAGTTACCGTAAAAGTGGTTGAAGCACCAGCCCCTATTGTTGCCGGAAGCGTAATCCCACCTATTGCAAACGATGACGCATCAGCACCAGAAAGCGCAATAGCTACAACTGATAAATTACCTGTGCCTGTGTTTTGTATGGTATAGGTCTTTGCTTTTGGTGTATTCAAGGCCACCGATCCAAAATCAGTATCATCTGCTACATCTGGTGAGCTATCTCCCGAAACAATGTCTGCTGCATTACCTTTAAGGTTAATTTCAGCACCATTGGGTGCACCCGGAAAAATAGAAAAATTATCCGTTGTAATGCCACCACTAGATGTTCCGATATCCTGAATGCCATCAGTATTAAAATCACCCACAATCAACCTCAAACTATTAGCTAATGAATTGCTTTGCAATTCGGTAGCGCCATAAAAAGTGCCGTCTCCGTTACCATATCGCACCGATACCGTCTTCAAAGAATTATTTCCGGTGGCAAAATCCATTTTGCCATCACCATTAAAATCGCCGCTTACTATTTGCTGAGGACTATCGCCTACCGCTATATAGGTTGGAGCAGCAAAAGTACCATCACCATTATTTCTTAAGAAGGCAACCGTTCCCGGTGTATTGTCCAAAGCTGAAAGGATGTCGCTTTTGCCATCGCCATCAAAATCACCTACAGTACTAAATCGAATGACAGCGCCAAGATGATAAATAGTAGGATCACCAAAACCACCATTGCCATTGCCGAAATAAATATAATTATTACCTAAAACGGTGCTACCCATAGAAAGATCGGTAAACCCATCGCCATTAAAATCCCCTTTTTCTATATAGTTTAAGGCTATTTCATTTGAATAGGTATTTAAATTACTAAAACCACCCTTCCCATTGCCTTTAAAAACGGCAAATCCCAGTGTTCCACTTACTACAATGTCAATTATCCCATCCTGGTCCAAATCTTCACTTAAAACGGATGTTGTAGAACCAATTGAACTAATATAAAAGTATGGAAGAGAAGTAAACCCTCCGGAACCATTACCAAGATAAACACTTAAGGATTGACCTGATTTAACTAAAATATCAGCATTTCCATCGCCATTAAAATCATTGATGGTAAAAGTTACGGCTCCGCTAACGGATAAATTAGTTGAAGTGGTAAAGCCCCCCAAACCATTTCCTAATTGTATAGATATAAGTTTAGAGGGGCCACTTTGATTTAGGAACACTGCAAAATCCTGGTAACCATCATTATTAAAATCGGCTACTTCTGTATAAACTGGATTTACTCCTACACTCAAAGAGTTAGGAGGTAAAAACTGCCCTTGGCTGCAAAGGGGGTTCCCTACTGTGAGTGCAAAGGTGTGGATTAACCCAAAACCCGCATTTACAGTAATTTGATACGTACCTGCGGGATAAGCATTGGTAATTCGTACAGCACCTGTAGTACGATCTACACTTAATTTTCCTTTAAAATTAGCCGTTGTAGTGACGGTAAGGTTAAAAGCAATATTAGTAGGGGCAGCTGAAGGTGTAATTATGGTATTTCCTCCTGCAGTGGGCAGGGTTGTAGCCGCATAATTGCCAAGGGTAGATGTTGATATGCTCGTTGCCTGAACGTTAAAAGTAAAAGTATAGTTTCCTGTGTCGCAGTTAGGGATATTGATCGTTACCGCAGCTGTTTTTGTTCCTAAAGTGGTAGAATTATAGATTAGGTTAAAGGTAGCCTCGCTGCCAGCAGCTATAGTTGCCGGTAATGTGATCCCGCTTATTGAAAATAAAGAGGCATCAGTTCCGCTTATTCCTATGCTACTGATGGGAAGAGCACCAGTTCCTGTGTTTTGAATCGTATATGATTTTGTGATTGTAAATCCATTTCCAAAATCAGTATTATCGGCTGTAGCAACACTTGTATTGCCATTTGGTATGGTAACACCATTTCCTTTGAGGTTTATATCTACTCCATCTTCGCTACCCAAACGGATGGAAACATTACCTGAATCACTATTCGCTGTAGCAAAATCCTGCTTACCATCGCCGTTAAAATCGCCTATAGCTAATGAATTAGGATTTGTTCCAACAGTAACCTCGGTGTTGACACTAAAGCCACCGAACCCATCGCCAAAACGAATAGAAACTGTTCCCATAGTATTTGCCGTAGCAATATCTTGTTTGCCATCGCCATTAAAATCGCCTGCAGCTACTGAACAAGGACCTGCTCCAACTCTAACCTCGGTATTGCCACTAAAGCCTCCAAGCCCATCACCCAAGCGAATGGAAACAGAACCTGAAGTATAATTTGCCGTAGCAAAATCTTGTTTTCCATCGTTATTAAAATCACCGATAGTTACTGATAGACCCTCGTCTCCTATAGGAATAATGGATGTGTTACTAAAGCCTCCGTCTCCATGTCCCAAATAAATCATAGCGCGATTACTAACCAGCGCAACAAAATCTTGTATACCATCGGTGTTAAAATCACCGATAGCTATTGAAATTGAATAAGTTGCAGTACCGTAGGTCTGACGTGCTCCACTAAATCCACCCAGCCCATCACCCAGGCAAATGGAAACCATTCCTCTAGTAGCAATTGCCACAGCAAAATCCTGCTTCCCATCGTTATTAAAATCACCTATAGCTAAGGATCTTGGATTCGATTCAACGGTGACCTCAGTTGTGCCACTAAAACCACCGAGCCCATCGCCCAAGCGAATGGAAACGTTGCCTGAAGCTTCCCAAATGGAAACGGAGCCTGAAGCATTCGAATTTGCAGAAGCAATATCTTGTTTACCATCCCCGTTAAAATCCCCGATAGCCACTGATCGTGGATTTGATCCGACAGCGACATCAGTGGTTCCACTAAATCCTCCCAGCCCATCGCCCAAGCGGATAGAAACGGAACTTGAACCAGAATTTGCCGTAGCAATATCTTGATTGCCATCCCCATTAAAATCGAATATTGCAACTGATTTTGGAGACCCTCCGACTGCGATTTCGGGAGTTGGAGGCGCATAGAACTGCCCCTGGCTGCAAACGGTATTGCCAACGGTAAGGGTAAAAGTTTTAGTAATACCATAACCTGCATTAACGGTTACAGCATAGGTTCCTGCCGGGTGGGCATCGGTGATACACACCACACCAGTACCTGGATTAACAGTAAGTGTTCCTTTGAAATCGGTTGTTGCATTCGCCGTTACACTTGTGCCAACTGTTTGTGCTGCATCTGGTGAAACCGTGGCATTGCCTCCGGCTGTGGCAATTGAGGTATTTGCGTAATTACCCAATGTTGGTATAAATGAACCTGCTAGAATCGTAAAAGTATAAGCTCCTTCACCGCAAATGTTATTATTTATGGTAATGGTTGCTGTTTTTAATACTGCACTATTATCTGTATTTAAAATATTGAAGGTCGCTTCAGTACCTGTAGCTAAGGTTATAGGAAACACAATTCCAATTATTAAAAATTTTGATGCATCTGCGCCGCTTATTCCTATATTATTGATGGTAATTGGGGCTGAACCGGTACTTTGAATAGTGAAAGTTCTGGAATTACTATTTCCTCCGCTTCCAAAATCAGTATTATCTGTTACGGAAGGCGAAGTATCACCTGATGCAATGTCTACGGAATTTCCTTTTAGATTAATGGCTGAAATTCCTCCCAGGCGGATGGAAACTTTACTATCATTGTTTGCAGTAGCGATATCTTGTTTGCCATCGCCATTAAAATCGCCTATTGCTATTGAACTTGGAGCTGATCCAATAGCGACCTCGGTGATACCACTAAAGCCACCGAACCCATCTCCCAAGCGAATGGAAACGGTTCCTGGAGTAGTATCAGAATAATCATAAAGATTATACCTGGGATAAACACTATTATTAGCCGTAGCAATATCTGGCGCACCATCGCCATTAAAATCGTCGATAACTATTTTAAATGGATTTGCTCCGACAGAAACATTGGTGGTGCCACTAAAGCCACCGAGACCATCTCCCAGGCGAATGGAAGCGGTTCCTTGAAAAGCATAATTATTTGCTGTTGCAATATCTTGCTTGCCATCGCCGTTAAAATCGCCTATTGCTACTGAATATGGATATCTTTCGACAGCGACTTCGGTTGTGCCACTAAAGCCACCCAGACCATCGCCCAGGCGGATGGAAACGGTTCCTAAAGAAGCATAATCAGCAGTAGCAATATCTGGCGCTCCATCGCCGTTAAAATCACCGATAACTACTGTTTTTGGACTTTCCCCTACAGCGATTTCGGTGTTACCACTAAAGCCGCCTAGTCCATCGCCCAAACGAATGGAAACTGTTCCTGAATAATTATTATTGGCCGTAGCAAAATCTTGCTTGCCGTCGCCGTTAAAATCACCGATAGCTAATGATCCTGGATTAGACCCTACAGCGACCTCGGTGTTACCACTAAAGCCACCGAGCCCATCTCCCAGGCGAATGGAAACGTTATTTAAGTAGGTACTTCCTATAGCAAAATCTTGGTTGCCATCACCGTTAAAATCACCGATAGCTATTGAACTTGGGTACCATCCGGTAGCGACGGTGGTTGTCCCACTAAAGCCACCGAGCCCATCTCCCAGGCGAATGGAAACTCCAGGTAAATAATAAGTTCCATAAGTGGTAGCAATATCTTGTTTGCCATCGCCATTAAAATCGCCAATAGCAACTGATTGTGGAAATGATCCGACAGCGAACTCAGGTATTGCAGGCGCATAAAACTGCCCCTGGCTGCAAACGGTATTGCCAACGGTAAGGGTAAAGGTTTTAGTAATGCCAGAGCCTGCATCAACTGTTATTACATAGGTTCCTGCGGGGTGGGCATCTGTGATACGCACCACACCAGTGGCTGGATTAACAGTAAGTATGCCTTTGAAATTACTGGTTGTATGTGCCGTTACACTTGCGCCACCCGTTGGTGCTGCATCAGGTGTAACCGTAGCATTGCCTCCCGCAGTGATTGGGGTATTGGGGTAATTACCCAGGGTATAATCTGCGGTCCCCTGCGCAAAAAACGTAGCACTGGCTGTTGTGCCTGAATTAGACACCCCAATAGCTGATACTGAACCAATACCAAAGGCAGATGGGCTGGTTAATTTGGTTCCCGTAATGGCGGCCAAAGTTCCCTGGTTTCCACTTGCAGGGATAAATGAGGTTATGCTTGGAGCCTGAGCCAGAAGTTTTGTTTCTCCAAAAAATAAGATTGAAACAAACAGGAACAAGCAGGATATTTTTGTCATATTTAAGTGTAAAAATCAAATGGTAAGATTAATTGATTACATTTTGTTCCGCAACCCCTAATATTAGGGGGTAGGCAGACGATTCATATTGGAATAGCTAGTGTCTGGCGTAGACAGATGATTTTTACGTTTCATTTGAAATAAGGTTTTTATAAATTGAATAAGGGCCGGGGTTTTTGGCAGAGTTAAAACTTTTATCGCAATGGCCATTACTGTAACTCCCTTTGCAATAACGAAAACATACAAGATTTTAACTCAATTCAAACATTATCTTCACAAGTTTGTTCCTTAATAAATTGATTGTTAAAAATTTAACAGGACTTTCTTTTCCTCGAAAACAAAGATGAATATAAGAGCGTGTATTATAAGTTTAATGACTGGAATGATGCTCTTATTGCTGACTCCTTCCATTGCTCAGCAGGCCAGAAACCTCAGGTTTGAAACCATTACAATCAACGATGGACTTTCGCAGGGGATGGTCAATGGCATCATTCAGGATCATCACGGTTTTATGTGGTTCGCAACCAATGACGGTCTGAACCAATACGATGGTTATAACTTTACAATATTTAAAAATGATGTTGACAACCAGAATACACTCGCTGCGAATTTTCTTCGGTACCTGTTCGAAGATTCCAAAGGGCGTATCTGGATCGGAACTGCCAACAACGGCTTGGATTTATTTGACCGCGAATCCGAATCGTTTATCCACTTTAAGCATAACCCGGACAACAATAATTCACTTAGCGATAACAGCATAACCTCGATAAGTGAAGATAAGGCAGGTGATCTCTGGGTGGGTACCCTTAATGGGCTCAACCGTATTCATATCCAACCTCAAAACGGGATAGATGAAAATGAGACTAAATCAAAATCAGTTTCTGAGGAGTATTTTAAACGTAATGAGGTTAAGTTTACCAAAATTATTTTCGACCGGTCGCAACCCGAATTTGAGTTCTTCAGGCAAAAAACTGATTTTCCACTGGGCGACTGGCGCTCTTCCAATTTCTTCATCGATCAAACAGGCGCAGTATGGGTCTCGGCTTACGAATTTTTGTTCCGGGTGCATCTGTCTGAAAACGGCGGCTATTCGGTTGAAAGACTTAATGTTTCAGATTACATCCAACCCAAAGAGAGAGACAAACGGGATAGAGGATTGGAGAATTTCGTCCAGGTATTTATTGCAAAACCCTCCTCCGATGGATTCTATATGCTTTGCGAATATGGCATTACGGAGGTAGATGCAAAAACCAACAAAATCCGCTTTCTATCACAGCAGAGGTATAAAAGTGGAGTCTTTAATTTCCTCTCCGTAATGGATGAGAATGGCGTTATTTGGACCAGTGAGGATAGTAAACTTAATTATTGGGACACCAAAGAGCAGAAGTTTACAATTCCTTACACCTATAATAATTCCATCGCCAACTCCCTGAACTATGTCTGTTGCAGCTATTGCGATCAAAGCGGAAATATCTGGATAGGCACCAAAGGGTATGGACTACTGAAATACAATCCACGTTCGGAACGCTTTCATTCAACAGGTAATCAGAATATTAATCAGATGGCTGCAGGAATTGACAATAAAATTCTTGTCCTGCGCCAGCCCTGGGATGAACTGTTCTATGCATATGATCCGGTATCACGATCAGAACATTCCCCGGTTTCAAAGGCAGGATTTGCTCATCTGGGAATTACCGATCATTATGGCTACCAGACCCGATCGGTGCTTCAGGATGCAGACAGCAGTTACTGGATTGGACGTGTCGGATTATACCATTATATCCCTAAAAGCAGGAAAATAAGTTGTTACTGGAATAACTTTGATGATGTTTTTCCGCTGTATGATGATCACAAAGGTAACTTATGGTTCGGAAATACAAACGGCATTGTCTGTTACAATAAGCAGAGAAACAACTCTGAAGAATACCCCTTCCCGGTTAAAAGTACGATTGGGCCTTATGATTTTTGTCAGGCCATCAGCAGAGGCGAAAACGGAATAGTCTGGCTAGGGACACTCATTGGGCTCTTTAGTTTCGATCCTTCGACCAAGGTGTGGCACCACTACCTGAATATGCCAGGTGAACCCAACTCGCTAAGTAATGACCTGATATTTTGCATTGAACCCGATCCGGTTCATCCTGCAGATTTCCTTTGGATCGGAACAAAGGGGGGTGGACTCAACAAATTTGATTTAACGACCAAAAAATTTAAACGATATTCACTATCGGATGGATTGCCAAATGATGTAATTTATGGAATTCTAAGTGATGAAGATGGCAATTTATGGATGAGTACCAATAAGGGAATTTCGATGTTTAATATAGGGCAAAATCGTTTTACCAACTATGAGGAAAAGGATGGTTTGCAGGGAAACGAGTTTAACCGGAATGCCTATTGCAAAATCGGAAAAAACACCCTATGTTTTGGAGGGCTTAATGGCTTTAATTACTTTAATCCAAAAGAATTAACCGGCAATCAGATAATTCCCAATACCGTAATAACTAAAATAGGAATTAATAACCAGCCTGCTGAACCGTCAGATAAGCGTGCTGTCCTAAAAAAACCGGTCTATCTCACCGAAAAAATAGAGCTCTCATACAGTCAGAATATCTTTAATCTGGAATTTAGCTCCCTTGATTTTAATTCTTTAAAAAATAAGCGCTACCAATATAAATTGGATGGGTATGATAAGGATTGGATTTATTCCGGCAGTCGTAATACCGCAAGTTATACCAATATGGATCCAGGATCTTATACGTTTTATGTTAAAGGATCAAACGATGACGGAGAATGGAATAAGAAACCAACTATTTTGGCTATCGAAGTTTTAGCGCCATGGTATATGACCTGGTGGTTTCGGTTATTTTCATTTTTAGTTGTTACATCAGGATTGTATGGACTTTATCGTTACCGGGTCAACACTATTCTGGCAATGCAGGAAGTTCGGAATAATATAGCCAGCGACCTGCATGATAATATTGGATCGAATCTGAGTGCAATCTCGATATTTACCGATATTGCAGGAAATCCAAATAAATCGAAAACTGAAGTCTCCGGGTTATTGAAAAAAATTGCCAATTACACGCTGGTATCCCAGGAGGCCATGAGCGAAATTGTCTGGATGATTAACTCCAGACATGACCGGCTTGACCAGCTGGTCACCAGAATGCAGGGCTTTTCTGGCGAATTACTCGAGTCCAAAGGCATTGAACTGCAATTTTATATCAATGAAAATGCCGATTCTGTAATTTTGAATATGAAACAGCGGAAATCGGTTTACCTTCTCTTTAAGGAAGCAATTAATAATATTTCAAAATATGCAGATGCTTCTCTTGTTAAAGTTCAAATCTACCGGATTAAAAAGATGCTGATTTTAGAAATTGCCGACAATGGAATAGGATTTGATTTGGATAAGGTTTCAAATAAAATTACCATGGGTGGTAATGGATTGCCGAATATGCGAAGAAGAGCAAAGGAATTGCGTGGCACGTTAACCATCGATACGAGCAAGGGGAAGGGTACACGCATTTATCTTCAATTTTCAATATAATTTTATTGGTTCTTTCCGATAACTTATTCTCTTGTATCTCACCCCCTAATATTAGGGGGGTCTTAATCAATGAAGTTTATCTAACTTTGTGATGTGATAAAAATACTCATATACGAAGATAACTTAGCGAGGCAGGAAGCCTTAAAATTTCTTATCCAGGATCAACCGGATATGGAATTAACAGGAATTTTTGAGAACTGCAGCAATGTTGTCAGCCAGGTAAAAATGCTAAGTCCTGATTTAGTATTAATGGATATTCAGATGCCAATTGTCAACGGGATTACAGGGGCCAGATTGATCCATGAAAATTTTCCCGGTGTAACCATACTTATGCAAACCGTTTTTGAAGATGAGGATTCCATTTTCAATGCCTTACAAGCCGGAGCACATGGTTATATTCTTAAAAGTACCCCTCCGGCAAAACTGATTGAGGCAATCAAAGATTCACTCGAAGGGGGAATACCCATGACACCTGTAATCGCCCGTAAAGTGGTCGAAGTTTTCCGTCACCGGCCTGTGCAATCACTACACGAAGTGTCGGAACTCACAGAAAAAGAGATGAGTGTATTGGAATTGCTTTCAAAGGGGATGAGCTATAAGATGATTGCAAATCAATATGGCATCAGCTGGCATACCGTAAACGGACATGTCAAAAAGATCTACGAAAAACTGCATGTTAATTCTGCTACCGAAGCGGTTGCCAAATTAAAGGAAAAGCATTTCCGTTGATCGTAAGCATAATCAGTTAAAAATCATGCGCATGCCAATGTTGCAATGCTAACCCTCACCCCGGGAATCTGCAGTAAAGGGATACAACATGCCTCGAGGGTCGCACCTGTTGTCACCACATCATCAACCAAAAGCAAATGTTTACCTGCAAGTTCTGGTGCGTTTTTAACACTGAAAATTCCGCTTACATTTTCCCATCGTTCAAACCGTCCTTTGCGGGTCTGCGAGGCGGTATGGACAACCCTGATCAGGTTCCCACAGATCAGGGGCCTCTCCATAGCTTCTGATAATCCGTTACAGATCTCCCGGCTTTGGTTAAATCCCCGCTTCCGCTCCTTTTTAGGATGAAGTGGCACAGGAAGTATGGCATCAATAGATTGGTATAAAGGACTTTGAATTAAATCATAACCAAAGAGCATCCCTAACTTTTGCCCAACTTCGCGGTTTCCTTTATATTTTAGCTCATGCAAAAGATGCTGTAAACGACCCCCTTTATCGAAGCGACAAAATGCAGTCGCTAATTCAAGTGGTACCCGTCCGATAAATTGCTGAAATACCGGGTTCTCCCCCTGCTCGTGATAGTTGGTCCGCGGAAGGTCGGCCAGACAATTCAAACATAACACCTCCTCACCCCTTAAAAGCGAGGTGTTACATCCTGCACATAGCCGGGGATAGAAGAGCGAGATAAGATCATCAAGCAAGACCATTTTCCCGAATTTGATTCGTAACCTTATTTGTAAATTTACAAAAACATAGGATGGTTTACCCTAATTAGTACACATTATAAGGTTAAAACCTTATTTTTCTTTTCAAACCTTAGTAGCCAAAATTTCAAACAATCAACCTACCTTATTTATTACCTGATTATCAATGAAAAATTCTCTTATTCTCAATTTCATGGAGATTCTTAATTATGGAAAATAAAAACTACCTTTATTAGCAAAATTTGGTCATAATGTCAAAAGATAAAAAGAAAAAGAAGGCGCTCAGTTTCAACAAGCATGGTTTGAAACGGGCAATCCTCGAAGTATATTACGAGAACAGCAATCAGTCATTTAATTATAAACAGATTGGCGCAGCCGTTGGGGCTAAGGACGTGGGGCAGTTGCAGCTGGTTAATGTCGTGTTGCAGGAGCTGCGCGACGCCGATACACTCGTCGAAAAAGAACGGGGTAAGTTTCAGCTTAAATCTCAGGGAGGTACTGTTACCGGTACCATGGAGATGAATTCGAAAGGATTTGGTAAAGTGACCAGTGAAGAGTTGGAGGAGCCAGTACTGGTCTCCCCCGAAAATATGCACCATGCCCTGGACGGGGATAAGGTGCGCGTTCGCCTCTATGCACGACGCAAAAAGAGTGATCCCGAAGCGGAGGTGCTGGAGATCCTCGAGCGGGCAAAGACCACCTTTGTAGGAACTGTCGAAATCTCGGAGTTTAGTGCATTCCTGATCCCCAATAAAAAGACCCCTTTCGATCTGTTTATTCCCAAAGATAAACTTATGGGGGCAAAACATGGTCAGAAGGCAATTGCCCGGATCATGGACTGGCCCGAGCGCGCCCGAAACCCTTTTGCCGAGATCATCGATGTTCTGGGCGATGCCGGAAATAATAATACGGAGATGCACGCAATTCTGGCGGAGTTCGGTCTTCCCTATGCATACCCCAAAGCGGTCAATGATGCTGCCGAAAAAATTGCTGTTGAGATCTCAGCCGAAGAGATCAAAAACAGACGTGACTTCCGTAAAGTACCGACCTTCACAATCGATCCCGCCGATGCAAAAGATTTTGATGATGCCCTTTCGGTTCAAAAACTCGAAAACGGTTTGTGGGAAGTTGGGGTTCATATTGCAGATGTGACTCATTATGTGAAACCTGAGTCATTACTCGAAGATGAGGCCTATAATCGTGCCACCTCAGTTTATCTTGTCGATCGGGTGGTTCCTATGCTTCCTGAAAAATTATCAAACGGCGTTTGTTCGCTGCGGCCTCATGAGGATAAACTTTGTTTTTCGGCTGTATTTCAGTTAGATGATCAGAGTGTGGTTCATAATGAATGGTTTGGAAGGACCATTATCTGGTCCGATCGCCGTTTTGCCTATGAGGAGGCGCAGGTGGTCATTGAAACCGGCGAGGGGGATCTTAAGGAAGAGATTCTGACACTGGACCGTCTGGCTAAAAAACTCCGGGAGATCCGTTTTGCCGAAGGATCGATTGGATTTGACCGCGTTGAGGTGAAATTTGATATCGATAAGGATGGCAAACCACTGAGCGTATTTTTTAAAGAGTCGAAAGATTCCAATAAGCTGATTGAGGAGTTTATGCTCCTTGCCAACAAAAGGGTAGCCGAATTTGTAGGTAAACCCGGTGCGAAGAAGAAGGAGCGCACTTTTGTTTACCGGATTCACGATAAACCCGATCCCGATAAACTCGACTCATTCAATCACTTTATCAAACGGTTTGGATATGGCATTCAAACCAATAATCCCAGGACGGTGATGGAGTCTATGAATAAACTGATTGAAAATGTAGCCGGAAAAAAAGAGCAGAACGTGATTGAAACCCTCGCCATCCGGACTATGGCCAAAGCCGAATACTCAACCCGGAATATTGGCCATTACGGTTTAGGATTTGAGTTCTATACCCATTTCACCTCCCCAATCAGACGCTACCCCGATATGATGGTGCATCGTTTATTGGCACGTTATCTTGAAGATGGTCGATCGGTGCAGGGGCATCAATATGAAGAGATGTGTAAACACTCCTCCGAGATGGAGAACAGGGCAGCAAACGCCGAGCGTGCATCGATCAAATATAAGCAGGTTGAATTTATGGCCGATAAGATTGGTCAGCAATTCAAAGGGGTGATTTCCGGGGTTAAAGAATGGGGCATTTATGTCGAACTTGACGAGAACAAGTGTGAAGGGATGGTTCCGATGTTTGAACTTACCGATGATTTTTACGAGTTTGACGAAAAAAACTATTGCATAATCGGACGGCGCACCCATAAGAAATACCAACTCGGCGATCCTATTGATATTGAGATCGCACGGGCAAATCTTGAACGTAAACAACTTGATTTCCGAATCGTCGGGGAGGAGTTGCCGCCGGGAAGGGTGAACAACAAACGACTTAAAAGTCCGGTTCGCGGAAAACGGTGGAAGTAGGTGTTAAAAAATAATGTTTGTTAGTCTCTGTTTATTTCTATTCTTTTGCGGTAGCCTACCGGGAAATTTTCCGAACTCCCGAAAAAGAGGATTTATGGCAATTTCAATCGTTAAGTAATGGATCTGTCTAATTTTGAATTAATATTGATGAAGAGTGTCCTGGTTTTAGTGGTACTGGTGATTGGGTTCTATATTTTTAACCGTTCACACACTTTTGCAAAAGGGCCCTCAGGAAAAAAGTTGTCCTTTAATAAAAAGACCAAACCGTTTTCTGCTGAAATCAATCTGTATAAAAGCAGCCGGATTAATCCCACTAATATTGAAATGGTCGTAACCAATACCGGGTCCCGGGAGATTGATTTGCATGCTCCCATATTAATTTTTAAGCGTTGGTTTACCAGTCGAAAATTTAAGGTACTTAAGGTTGAACATTCGGAGATCTATCCCATCCTTCTGGAGAAAGATAAGACCTATATCCTGGACATTTCATTAGAACAGTTTTATGAGACAGTTCCTGAATTACAGCTTGCCTGTCGAATGAGTGTAGAGATGAAAGATCTCGGCGGCAAGAGATTCAAGAGTAAGACAATCAGGTTGAAATGGTTTTAATTGAATGAGAAACTGGAAATTTAAGGAGCGAGATTTTAACGACTTTCCGGTCTATGTAGGGAATGATCTTGGAATCAACCGGACCGCAGAGCGGACAAAGATAAAGATATGGTCCCCATCGGCTGAGCGGATTTTTTTCAGGCTTTATACCTCGGCACAAGGGGGAAAACCCATTAGGGAGGTACAACTTTTGCCTGATGAAGATGGGACATGGATTTATGAGATCAGGGAAGATCTTGAGGGGCTTTTTTATACCCTTCAGGTAAGAGATGCCATTGGATGGTTAAAGGAGGGGCCTGATATTTATGCAAAGGCAACGGGGGTAAACGGAACACGCGGAATGATCATTGATCCTCGAAAGAGTGATCCCATAAATTGGGAATCGGATCTTCGGCATACCCTGGCAAATCCAACAGATATGGTAATCTACGAGGTGCATATCCGCGACTTCTCCATGTCTCCCTCTTCGGGAATCAAAAATAAAGGAAAATATCTGGGATTTACCGAATTGGGAACAAAACTCCCAACCGGTGAAACAACAGGGGTGGATCATTTAAAGGAGTTGGGAATAACTCATGTGCATTTGCTCCCTGTGGCCGACTTTTATACTGTTGACGAATTAAATCCTGCAGCCCATTATAACTGGGGCTATGATCCCTTAAATTACAATACCCCCGAGGGATGGTATTCCACTGAGCCAAGCGATGGAACAACCCGCATCAAAGAGCTTAAACAACTCGTTCAGTCGATGCATTCCAACGGCATGGGGGTAATTCTTGACGTCGTTTATAACCATACCGGACTAATTTTTGAATCCTATTTTAATCAGACTATTCCCGGATATTTCTATCGGTTTAATCAGGATGGTACCTTTTCCGATGGGAGCGGTTGTGGATCAGAATTGGCTACTGAGCGCGAAATGGTGAGACGTTATATTATCGATTCGGTTGTTTACTGGGCTGAGGAATATCATATTGATGGGTTTCGGTTTGACCTGATGGGGCTTATCGATATTGAAACGATGAATCAGATCAGGGTCGCTCTCGATGGTGTCGATCCTAAAATATTTCTCTACGGCGAGGGTTGGAGCGCCGGGCATAGCCCCCTTTCTGAGCAGTTACGTGCAGTGAAAGCAAATACCAGACAGCTTGACCGTATCGCAACATTTTGTGATGATATGCGAAACGGACTTAAAGGCTCTCCGTTTGACCGGAATAATGCAGGTTTTATTAGCGGAATAACACTTCGTGAGGAGCAACTTAAATTTGCAATTACCGGCGCGGTGGAACATGATCAGATCATTTATCACTATGTTGATACTTCAGAGCATCCTTGGGCAAATAATCCGGCACAATGTATCAATTATGTCTCGTGCCATGATAATCTGACCCTCTTTGATAAACTTCAGTACTCCTGTCCGGAGGCAAATCCTGAGACCGTTGAGCGAATGGCCCGGCTTGCTTTCGGAGTGATTCTCACCTCGCAGGGAGTCCCTTTTATCCATGCCGGTGATGAGATGCTCCGCTCCAAAGGGGGGCATCCCGATTCATACCGCTCTCCCGATTATATCAATCAAATCGACTGGACCCGTAAGGCTGAATATCCGACATTGGTTAAATTCATGAGAAAATGTCTTGAACTTCGCCGCCAGCATCCAGCCTTCCGGATCTCCGATGCTGAAACGGTGCGGCAAAAACTGCGATTCTTTGGCCATTATATCCCCGGGGTTATTGCCTATGAGCTTTGCGATCATGCCAATGGCGATCGCTGGAGACGGATTCTGGTTCTACTAAATGGGAATAATTACTCGGTCGAATATGAAGTTCCACTTGAGAATTGGCTAATCGTGGCTCAAAACGGAGAAATTAACCCCACCGGTTTGGGACATACCAAAACAGGATTAGTCCGCCTTCATCATATCTCAATGATGATCCTTGCAGCGGAAGATTGATTATAAAATACCCGATTTTTATTTACCGGCAATCCGAATTGTCAATGATTTTATTTCGCAGACCCGCTTAAGCGCTCAATTGCCTTTGCGTAATTTACAATTCAACGGTTTCAGGTTATTTCTTCTCTGCGTAAGCTGCGCCAACCTCCCCGAAGTTTAATTTGCCATTGCGCTGCTGTTTCAAGGTTGCGCGAAATCCATCTGTTCGTAACAAATTTTGTGTCAATAAAGCTTTTGGTGCCCTTAACGATCTTTCAAAAAGCCTGTGCTGCTCTAAATATCAAATAATTTCTTTTAAATATTTTTTGTGAAATTGATTAATGACATTAAAATTTTCTTTAACTTTCTTCAAAATATGATCGCCTTCAATTACTTAACCTTTTGTTATTATGAAAACAATTATTCACAGATTACCATTAGGCCACCTTTGGAACAGCGAATACTCGATTTTCGTGACACAGCTAATTGCAATTTTTGCAAAGTACCAGCCAGATTTACTCCATTTAAAAAAGGGGTATGAACGGCTCACAGCCTTGAAGCCCCAACTGGCTAAAATCAAGGCTCAGGAGGCGGGTAATTCACTCACATCCTCTTTGGAACAACTCGATCATGAGCGTAATATTCTGGTAAAAGGGATCATAAACCAGATAAAAATGATGGGAAAACTCTCCCTCCCTGACCTCTTACCTTATGTGTTGTTAATGAAGGATTTTATGGACACTTACGGGAAGGATATTACTACGGGTAATTACAATGTAGCAACAGAACGTACGAATAAGCTGCTCGGTGAATACGAGGCTAAAGCCGATCTTCAGACTGCTGTTGATGCATTATTCCTGAGTATCCTGTTTGACCAGTTAAGCGCTGTAAATACCTTGTTTGCAAAGTTGTTCATTAAGCGCACCGAACAAGAGGCTTCTCATGAACGAATCGATATTCGGGCGATTCGGATGGAAACGGATCAAGCCCTCACTGCCCTCTTCGATGCTTTTGAATTTTGCAGCCTGGAATATGAAAACCTTGATTTTGAAACTCCTGCCAAAGAGTTGAATGTATTGATTGATTATTACAATATACAGATCAAAGGACGCCATACACGACGTAATACCGGGAAAGAGATTAGCAAAGGGGCATAAGTCTAATCAATTAATAATCAATATTTAACGTGTATGAATCTTCCGTCATTCAATCAGAATAAAGTTCTTGGGGCGAATTCCCCTCCGTTGGAGGGGTGCCCGAATGGCGGGATAGAATTTAGAGTTCCCAAATCCCAACAAGCTAAACCGAGAATAATCTCCATTAATAATATTCCAATAATTCGGTATTTTGTTGAGAACCTTCCGTATAATCCTTCATTAAGTAAACTTGCCAGAGACAAACGAAAAGCCGGGATATTATCCGAAGTATTATTCTGGCAGCAGGTTCATAAACGTTTATTTCATGAAATCGACTTTGACAGGCAAAGGTTATTGGAAATTACATAGTTGATTTTTATGTCAAAAACAATTTGGATATCGTGATGGATGATTTGGAGGGTTATATTATTAGGGAGTATGGAATAGTGGAATAACCTCGACTATCACTGAGGGGAATTGCCACCCCGGCTTTTAGCCACCCCTCCTGAGGAGGGGTGGCTAAAAGCCGGGGTTAAAATGCTGCCATTAAAAGGTTGATATCGGTAACGGGAATATTCAGCACTGCACCGATATCGTGATTTGTTAAAACGCCATTAAAGACATAGATCCCCTCGCAGAAGCCGCGGTTGGTTTTGACATATTGATTTACTCCGCCGGACTGACCGATCTCAAGTAACATCGGAGCGAGAATATTGCTTACTGCGATGGATGTTGTCCGAGCCACACGCGAGGTGATATTGGGTACGCAATAGTGAATTACTCCGTGTTCTACAAATACAGGCTTTTTATGGTTTGTGATTCTGGAGGTCGCAATACAACCTCCTTGAATTATATTAAGGTCAATAATCACTGAATTATCCTTCATTCCCTCAACCATCTCTTCGGGCACGATCATTTTGGGTACTTCATTCAGTGATAGGGCGCCGATAACAACTTCTGCGGTTTTCATGGCCTTTCTAAGTGCTTTGGGGTGAAAGACCGAAGTAAAAACCCGTGCGCCTAATCGGGATTGAAAATCGACTAATTTTGAAATTGAATCGTCAAATACTTTGACCGTAGCTCCGAGAGCCAGTGCAGTGCGGGCGGCAAATTCAGCAGCCGTTCCTGATCCCAGAATGACCACCTCTGTGGGTGAGATTCCGGTTACAGATCCCAAAATCACCCCTTTCCCATTTCGGGCTGTACTGAGGTATTCGCTGGCAACAATTATGGCGGTATTTCCCATAATCTCGCTGAAAATTCGTTCTACCGGAAACATCCCCTCTTCATCCTTCATATATTCAAAACCCACAGCGGTAACTTTTTTACGCATCAGACGGCGCACCGATTCCTGGGTCTGCAAGGTGAGGTAAAGCGGAGAGAGTATTAACTGGTTCCCTTTCATCATCTCGGTCTCCTCCTGTGTGAAAGGTGACATCTTTAAGATAATATCGCATTGAAAGATTTCAGCGGCTGAGCGGCAGATTACAGCTCCGCAGTCTGAATAGGCCTGATCTGAGTAGTTGGCCTCCTTTCCTGCCCCTGTTTCGATAAATACATCATGACCATTATTGACAAGAACCTCTACCGATTGAGGGGTAAGGGGGACACTATACTCGATTGAGGCTGAATTATCGGGAATCCCAATATTGAGTTTTATATTACGCGGAGTTCGTTTGTAAAGCTCTTCCCGCGGCAAAAGCTGGTCATTGGCCAGTGTTGAGAGTTTACCACCTTTCCTTTGATTCATAATTTAGTTTTTAACAAAATTCTCATCGTGATTCTATGATCCGTGAACCCTTTCCGGTTTCGGTAATATAAACTTTAACTGTAATTGGAGGTAACAGGGATTCGATCAGTTCAGGCCATTCAATAAAGCAATAACTGTTGCTGTAAAAATACTCCTCATAGCCGAAATCATAAGCTTCACTCTGGTCTTTAATCCGGTAAAAGTCGAAGTGGAAAATTGTCCCTTTATTTTCAGTTTCATATTCATTGATCAGTGAAAATGTAGGGGAGGTGACATAGTCCAGAACCTGCATCTCTTCGCAGAGCGCTTTAATAAAAGTTGTCTTACCGGCACCCATTGAGCCGTAAAATGCAAATATCCGGTCAGCAGGGTGGGCCTGTAAAAACAAAGCTGCGATATGATTGATCTCTGAAAGTGACTTTATTTCTGCTTTAAACATCGCTCATTAGAATTGATACCCCAATTATAACAAAAATTCGGGTTTAATGAAAGGGGTTGGGGAAAAATAATATTCCCAATATTTCCTTTAATAGTTAAAGATTTAAGAAATCGAAAGCCAACGTAAAGAAATTAATAATTGGGACAATATATTATTCGTACGACTTTATTTCTGTAAATTTATATTTTCAGATCCTTATTTAATGTATTTTTGCCCCATAGAATCGGAAACTTTTTAAAACTTATTCAATGAATATTCCATCAGATTTAAAATACACGAAGGACCATGAATGGATTCGCGTAGTGGGTGATTTGGCGTTTATCGGGATTACAGATTTTGCGCAAGGCGAATTGGGCGATATCGTCTATCTTGAAATCGAAACAGTGGGTGAGACTTTAAACAGAGAGGATATTTTTGGAACTATCGAGGCCGTTAAAACAGTATCCGATTTATTTATGCCGGTATCGGGCGAAATCCTTGAGATGAATGAGGCTCTGGCTGATGCTGCTGAACTTGTAAATAAAGATCCTTATGATAAAGGGTGGCTGGTAAAAATAAAAATGACTGACACTGCTGAACTGGATGAATTATTGACTCCTGAGCAGTATTCAGCAATGATTTCAGAATAGACTTCGGTTACAGCCCAAAATGTTTAACGCAATAAACATTGCAAACTGAATTAGAGGCTTTGATTGGCTAAGATAAACCAAAAGGGATCGCTCCGGTAAATAAGGAGTGATCCCTTTTGGAGTTTTGGGAAGGTAACAATTAACTCCCGAACAATATAAATAATACGGTAGACTAACTTACCTTTCCGTGGATATATTAGCCATTACATGAAGCAAAATGTGAACGCTGATTCATTCGAACAATTTATTCACTATATTTGATTTATAAAGGGTCTGATTTGAGAAAAATTAAAGACATATTATTTGTCAGGATAGTAGGTTTAGCACTTTGTCTTGTGATAGAGATTCCATTTTCCGGTTTTTCACAGCAGGATCCTGTGTTTACGCAATACATGAATAATCTGCTCACGATCCAGCCCGCTTATGCCGGTATTTCAGGAAAATTAAATTTCACAGGAATTTCCCGCGCACAATGGATTGGATTCGATGGGGCACCCAACACTAATTCACTCACTATTAGCGGGCCAATAAACCGATATAATATATCACTTGGCTTATCAATTGTAAATGACAAATGGGGTCCGCTAAGGCAAAATGGCATCAATCTTGACTATGCCTTCAGGATTCAAATGCGCGAAAATCAATTTATTTCGTTCGGATTAAAGGCAGAGATCAACACGTTCCAGGCTAATTTTACCGATCTTCGGATTTGGGATTCCCCCGACATGGTCTTCATGAACGATGTCAAACTTAAGTTTATTCCTAATATGGGTTTAGGAATCCTGTGGCATAGTGACCGGTTTTTTCTGGGGGTATCTTCTCCTAAAATATTGAAAGACAGTATAAAATCGGATGAGGGTAAAAATGCCTACAGTGAGGTTACCCATGTTTATGGCATGGCCGGGTACGTATTTTTTATTAATGATGTACTTAAGTTTAAACCAACCATATTATACCGATGGGCTGAGAGAACCCCAAACTATGTTGACTTTACCGGAAGTTTCCTCCTCTACGATCAGGTATGGATTGGCGCCACCTACCGTATGAAAAACTCGGTGGGTTTCATTTTTCAATATAATGTAAATCCTCAGTTAAAGTTCGGATATGCCTATGATTTAACAACGTTCCATCCGACGCAGGTAAATTCCGGAACACATGAGTTCATGATCAGCTATGATTTCATTACCTTATACAGAGGACGCAGGCATACCTCCCCAAAATACTTCTAGGCTCTATAACGAATCGTTTGGGCTGTGTCTTCTAATTCTGCTAATCGATAAGTAAATCGCTTTCGGCTCCTGGTTCCTCCCTAAGCGTTTGGTGCGGCTGGTTTGAATGGATGTACCCAATTTATACTTATTTAAGTCTCATTTTAAAGGCCACTCTGTCCCGGCAAAAATCTGCCAGTTGCCAGCCGCCAGTTGCCAGCCGCAATGAGATTAAAATTTATGCTAACCCACATCAAACGTCATAGTGCCAGAGAAGTTTTAATCCGGAATTTAATCCTCCAAAAAATACCTCAGCTGATCAAGCATAATTGGGACATCATCGGGATCGACACCTTGATTTAAAAGATTCTGAAGATCCTCCTCAAACGCCTCCATAAAGTCTTTTTCCGAACTGTCCGAATCGTTGATACTTCGCTTGTAAAAATCAAGAGCAGTCTTCCGGTTTCCCAGGCACCACTGAACATGCCCCATATTGAGTAAATCATATTTGTTGGGGTGATCGCTGATCAGACGTGCAAAATACTTTTCGGCGTCGCCAATTTTCCCCAGCAGAAAAGAGCACCACCCTATCGGACGCCAGATTCTTTTATTTCCGGGTGACAGATATTCAACTTTATAATACGACTTAAGTGCCTCTTCATAAAGCCGAAGTTCAATCTGGCACTGTCCGATTGAGATCTGAAGTGACAAATTATCGGATTCGAGAATCTCGGCAAGCTGATAATATTCAAGTGCTTTTGCCGGCTTCTTTAAATTGCGGTAACAAAGTGCAATCTTCTTATAGTTCCAGAGTTTGTTCTGATCAAATAAATCAGCCTTAAGGTAGAAACTGAGTGCCTTTTTATAGTCCCCGGTCTTCTGATAGCAGAAGGCTAATTTTTGAACCATCTCGGCATCATCATTTCCCTGAAGCAATAGTTCGAAAAGTTCAGCCGCTTCACTGAAATAATTCTTGGCAAAATTAAACTCGGCAATATTTCGCTGCATCTTCAGATCCTCTCCCAGCAATTTTGAGAAGGCAAATTTGTGATGAAAATCAAATTTCCAGGCAAAGATATCTTCGAAATTATCATGCAGAGGATGAATCTTAAAAAAGCGGTAGAGATCTCTGATGTATTGACTGATAATTATTTCCGATTTTTTATCCGGCGAAATAAATGATCCGTCTTTAGTGATTTCTTCAATCTGTTCTGTTTCAGCTTTAAGTGAATCTGACACCATTTTTTTATAATCGGGTGGAATATTCATGATACTGAAATAAAACGAATATTTATCCGAATTACAAAGCATCGGAGATTTCATAATTAACTGGTTAAATGCCAGATCATCAGTAGTTTCCTTGTTGATTGGATTTTTTATTATTTCGGGATGATCAGGAGTGAACGGGTAAAACCAGTTGGCCAGTTCGCTAAAGAAGGGGAAATGCTTAAGCATTGCAAATGAGCTTAAGAAGACGTCAGCCCCTTCCTGTTGCATTTCAGTCAGCTCCTCCATTTTTCCCATTAATCCTGGAGCATCTTTAAGAATTTCCTGCCATTCAGGATTTTTATCTTCTGTTAACCCTTCGCCAAGCATACTCTCGATGCTTAACTTATTCCTGAGATTGGGACTTAATTTGATCATCTCGGGGAATATCTCATCCTGAAGTTTTCGTTGGATCTTCTCCGTCTCTTTACTTCGGATAAACTGAAGTATCGATTTTTCAAAATCGGATCTGAACCGGCGATCCTCAATATAAATTTGAAGTCTTCCTGTAATTGCATGGAACAGGGGCATGCGCTGATCGTAATTATAAATTGCGATGATCAGCCCGATTAATGCTCTTTTGCTTACCTCCTCATTTTGATCCTCATAAGCATTGAAAAGAAGGATGATTTTATGTTCGTCAAAATGGCGCATCAAACTAAGGGTCAGCGCTGTAACCATGAGTGATTTCTCGTAGTACGGCGACCCTTCACTTTTCATGAATGATCCGAAAAATTGAATCTCATCTCCGGTTAAACGGTTTGTAAACCAAAAATGATAAAAAGAGGTAAGGATCTTTTGAAGATGTATTTCAGCCTCTACCCTGATATCCCCATTCCCGGGTGTCTCGGAGGGGACCAGTGTCCGGAGTTCCTTTTGAATAGAATACTTTTCCAAATCGTGAGTAAAACCTTCAAAATTGGTGATAAAGTGTTTTGTGAATCCTCGCTTCTTTTGATATTCAATAGATTGAGAATGTTTCATACGCAAATTCTCCCACGTATTGTCTGCAAGTTCAAAGGTTGAGATCAGGAGGTGTTCATAGATCTTCTGTCTTTCGGGATCATTAATCCCTTCGACAGTATATTTGAGCATAAATTTGTAATTTTGCTCCAGACCGGTATATTGATCATTTAATTCAGCAAATCCTGTTGTTAATATCAACTGCTCAAGAAGGTCAAAAGCAGGCTTTAGTTTTCTTGCAGACAGCAAATTGCAAATTAGATTATATTTCTCTTTAATCTCTTTTTCGGTCATCTTACCTTTGATGTTACTTACAGATCAAATTTACATGAAAAAACGGTTCTAAACAACATTTCCAGTGTGTGTTTGTTTTCTTTACAGATGAATATTTATCTTTAGAAAATTATTAGCGGTAACCTATATTATGAGTACAACATTTAGAAGTAAGGAGATTAGTTGGTTATCTTTTAATGAACGGGTTCTTCAGGAGGCTTCGCGTCATGAGGTTCCACTTATTGAGAGGCTGAAATTTCTGGGAATCTATTCCAATAATCTGGATGAGTTTTTCAGGGTTCGGGTGGCGATCCTTCGACGTCTGGCCATGGTGGGGCAATTGACCCTGGCCGAGGGTGGAAATCCACGCGAAGTCCTTTCACAGATTGAAGAGATTGTAATTCAACATAGCGAGCGTTTTGAGCAAATCTATAATGAGATATTAAAGGAACTTGCGCACGAGAATATCTTTATTGTTAATGAAAATCAGCTTACCCCGGAACAAGGCGATTTTGTAACCCACTATTTTAAAAGGGAGGTGCGCCCAAGGATTATGCCGATAATTCTTAAAAAAGGTTCTAAGTTGCCACTTCTGAGTGATGATGCAATCTATCTCGCAGTCGATATGACAAAGAACAAGAAATCAGAATATGCCCTGATCGAAGTCCCGACTGATTTACTTCCAAGATTTGTAATTATACCATCCACCGACGATAAAACATATATTATCCTACTTGAAGATGTAATCCGCTATGAGCTGGACGATACCTTTTATATGTTTAGTTATCATAAGATTACCTCTTATATTTTCAAACTGACCCGTGACGCAGAACTCGATCTGGACGATGATGTGGCAGAAAGCTATGTTAAACTGGTTGCAAAAAGTATTGTAAAGCGTGGCAATAGTGCCCTTGTTCGATTCGTCCATGAAAAGGAGATGCCGGACACTTTTCTCACTTTTCTCCTCACTAAACTGGGATTTAAAAAAGATGACGTAGTGATAGGGGGAAGCAGGATCCATAATTTTAAGGATTTTATGGGTTTTCCTATGGTCGGGGGTGACCATCTTTACTATACTCCGATTAGCCCGGTCCGGCATAAAAAAATTGTGCACGGGCAAACCTACCTGAAAAGCATAAGCAAAAGTGATATTTTATTTCATTTTCCATACCATTCATTTTTCCATTTTATCGATCTGTTGCGGGAAGTCTCAATCGATCCCAAGGTAACTGAGATAAAAATGACAGGTTACAGAATGGCCCGTAACTCACATGTTATTAATTCATTGATTAATGCTGCGCGAAATGGGAAGAAAGTCACAGTGGTCCTGGAACTTCGCGCACGGTTTAACGAGCAGGATAATATCGAATATGGCAATATGCTCGATAAGGAGAATGTGAAGGTAATTTTAGGGGTTCCGGGATTGAAAGTCCATTCTAAGTTATGCCTGATCACCCGCAAGGAGGATAAGGAGACAAAGAAGTATGCACTTGTGGGAACGGGGAATTTTAATGAAATGACTTCAAAGGTATTCTCCGATCAGCTGCTCTGTACCGCAGATCCCAATATTACGCGTGAAGTGACCCGTGTGTTTGATTTTTTTGACCGTAATTATAAAATTACCAGGTTTCAGCATCTGTTGGTTTCTCCTTTTACGATGCGTAAGAAAATAGTTGCAATGATCAAACAGGAGATCACAAATGCAAAGGCAGGGGAGGAGGCCAGGATCTATCTGAAGTGTAATAATATGGTTGACGTTGAGATTATCAACAAAATTGAAGAGGCAGCCAGATGCGGGGTGGATGTGAGACTTAATATAAGAGGGATGTTTTCGATGTTTACCTCCACCCCTGACGGGAAGGTTGATATCCCCGCAATCGGATTAATTGACCGGTTTCTTGAGCACTCCCGTTTATTTATCTTTCATAATGGAGGTGACGAAAAGGTCTATATTTCATCTTCAGATTTCATGACCCGAAACCTGGATCGCAGGGTTGAGGTTGCTGCGCCGATTTATGATCCGGAAATCAAGAAAGAACTCATTGATTTCTTTAATCTTCAGTGGCAGGATAACACTGCTGCCCGGATTCTGGATAACGATTTAAGTAATGTGATCAGGAATCAGGATCTGAGACCGCAAGTGAAATCACAATTGGTATTTTATGACTATCTCAGGGATAGAGATGCAAAACAAGATTGATAATAAGGTATTAAGGGAAGAGATTTATTCCATTGGCGTTGGTGAACTTGAGCTATGGAAGCGGGCTGTAAATGCGGACAAAGAATTATTTAACCAACTCTATGAGCTTATTTTCTCGGATGATCACCGGTTATCATGGCGTGCTGCCTGGATTATTGACAGCGCCTCAGAAGATTATCCTGAATTAATTTCGGATAAAATTCCGGAGATTATTCAGGCCCTAATATCCACAAAAAACGGGTCGTTAAAGAGACATTTTACGCGGATTCTAAGCCGCTATTTAATTCCCGGGCAATATCTGGTGGTTTGTGTAAACCGATGTTTTGAATTACTTACCCCCTCAGAACCCCCGGCAGTACGGGTAAATGCCATGCAGGTGTTATACAATATTTCACAGCAAATACCTGATCTGAAGGGAGAATTAATTTCTGTGATTGCGAATTTGATGGATGAAGGTGGCTCAGCCGGTTTTCGAAACCGGGCGGAAAAACTTTTACGAAAATTGCACCTTTAATGGTGCATAAAAGTGCTGAAAAAGCCGACTGATATCACACCCCATAGAGCAATCGAGAGAATCATGTAGGGAATAAAGTGGTGATTATGCTTGAAATACTTACTTCCAAGTAATGCCCCAACCGGTATGGAAAGAACCACAGGAGATAAAATTACGAGCCCCCAAATACCAAAACGACGGCGCATATTGACAATTATTTTATTTCTATGTGTGAACTTTCTTGCATTCACCCTTTTGAACCTATGGCGGACTAACCACATCTCAAACCTCACTTTGAATAATACAGGGGTAAAATTATAGACAACCGGCCAAAGCAATTTGAGCTCTTTAAATAGAAATCCAAAGAAATAGTAGTAAAACAGAAATCCAATAATCCCTCCGGCTTCCATAAAAAACAACGTCTCCCATTCGTTTAGCTTAAGTCCGAATGAATAGGGTGATGCCCAGAAATATTTCAAACTGGCAACAAGAAAAACACTTGCTATTTTGAGGATATACTCCATAAACGCAAATGTAACAACAATGTAGACTAAACAATAATTTGATTTGTTAAAAGATACTAACTTAACTTCTGCGAAAACTTATATTATCAACGATAATTAAACAAAAACAGCTTTTCTTTGTTGGGGTATAGTATGGAAGTGAATAATACATATCTAAGTTTATTTTATGGTTTTATAGCCTTGGTTCTGCTTTTAGGGAATCTGTGGTTTAAGCCATCCCTGAAAGGGTGGCCCAATTATATTCTGGTTATCGCTGGTTTTGTAATTGGAGGCTTAATCGTAAAATCAATTTTGCTTACCGGAGCGGCTCTTGTAGCTGTTATTATTAACATCTACAGGTTTCGCCAGGAAATTGAAAAGAACAGATCAATCGAGGTAATTCTAATTCCCGACCGCGATGATCACTTCCTGAACTATTTTCTTAATTATTACCGGAAAGATATCACCAGGTATTTTCCAGGGTTTGATTTTGCGATTGAAGAGGAGTTTCTCGTAGCCCTGCTATTTTCGAACATGGAAACTGTAGGCTTAATTATTGCCGAGATCCGCGATGAGCAGACTCTGAAGATTTGTATCGATTATATGGTTCCCAAACACCGAAATTCACAGCTGGCCAAAACATTCTACCAATGCGAACTGCGCTGTATCGATTTCTTAGGTTTTAGCAAGATTTACATTGAACCTCAAAGTAAGGAACATAATACCTACCTCGAAAAAATAGGATTTAAGATGGTTGACGGGAAGTACTTCTGTCATACTCCGCAGAGTTAAATGAGGTTTTAATTTACATAATCGATTCTGAAAATAAATTCTTGGAATGCAAAAATATTCTGTGTAAATTCAAACATTTATTTTTACATAAAATAATGTTTTATTTTCAGAAGTATTTGAATTTCTTCCAGTCAATTATTTATTCTAAGACCTTATGTCAAAGGAGTTTATTAGTTGCCTTATGCATGTTGTAGTTGGAACATACCGGCAAAAACTTTTTCTTACTGCAGAGATCCGAAGCCAGCTCCATGTCTACCTTGCTGCAGTTGCAAAATCAAAGGGATCAACCCTGGTTACACTTGGGGGAACGGATAATCATATCCATTTTCTGATTGCAATTCCTGCTAAATTATCGGTCGAATCGGCCATAATCCCCCTAAAACAGAGCTCGACAACCTGGCTCCGGCAAAATTTTGAACCCCTTCGTTCATTTAGCTGGGCAAACGGATTTGCTGCTTTTTCAATCAGCAGATCACAGCTTGACAGTGCGTTACTCTATATTCAGAATCAGGAGCAGTTCCACTGGAAGAAAACCTTTGAGGAGGAGTACATCGAGTTCCTCAATTTTCATCACCTCCCCTTCAAAGAGTCATCACTTTTCGATGATTAACTATCAGTAACCCTATCTTCTTCTTTTGATTGAACTGCTTACCTGTTCACGTACTGCTTTTCGTAATATTTTTCGTAAGCGCCCGAAGAGACATTCTCCAGCCAGTCAGGATTGGCAAGATACCAATCCACTGTTTTTTCAATTCCTTCCTCAAACTGAAGGGAAGGAGCCCAACCCAACTCTTTCTGAATTTTAGTCGAATCAATTGCATAACGCAAATCATGGCCGGCCCGGTCTTTTACGTAAGTGATCAGCTTTTCACTGGTCCCTTCTGCACGACCTAGCTTCTTATCCATGGTTTTGCACAACTGCAGAATCAACGCAATATTGGTCCATTCGTTATGACCACCAATGTTGTAGGTCTGGCCATCTTTCCCTTCATGAAAAACCAGATCGATCGCGGCAGCATGATCTTCAACATATAACCAGTCACGTATATTTTCCCCTTTTCCATAGATTGGAATAGGCTTATTTTGACTGATATTATGAATTGATAATGGAATAAGTTTCTCGGGAAATTGATTTGGCCCGTAGTTATTCGAACAATTGGTAATCACGATGGGTAATTTATAGGTATCATGATAGGCTCTTACCAAATGATCCGAACTGGCTTTCGATGCTGAATAGGGACTGTGAGGATCATAGGAGGTTGTTTCAAGGAAAAGCCCTGTCTCACCCAAAGATCCGTAAACTTCATCGGTTGAAATGTGATAAAAACGATGACCTTCACTACTTTTCCATATTTTTCTGGCACCGTTAAGCAGATTTACGGTACCCACGATGTTTGTCATAATAAAGGCCATAGGATCGGCTATCGAACGGTCGACATGCGATTCGGCGGCAAGATGTAACACCCCGTCAAACTGGTATTTTTCAAATAGTTCAAGGATAAAGGGGCCATCATTGATATCCCCCTTTACAAATTCGTAATTTGGGAGGGTATCTATATCCTTTAGGTTTTCAAGATTTCCTGCATAGGTCAGTACATCTAGATTAACAATATGATAGTCAGGATATTTGTTAACAAATAGTCGTACAACATGTGATCCGATAAACCCGGCACCACCGGTTATTAGAATTGTTTTCATATTCAATATTTAATGTCAGATTATTAAGGTGAAATTGGTCTCTTTATGGGTTTATTCCCCTGATTCTCTTTTCCCAATTCCAGGCAGAGAGCAGGGTATCATATAATGAAGTTTCAGCCTTCCATCCAAGTACACTATTTGCGATTGTGGTATCGGCATAAATTTTTTCAATATCCCCCGGTCGGCGGGCAACAATTTTATAATTCACCTTTACACCCGTCGATTCTTCAAAGGTTTTAACAACTTCCAGTACCGAGGCTCCGGTTCCGGTTCCGATATTAAAGAATTCAAAACGATCGGAATTCGTATTGTTGATCAGTCGGTTAATGGAAACTACATGAGCCTTTGCCAGATCTACAACATTAATATAATCGCGTATGCAGCTTCCGTCGGGAGTTTCATAGTCATCCCCAAAAACGCTCAGCTGCTGGCGAATCCCTGCGGCAGTCTGAGTAATAAATGGAACAAGATTATTGGGAACACCACGCGGAAGTTCACCAATCAAGGCGGAGGGGTGTGCTCCGATCGGGTTGAAATATCTCAACGCAATTATATTGAATTCCGGGGTCACTTTGACAACATCGCGAAGAACCTCTTCGCTTATCGCCTTTGTGTTACCGTAAGGTGATTCGGCATCCTTTTTCGGAGTGTTTTCAGTAACAGGTAATTGATCAGGTTGTCCATAAACTGTGCATGATGACGAAAATACAAGATTTGGAACTTGGTATTTTGACATGCAATCCAAAATATTCATTAAAGATACCAGGTTATTGCGATAGTACAAAAGTGGTTTTTCTACCGATTCACCAACTGCCTTAAATGCTGCGAAATGGATAATCGCCTCAATACTAGTATGTTTATTAAAAAAGGTCTCAAGCTTTTCTAAATCAACCAGGTTAAACTCCTCGAAGGCAGGCCTGATTCCACTGATTTTTTCGATTTGATCGACAACTTCAGCCGATGAGTTGGAGAGATCGTCAATAATTACTACATCGAATCCTTCCGCTTGAAGTTCCACAACGGTATGCGAACCAATATACCCTGTGCCACCTGTAACCAATATTTGTCGTCCCATATTATCCATGTTTATGAGATTTCAAAATTACAATTATTTTCTTATTTTTGATTCGACGAAAAATCAGGTTATGGATATTACTTTTTATTTAATAGAATTATTGCGGTTGCATGATTGTGTGATAGTTCCGGATCTTGGAGGGTTCGTTACCAATTATCGCCCGGCTGAGATGGATCTTGCCAGCAATAGTTTTAACCCTCCGGTTAAAGAGATTATCTTTACCGGTAAGTTGAGCAAGAACGACGGTTTGCTGGTAAACTACATTTCTGAAATTGAAGGTGTGGGATACATGGAAGCCCGGCAGATCATTGCTGAATTTGTTGACGAAATATGGTCAAAACTTGAAAATGGGGATAAAATAGTATTTCATAATATAGGTTCGCTTCATTATGATCGGAATGAAAAATTAATTTTCGAGCCTGAAGTACATGAGAATCTGCTGCTTGAAGCCTATGGAATGGAGGGTTTTCAATTTCCGCAACTTGAATGGAAGGAGATTGTCCCTTCTAAAAGGACCTTTAAGGATAAAGAGACAGCCCGCAGCATGTCGCGCTCTGTTAAGGTAAAGAGATTAGCCTTCGGAATTCCAATTTTACTGGCATTGGTTCTGATCCCGGTTTCTAAATATTCGTGGAATAGTCTTCCTATGGTTCAAACCTCAAGTACCGCATCACTGCCAATTAATGAGTCATTAGTTTCTGATTCGAATATTAAAATTGGGTCTGACCACGATAATAAACCGGTGGCGATCGCGGAAGAGGTAAAAAAACCGGTAACAATAATTGCTTCTCAAACTAAGACTGAACCTGATATTATTAGGCAAGATACCAGATATCGTGTGATCGGAGGGTGTTTTAAACTTCGTGAGAATGCCGATAAATTTCTTTCCCGGCTGCAGTCGGATGGCTATAAACCGGAACTTAAAGTAATGCCGAATGAAACTTTTTTAGTTATTGTTCAGTCCTACTCGGATAAAAACGAAGCTATTACTGTCCTTAGGACTTTGCGCCAGAGTGATCCTAAGGCAGGATATTGGATGTCGGCCAATTAAAAAAAATAGAGAACAGGTTTCTAATCTGCAATTTTCATAATCTGATTGTGTTCATATACCAATTGGGACTCACACGGGATATCTAATAAGCAAAGCAAAAACAGGAAGTGGAATATCCGAGTTAAAAGTCTCCATTTCTCTGTTTCTCCCCCTCTCATCTTCACCTCTTCTCCACCCCTCTAATCTATTTATAGCTTGCCAGCCTGCTGAGGTACTTTCCGATAATGTCAAACTCAAGGTTAACTACGGTGCCCACTTTAAAGGTATGAAAATTAGTATTCTCATAAGTATAGGGGATTATCGCCACCTGAAATGAATCGTTTTTTGAATTTACCACAGTCAGGCTAACACCGTTTACAGTAGCTGACCCTTTTTCAACGGTCATATAACCCTGACGGGCTTTCTCAATATCGAAGTCATAGCTAAAGGTAAAATACCAGCTCCCATCAGATTCCTCGATTTTAGAACAGATGGCCGTTTGGTCAACATGTCCCTGGACAATATGACCGTCAAGCCGGCCGTTAATCATCATACTCCGTTCGAGATTCACCTTGTCACCTACATTAAGCAGTCCAAGATTAGATTTTAGCAACGTCTCCATGATAGCAGTCACGGTGTATGAAGAGTGGCTCTTCTTAACCACGGTGAGGCAAACACCATTGTGCGAGAGGCTTTGATCGATTTTTAACTCATCTACAAAGCCACAGTTTAAGGTTAAATGAACATTCTCACGCTCTTTTTCAATAGCCACTACGGTACCCATTCCTTCAACAATTCCTGAAAACATGATGTAATAGTTTTAATTCGCCACGAAGTTAACTCTTTTCTAAAGGCAATAAAGAGTAAACGGTTTTTATTATCTTGCACCCAAAATTTATTCCTATGGCAACTTCAAATACAATTTATCTGGGCGAACTGCGGACAGAAAATATTCATATTTATTCAGGTCAAAAACTGATTACGGATGCTCCGGTTGATAATCAGGGGAAGGCAGAGGCATTTTCTCCTACAGATTTAGTGGCTACTGCGCTTGCTGATTGCATGATGACCATTATGGGTATTAAGGCTCGCGATAAGGGGCTCGATTTAATAGGAACAACCATTGAAACAACTAAAATCATGGCCTCTGATCCCCGAAGAATTGGGGAGATTATCGTAGAGATTACCTTTCCAAAGAATGATTTCTCAGACAAGGATAAGGCGATTTTGACGGCTATAACAAAATCATGCCCGGTAGCTTTAAGCCTCCATCCGGATCTTAAGCAGACGATCAGGTTAAACTGGTGATTTTAGGTTCGGGGAGGGTGCGACTTCATAACGTGTTAAGTAATTATGTCAGTGCTTTGTTGATGTGTGGCGCCTGTCCGTTCTATTGGGGTGCAGCACCTTTCCGTGGCTTCGATCGCGCACGGTCTATGCCGGAGATTTGTCTACCCGAGGTTGTGTAATGCCATTGATGTTTAATGATATGTCGGATTGGTGCCGGGCATTGCTTAACCCGGTTTATTCATACGCCAATACGCGGAAATCCCTTCAGGATTGTTGAAAATGTGATCTTGTACCCTATCCGTCTCTTCCTCCAAATTACCTGAACATATCAGGGATAAACATAAAGGCCATTTCCCCTCCCTGTTCCCTTAATTGACCCCAGCTATTAACGTCAAAATCGATTCCGACAGTGGCGCAAGTGGGAACATCGCGGTTAAAATCCCGGATCAAATGGTGCATATAATAATATACTGTAGGGTTATGCCCGAAAACTATCACGGTTTCTTTCTCCTCTTCGAGCTCCTGAAGCGTTGAAAGAAAATTCTCTGCGGTGGTTCCACTGTACAGTTTTTTCTTAAAAAGGATCGAAGTGAATGGATAATCGAGCGTTTCGGCAAATATTTTGGCAGTTTGAGTGGTACGTACAGCAGGACTGGCGATGATCAGATCAGGATGAATTTTCAACTTCTGAAGTTCACGGCTGATCGTTAAGGCATCCTCCTCACCCCTTTCGGTTAACGTGCGGTCGTAATCCTGATCGTAACCATGGGATATGCTTTTGGCATGACGCACAAGAATTACTTTTTTCATCTGAGTGATGTTTTATTTGACCAATAAAGTTACTAATAAATAACGTGAGTTTATTGATTTCAGTCGTTTTGCGTGATCTTTGAATCTTATCGTGATTCTCTTTATAAACTAACCCCCAACCAAGTAGTATTGATTGAGGGTTGATTTAATAAAATTCTCCCTTGCAGGAGAAAATTATTTAGTTTTTTTCGATCTCTTTCCAGACCAGTGCGCTTGCACCTACAATTGCAGCTGAACCCTCTTTAAGTTTTGAAGGGAGGATCTTCACCTTATTGCGGAAAGTTGGAAGAACATATTTCTCAAGGCTCTCCTTTGTTGGTTTGAATATATAGTCTCCCGCAGCAGCAGCACCGCCAAACAGAAAAATAGCTTCCGGGCTGAGGTAGTGAACGGTATCAGCTAGTGACCGACCGAGTAATTCTCCTGCATTTTGAAATACCGCTTTGGCGATAGGGTCGCCATTTTCAGCAGCATCGTAAACAATCTTAGCGTTCATATCAGCATATGGGACTTTAGCCAGTTCGCTTTCAGTTGCATTATTTTGGGCAAGAAGCTCATATACTGTTCTTTTTATCCCCGTGGCAGAGCAATAAGCTTCAAGGTGACCGTAGCCGCCACAACCACAGAGTCTTCCGTCTGGAACAAGGGTTGTATGTCCAACCTCGCCGGCAAAACCGTCTGCCCCATAAACAAGGTCCCCATTGACGATGATTCCGCTTCCAAGACCGGTACCCAGGGTGATCATCACAAAATTTTTCATCCCTTTGCCACCGCCATAGATCATCTCTCCAAGAGCCGCTGCATTAGCGTCATTGGTAAGTTTTACATGTTTGATCTCCGGAAAATTCTTCTGAATCAAATCTGTAAAATGGACAACACCGACAAAAGGAAGGTTGGCTGCATTTTCGATTGTTCCGCTATAGTAATTACCATTCGGAGCACCAATGCCAATTCCTGCGACCTCAATTTCAGGATTTATCTGCTTAACAGTTTCAATGGCAGTTTTTATCTCAGATGTAAGACTAGTGATATATTTTTCGATTAGCTCATCCGAAACAGCCAAAGTCATGTTGGGATTTTCCCTTTTCTGCGGCGTTGGCAGCTGAGGTTTCTTTTCGTATAACACGTTCCCTTCGTAATCAACTACTCCAATCGCTGTATTTGTGCCACCGATATCAATTCCAATTGCAACTTGTCTCATTTTTTAATATTTGATTTTATTTTTGGATGAGCAAATATAGAAATTATTGTTACGAAAATTTTTAAATCGGACATTTCTGCATCAGTTTTATATCAGAAAACAAATCTTTTGTATCTTGCCTCAATTTTGCAGGGGAAAAAAATACAATTTGTCGTTGTTTGTGATGGTTTTGAGCAGAGAACAAGGTAATCTAAAAAAGTATTTAGGTGCCATTTTAACATGTAAACAGATTATCGAAACAAACCAGATATACCGTTTTTACGTTGTTTGACCAGAATTTACAATAATTTACATTATTATCATGAATTATATACCTTCAGAAGAAAGATACGAACAGGGGACGAACTACAGGCGCTGCGGACGCAGTGGTATAAAACTTCCTGAAATCTCCCTTGGTCTGTGGCATAATTTCGGCGGAGTTGATGTGCTGGAGAATGGCCGTGATATGCTTCGGTATGCATTTGATCAGGGGATAACCCATTTTGATCTCGCCAATAACTACGGACCACCTCCCGGTTCGGCAGAGGAGAACTTCGGAGTGATTTATAAAAAAGATTTTCTCCCTTTCAGAGACGAATTAATCATCTCTACAAAGGCGGGTTATCTGATGTGGCCAGGCCCTTATGGAGAATGGGGCTCACGGAAATACCTGATCTCCAGCCTGGATCAAAGTTTAAAACGGATGGGACTTGAATATGTCGATATTTTCTATTCGCATCGTCCCGATCCCGATACTCCGCTTGAAGAGACGATGATGGCACTCGATTATGCCGTTCGTTCAGGGAAAGCACTTTATGCCGGGATATCCAATTATCCTGCCGAATTAACCAAAAAAGCTGCAGCAATATTAAAACAACTGGGCACTCCATGCCTGATTCATCAACCCAAATATTCGATGTTTGAACGATGGGTTGAAAATGGCCTCCTGGATGTTGCTGAGGAAGAGGGGATCGGTGTTATAGCCTTTTCACCACTCGCTCAGGGGCTTTTGACAAATCGTTACCTTGATGGGATTCCTGACGGATCACGGGCGGCAAAATCATGGGGCTATTTACGCGAAGATCAGGTGGAACCTGCTTTAGTAAAAGTTAAAAAGCTCAATGAGGTAGCAAAACTGCGAGATCAATCATTGGCTCAAATGGCAATTGCCTGGTTGCTCAAGGATCAGCGTGTGACCTCTGTCCTGATTGGTGCCAGTTCTGTTGTACAGTTGAAAGATAATCTGGCCGCTGCAACTAATCTTATTTTCACCAACGACGAATTGAGCCTTGTTGAGCAAATTCTTAAGTCCTGATCGGTAGGAATATTAGTAAATTACCAAAACGCACACGCAAAATGCTAAAATCAAATTTTACAATTTTTATTTTCAAATAACTTACACTGTCTGCATGAGCCTGTTTTTCCTTGCTGCCAATTCCATTTTGCCATTATTTCTGATAATTCTTTTAGGATTTATTACGATGCGAACCGAGGTTGTACGACCTGGCTGGGTTGATATTCTGAATAAATATGCACTCTGGATTGGATTGCCTTCATTAATCTTTGTAGCGTTGATAAGGCTTGATTTTAGA
>CANJNY010000028.1 GCA_947475715.1 Prolixibacteraceae bacterium
AAACTGTAAATCAAATGCATAGATTTTTAATCCTTTATTTTCTCTTAATCGCCCATATTGTACATAGCCAGAATTCATTGAATTTTTCATTGGATGGCTCGTGGAAATTAACCTATGGATTAAACGATTCAAACTCGCCTAAAACTCCCGATGAACTTAAAACCAGAACTATGGAGGAGATACCTTCCATAGTGCCCGGAAATGTAGAGCTTGATATGCTAGCCGCCGGAAAAATCAGTAATCCGGAGAGAGGAAATCACATCTACGACCTGCGCAAATTTGAAGCTTATCAATGGTGGTATACCAAAACCTTCCCGACCCCTGACTTTGACAAGGAGGAACGAATTGAACTTATTCTTGAAGGAGTCGATTGTTTCGGAACAATCTGGATCAACAATCAACTGATCGGAAAAACCGAGAATATGCTTATTGATCACCATTTTGACATCACCGATCTGTTAAAAAAAGGGAAAAACAATACCATATCCATTCGGATTAATCCGGCAGTTGCCGAAGGACAAAAGTATACCAACGGGGTAATTGGTACACGCATGGATTTTGGCGCTGAGGCGATAAATGTGCGAAAAGCTCCTCATATGTATGGCTGGGACATCATGCCGCGACTAATTAGTGCCGGACTTTGGAGAAGTGTTCATCTTTCAGTTATAAAACCCACACGGCTTAAACAGGTTTATTGGATGACAAATTCGGTAGATATTCCGAAAAAAAGGGCGCAACTGTTACTGGATTGGGATTTTGTATCGGGATTCCCCACTATCGATGGATTAACAATGGAAGTTTCGTTGAAGCTTGGATCCAAAATTTGCTATGAAAATTCTTATCCGCTGTTTACAAACAGTTCACGGCAGCGCATCTCGCTGGAAAATGTCGAATTCTGGTGGCCAAGGGGTTATGGTGAACCTGCTCTTTATGAGGCCACGGTCAGGATTGTTGATAAGCAGAAACGGGTTCTTGATGAGCAAAAGCAACAAATAGGTATCCGGACTGCCGAATTGGTTCATTCGGAGATAACGACCAAAGAGAATCCCGGGGAGTTTGTATTTAAGATAAATGGGGAGAAGATATTTATCAGGGGGACAAACTGGGTACCATTGGATGCGCTTCACAGTCGGGATAAGGGGCTATTAAAGGATGTGTTTGGAATGATTACCGATCTGAATTGTAACCTGATCCGTTGCTGGGGTGGAAATGTTTATGAAGATCACGACTTTTTCGAATTATGCGATCAAAAAGGGATCTTAGTCTGGCAGGATTTTGCCATGGGGTGCACGACCTATCCGCAGGATAATAATTTTGCAGAGCGGATCACAAACGAGGTGATTAATGTCGTTCTAAAACTCAGGTCACACCCCTCATTGGTTTTATGGTCAGGTAATAATGAAAATGATTCCTCGCTGGAATGGAGTTTGCGAAAACATCCCGATCCGTCAAGAGATCGGATCAGCAGGGAGATTTTGCCCCGAATCATCTGGGAATATGACCCGATAAGGTCATACCTGCCAAGCTCGCCCTATTCGAGTGAAGAATACTACAAACAGGGGGGAAAAGGATCCTTGTTGCCGGAGGTTCACCTTTGGGGGCCACGCGGCTACTACAAAGACCCTTTTTACACCAGTTCGAATGCCCATTTTGTGAGCGAAATCGGATACCATGGATGTCCGAACAAAAGCAGCCTTGAAAAAATGTTTGAACCTGATTTTGTCTATCCCTGGACCAAAACAGGAGCGTGGAATGATCAGTGGCAAACCAAGGCAGTGCGTTCACATCCGGAGTCGAATTTTACTATACAGAGGAATGATTTAATGATTAAGCAGGTTAAGTCGATGTTTGGAGAATCGCCCAAAGACCTGGATCAGTTTATTTTTGCTTCACAGGTTGTACAGGCAGAGGCGATGAAATTTTTTGTGGAGTTATGGCGAATGGATAAATTCCGAAAAACGGGAATTATCTGGTGGAATCTTCGCGATGGATGGCCCATTATCTCCGACGCAGTAGTGGATTACTATAACAGCAAAAAACTTGCCTATTACTATATACGGCAAGTTCAGCATGATGCCTGCGTGATGATCGGCGATGCGGTGGAGGAGAAAAATCCAATTATTGCGGTTAACGATACAAGAGAAGAGAAATCAGGCAATGTCGTAGTCACGGATGCCGCGGGGGGAAAAATACTGTTCTCTTCTTCGTTTGTGATTCCGGCGAATGGGAAAGTCGAAATTGGACATATTCCGATCTCGGAGGGACAAGCCATGTGGTTAATTAATTATACAATTGGCAATGAAAAATTAACAAACCACTACCTGAGCGGGAAGGCCCCATTCAAACTGGATGATTACCAAAAATGGTTTGAAAAATTAAATCTCAAAAGAGACTAAATCAGAAATATAATTATAGATCAGTAAATCATAAGGTAAGTCTTAAGATTTCGGAATAACCTCTTCAGGCTATTTAGTTTGGAGGAGATAAATAATTTGATGAAATTGCCGCTTTATTTTGGGAAAATAAATTCCTGAAATTATCAGAATTAAACACCTATAATAATGGAACAGGCACTAAAATATTACCAATACGAACTCGATTTTATGGTTCGTGATTATGAATGTGATCTTCAGGGAATTGTCAATAACGGGGTATACTTAAATTACTTTGAACATGCCCGTCACACATTTTTACTTGAAAAAAATATCGATTTTGCAGGGCTTCATGATCTGGGGATTGACCTTGTTGTATCACGGATTGAGATCGACTATAAACTTTCTCTTACCAGCAGGGATCTTTTTGTTGTAAAGATCAATGCCCTAAAAGAAGGGCAGTTAAGACTTGTTTTTGAACAGGATATTTATAAATTACCTGAGAATAAACTTGTTGCCCGTGCCAAAGTCATTGGGGTAGGATTAAAAAAAGGCCGGCCTGTAAGACTGGATGATATACCCGGATTTAAAGATTTCGTTTAAGCAATGGAATACCTTCCTTTAATTGGAACTGTTGCTTTGTTAAATTTATTGGCTGCTATAAGTCCCGGCCCGGATTTTGTGATGGTTTTGAGGAATTCTCTAACCTATTCGCGCAGGTCAGGGATCTTTACCAGCCTTGGAATCTCTTTGGCACTGGGGGTTCATCTGTTTTATTGTGCCGCAGGAATTGGTTATCTCATTTCCACTTCCGTAGTTCTCTTTACAATGATCAAACTGCTGGGAGCCGGATATCTGATCTATATGGGAGTTGGATCGATGATGGCCAAAAGGTCAAAACTAGATCTTACAGCAACACATTCGGAATTTGATCTTACCAGATTTCAGGCTTTTAGAATAGGTTTTCTAACGAATGTATTGAATCCCAAAGCGACCTTATTTTTCCTTAGTTTATTTACTCTTGTGATTGGAAACTCTACCCCACTTTATATTATTCTTACGATATCTTTTATCATCATCGGAACTGCCCTTTCCTGGTTTGCCATTGTCTCCGTTTTCCTTACGCGACAGGAAATTCAGCGAATTTTTCTAAAATATGAAAAGGAAATCAATCGCATCCTTGGTGGATTTCTCGTACTACTGGGAATTAAGGTTGCATTTACCTTACTGTAATCCCTGTTAAAAGCAGATCTCTTTTAAGTATTCACAAGCTATTTCCACAATAGTTTAAAAGGCTCTCCTATTATTTTTATTTTCGGCCAATTTATAATTTCTGATCCCTTTCAGATAAGCTTATAACTTCGGATAAGAGATTACTCAATTAAATATCTGTTTACATCGGCGGGTGCACGAACTTTCCCGTTAAATGTGTTCAAAAACCGGTAAAACGACGACAATTTTTTAATATTAACCTCCAATTAACTCTGAATTAATATTCAAATTAATTGTCCAAATCTACATTTGTACCGTTTTCGTGTGCTTAATTCAGAACATGAAAAGTTAGATTCTGCCCGCTAATCGCAGATTCACCGAATGTTAAATTAACTAATTAAATTTATGAAAAAACCTGATTTATGCCATTCTCATCAGAGAATGAAGTTAGGGTACGTTGATCTATTCAGGAAAATATGGATTATTGTCATTGCCCTGATAACGCACCTGAATGTTATAGGAGCGACTTTGCCAATCGCCGGAAATGGTTTGAATAAATCCTCATCAGAGTCAGCTGCTGCGATCACAAAAAATGTGGTTACTGGCAAGGTGGTCGATAAAGACGGAGCACCGCTGCCTGGAGCGACTGTAATGATCCAGGGTTTGCCAGGCGGATCAATCACCGATACAGAAGGAAATTTTTCTGTCAAAGCTGCTTCTGGTGATAAGATTGTTGTATCCTTTATAGGGATGATCACACAAATAATCGATTTTGTAGGTCAAAGCGAATTAAAAATAACCCTTTTGGAGAAAGTTGATGAGCTCAAAGAGGTTTCTGTTGTAGCCTTCGGAAAACAAAAAAAGGAGTCTGTAATCGCCTCGATTTCCACCATCAGGCCTTCCGAATTAAAAATTCCATCCAGCAACCTGACCACCGCTTTAGCCGGGCGGATGCCGGGTTTAATTTCCTATCAGCGCAGTGGAGAACCGGGTCATGATAATGCCGAATTTTTCGTCCGAGGGGTAACCACCTTCGGATATAAGAAATCACCGCTAATTTTGATTGATGGAATTGAACTGGCCACATCGGATCTTGCCCGGATGCAACCCGATGATATTTCAAGCTTTTCAATCATGAAAGATGCTACGGCCACAGCATTGTATGGGGCACGTGGCGCCAATGGGGTAATCCTGGTAACGACGAAAGAGGGTAAGGAGGGGCCTGCAAAACTCAATATCAGGTACGAAAGGTCAATGTCATCACCAACTCGCATGCTTGACATTGCTGATCCGATTACCTATATGAAGATGCAGAATGAAGCTATTTTAACCCGAAATCCGCTTGGTGGTCGTGCATATTCACTGGAAAAAATAAAAATGACCGAACAGCCGGGAAGGAATCAATCTGTCTATCCTGCTGTTAACTGGTTTGACAATATGTTCAATACTCAGGCTATGAACGACCGGCTTAATTTCAATTTAAGTGGAGGTGGTAAAATTGCACGCTACTATTTGGCCAGTACGATAAATACTGACAATGGAATTTTGAAGGTTGATAAACGAAATAACTTTAATAATAATGTAAAATATAACCGAATTTCGCTTCGGTCAAATGTGAATATTAATGTAACAAAAACCACTGAGGTTACAGTTCGGTTTAACGGCAATTTTGATGATTACAACGGACCGATCGATGGAGGCGAAGCATTATTCCGAAAAGCTCTACAAACAAACCCTGTTCTATATCCTCAATATTATGCACCTGATGTAGAAAATGCTTTTTCGAAACATATTCTTTTCGGCAATGCAGGCCAGGGAAATTATTTAAATCCTTACGCCGACATGGTTAAAGGATATAAAGATGAAAGCAAAAGTAATATGCTGGCTGTTATTGAATTAAAACAGGATTTAAGTTTTATCACCAAGGGGTTAACCTTACGTGGGTTGGGAAATACAACCAGGGAATCATTTTTTAATTTAAACAGGTCATATTCGCCATTCTACTACTCGCTTTCGAGTTACGATGCTGCGATTAATAAATATTCACTATTTGAATTAAACCCCAATAATGGGACCGAATACCTGCAGTATAATGAGGGTGACAAATCGATTGGGACATCATTCTATTTTGAAGGTGCTTCGAATTACGAGCGGACATTCGGCAAAAAACACACTGTTACCGGCATGTTAGTCGGAATAATGCGTGAAATGAAATATTCAAATGGAGGTAGTTTGCAAAAATCACTACCATACCGTAACCTTGGATTATCGGGCCGATTTACATATGCTTATGACAGCCGCTTTTTTACAGAGCTAAATTTTGGATACAATGGTTCGGAAAGGTTTGCTGCCAGGGAACGGTTTGGCTTATTCCCATCAATGGGAGCTGGCTGGATTTTATCGAACGAAAACTTCTGGAAACCATGGAATAAGGTTGTTAATAAACTAAAACTTAAGGTCACTCATGGTTTAGTAGGAAACGATGCTATTGGAAGTGAAAACGACCGCTTTTTTTATATCTCGCAGGTTAATATGAATAATGGCGGAGTTGGGACCACTTTTGGACAGAATTACCTTCACAATATTCCGGGGATTAGTATAGACCGATACAGCAACAATCAGATATCATGGGAAAAAGCGAGGATGACAAACCTGGGAGTCGAGATCGGGCTGTTCGGCAAGTTTGAAATTCAGGCCGATTACTTTTATGAATACCGTTCCAATATTCTGATGGATCGTTCACAAATACCGGCATCTATGGGATTACAAGTCCCTTTAAAGGCAAATATCGGAGCCGCAGCGTCACACGGATTTGAGACCTCTATCGATTTTAATCACAGCTTTGCCAACGGACTATGGGTAATGGGTCGGGCCAATATCACTTACGCTGCAAGTAAATTTAAAACTTACGAAGAACTAAATTTTGTTGGTGCAGGATTACCCTGGAGATCCAGACTTGGGAACTCCATAAACCAACAATACGGATACATTGCCGAGCGACTATTTGTTGATGAAGCTGATATTGCAAACTCACCGCTTCAAACATTTGGCAGGTACATGGCCGGAGATATCAAATACAAAGATATTAGTGGTGACGGGCGTATCGACGAAAATGATGTTGTCCCAATCGGTTACCCCTCAGATCCTGAAGTTATTTATGGCTTTGGCGCATCTGCAGGGTATAAAGGATTCGATTTCTCCTTTTTCTTTCAAGGATCAGCCCGCTCCTCATTTTTCATCGACACCTATAAAACGGCTCCATTTATCGATATTAACGACGGATCACAAGGAGATGAGTGGAATAATAAGATCGGCAATAATGCATTGCTAAATGCCTGGGCAAACGACCATTGGTCAGAGGACAACAGAAACTCTTATGCAGCATGGCCACGCTTGTCGAATCAGGTTATTGAAAATAATATGCAGGCAAGTACCTGGTTTATCCGAAACGGTGCATTCCTGAGGCTTAAATCTTTTGAAGTTGGATACACCATCCCTAAGAAAAGTTTCCTGACAAAAGCGGGATTGTCTTCGATGCGGTTTTACATCAGTGGGACTAATCTGCTAACAATTAGCAAATTCAAACTATGGGATGTGGAGATGGGTGGAAATGGTTTAGGTTACCCTATTCAGAAAGTATTTAACCTAGGTGTAAACGTAAACTTTTAACAAAACGCTATGAAAAGATATATTTTAATTCTGTGTGTATTCTCCCTTTTTAGTTGTAAATCTTATCTTGACATTGTACCCGATAATGTTGCAACGCTTGAAATCGCATTCCAAACAAGGGGTTCTGCCGAGCGGTTTTTAGCCACAATATACAGCTATATACCGGAACAGGCGAGTCTTGAACAAAATTTTGGAATGGTGGCAGGGGATGAAATCTGGTATTATGGGGAAAAAGATTTCTATCTCAATAACGAAACCAGCCTAAGATTGGCTAAAGGGATGCAGAATACGATCGACCCTTATTTGAATTTTTGGGAAGGGCGCCAAGGCGCTTACAATCTGTTTGTAAGCATAAGGGACTGCAATATTTTTCTTGAAAATCTCAAAGACATACCCGGTTTAAATACCGATGAGAAAAATCGATGGATTGCAGAGGCAAAGACCTTAAAAGCCTATTTCCATTTCTTATTACTTCAGATGTATGGCCCAATACCGATTGTTGATAAAAATATCCCCGTTGATGCACCATCAGCTGAAACCCATGTTGAACGAAAATCGGTCGATGAAGTAGTTAAGTACATAACCGCCTTATTGGATGAAGTCGTTAAAAGCGGAGCATTACCAGACAAAATCAGGTTTATTCAGACCGAAAATGGACGAATTACATTACCGGCTGCGAAAGCAATTAAAGCAAAGATTTTAATGCTGGCTGCAAGTCCTTTATTTAATGGAAATTCAGACTATGCCGGATTTAATGACAAAAAAGGGCTGGCCCTGGTGAACCAGACTTTTGATCCCCTAAAATGGGTAGCTGCGCAAGATGCTTGTCTCGATGCCATTCAAACCGCTGAATCGGCAGGTCACGAATTATTCTCATTTACCAATTTATTACCTATTGGAACAATCAGCCAGGAGGTTCGCCAGGAGCTTACATTAAGGGCCACAATTACTGACAGGTATAATAAAGAGATGATTTTTGGTGTTGGGCCCAACTCTGTCAATGCTTTACAGGCATGGTGCCAGCCACGCTGGACTGGCGACCACGCTGCAAATTTTGGTGCAACCCGAAAATCCCATGCCCCAACACTTAATGTGGTGGAAGATTTCTATTCGTCCAATGGCCTTCCAATAAACGAAGACAAAACCTGGAATTACAATGATCGGTTTAGTCTGGTGAAAGTTACAGATGCCTTAGCGTCAGATCATAGGTATTACCTTCAGAATAATTATACTACGGCAAAATTGCATACTTACCGCGAGCCCCGTTTTTATGCCTATGTTGGATTTGATGGGGGTAAATGGTTTTCGATGGAAACATCCGACACGGAGAACATACCTTACCTGAATGCTAAAGCAGGACAATTTTCAGGTAAGGCTGGAACTGAAATTTACTCAATTACCGGATATTTTACAAAAAAACTGGTTAATTATGAAAATGTCATTACCCGAAATACAACTACCATACAGGAGTATACTTTCCCGATTATTCGCCTGTCGGACTTATATCTGATGTATTCAGAGGCATTAAATGAAGTTAAGGGTGCTCCCGATGCCGAAGTTTACAAGTATATCCAGAAAGTAAGAGATAAAGCAGGACTCGACAAAGGGTCAGACCTGGTAAGCACCTGGAACCAATATTCGAATCATCCTGAAAAACCCAAATCAAAAGAGGGGATGAGAACGATTATTCAAAAGGAGAGAATGATCGAACTTGCCTTCGAAGGACACCGGTATTGGGATTTACGCCGATGGAAATTAGCAGGTGATTACTTCAATAGACCAATCCGTGGGTGGAATATCTATGCAGGCGATACCAAAGATTTCTACCAGGTCAAAAATATCTTCTACAGAGATTTCCTGATAAAGGATTATTTGTGGCCAATCAGCCAAAATGAGATGCTGCGCAATCCGAACCTCGTTCAGAGTCCTGGATGGTAACCCAATTTCAAGATTACATGATCTATTTTTATCAATTAAACTTAGCACAATGAACTTTAAAATTATACTGACACTAATTTTAGTGATAGCCTTATTTGCAGGATGCAAGGAAGACACACACCATCCTTACGGATCAGATGGAGTATCCCCAGGCCTGGTGACGGTTAACCAGATTGTAAACAAATCGGGAGGTGCCGTAATCTATTTTACAGCCCCTTCCGACAAGGATGTATTATATGTAAAAGCAGTCTTCTCCGATAGTAAAGGGAAGAAAAGAGAGGTAAAAGCTTCATCAGTAATAGATTCTCTTACTATCGAAGGTCTGGGAAAAGTTGGAGATTACCCGGTCGAACTTTTTGCTGTTGACCGCGCAGAAAATATCTCCAAAGGAACCAAAGCAGTGATATCCCCGTTATTACCAGCTGTTGAGCAAATAATTCCTTCAATTACCGGAGTTGTCGATTACGGGGGGATAAAAATCTCATACGCTAATCCTTTGCGTGCACAGGTTTCGATAAACATCCTAACCTACGACGAGGTACAATCCAAAATGGTTTACCGCGAATCCTTCTTTACCAGTCAGGAAGTAGGCACGTATAGTTTTCGTGGATACAAAAGCGTTAAGACCAAATTCGGTGTCTATATTGAAGACCGGTGGGGAAATCAATCAGAGGTTGTAAACTTTGAATTTACCCCAATCCCCGATGATTTTCTGGATAAAACATTGTTCTCGATATTCAAGTTAAACAATGATAAAAGTTTTGACGAATATGGATTCAACGCCCGGCAAATATGGGATAACCGATGGAGCGATCAGTGGAATTGCGGTCATACAAACTTTGAACCGCTACCCCATTACCTCACAATCGACTTAGGACAGTCGGCAAAACTTAGCAGATTTAAACTGTATCAACGTGGTGGATATGAATTGTATAAACATGGAAATCCAAAACATTTCAAAATCTATGGCACACAGGATATCAACCAATTGCCACCTTATGATGCTTCGAATCCAACTGCAGGCTGGACCCTTTTAAAAGAATGTTTCTCATTTAAACCATCAGGCCTCCCCGTAGGACAGGTATCATCAGAAGATATAGAATTTCAGGATAAAGGTGAAGACTTTGAATTTGACGTGAATGACCTTCATCAGGTTCGGTTTATACGGATTGAAAATATTGAAACCTGGGGTTCAATGGACGTAACGGTGATCGGAGAACTCTCCTTTTGGGGGGATATTATTAAAACACAATTATAGCACTAACCACTGTAGTGGTCTGATTTTAACTTATAAAAATTAGAAAATTATGCAAACAAAAATTTTAAAAATACTCCCTATAACTATACTGCTCATCACCATAATTATGGGATGTAGCGATATGCAGTCAAATTACAAACAATATCTGAACGGGGAAAAAATCTATGCCGGAAAACTCGATTCCCTTGAAGTTCTAAGTGGGTATAAACGGGTGAAAATTATAGGACTGACCAGGTACCTGGGGAATTCAACGGAATGTACCGTTCAATGGGAAGATCAATCAAAAACCTTCACGATCGATAAGAACGGAAAAGATAAGTTCGAGATGATCATTGATAATCTGAAAGAGCGCACTTACGAATTCAAAGTCTCAACCAAAGACAATTATGGAAACCTGTCGGTATTACAAACTACACGGGGCAGGGCTGTTGGAGATATCTTCAAATCAACACAGCAAACACGAAGGATGACAGGAGTGGTATTCGAAGGGGACAATACCGTGGCGAGCTGGGCCGATAAAAGTGAATCGGAATATGTGCTTTTCACGAACCTTTGGTACGATAACACGAGCAATGAGAAGACCAGCATGGTGGTAAAACAGGATGATTCAAAAACAACGCTGGTCAACTGGAAACCTCTGGGTCAGATAGAACGAACCTCCGCGATCCAATCCGGCATACTAGGTTTTGATACAATCTATCTGGATAAGGTTGTCAGCCAACTTCCTGCACCGCCATACACATTCCTGGATAAGAGCCTTTTCTCGTTTGCAGGGATGGCGAGCGACAACCCGGGAACATCTTATGGAGGTGACCCTGTTCATTACCTGTTTGATGGTGACGGAAGCTGGTCTGGTAACGATGCACTTGGGTATCACTCGGGTGAAAATTCAATCCCTCACCACTTCACGATCGATCTGGGAGTAAGTGCACAAATCCGTAAATGCCGGCTCGATTTAAGAGATCCGAATAATTATTCCGGTAACAACCCAACCAAAGTTGAACTTTGGGGAATCATGGACATCACCAATGCGGAGACCTCTTCAGAGGATGCAGCGGAATTTGAAGCCAAAGGATGGAAACTGCTTTTTAGAGGTCCCGTTGATGGGGCAAACAGCCAAAGCGTTGAATTTGATGTTGCCACAGGACCCGATGTCCGATACCTCAGATACCGCGTAACTGAAACAGTCGGTGGTTCAGGGGCACAATTAACAGAGATGACCTTCTGGGGACAGAATATCCAGCCACTGGAACTACCGAAGAGTTTAATTTCTTTCGCAGCAATGGCAAGCGACAATCCGGGAACTTCGTATGGCGCCGACCCGGCAAGATACTTATTCGATGGAGATGGAAGCTGGTCTGGCAGCGATGAGCGTGGATATCACTCTGGCGAAAACTCAATACCACATCATTTTACATTAGACCTTGGAGTAACAGCAAAGATCCTTAAATGCCGACTTGGACTAAGGGATCCGGGAAACTATTCGGGAAACAACCCAACAGAAGTTGCTCTTTGGGGAATTATGGACATCACCAATGCTGAAACTTCATCAGAGGATGGTGCAGAATTTGAGGCCAAGGGATGGAAATTACTCTACAAAGGTGCCGTAGATGGCGAGAATAATCAAACTGTAGAATTCGATGTAGCACCCGCAGCGGATGTTCACTACCTGAGGTATCAGGTGTTGAAAACCGTTGGCGGATCAGGAGCTCAACTTACTGAAATGACTTTCTTTGGTCAGTTCAAATAAATACCGGGGTGGCTGGTTTTAAATCTGAATTTAAAAACCAATGCCATCCTAAAAACAAAATGGGGTAGATGAACTTCGTTCGATCGAAGGGCATCTATCCCAATTAGAGACACCATTTTTATTAAATCCTCAAAAGAACAGTAGATCAGAATTGAAAACATGAATTCCCGAAAAATATCTATTGTAACATCATTTTTTTTTATGCACATTAAAGTACTCACCATTACATTACTCCTGTTTAATTTGGGTCTGTTTGTTACCGCCCAGGACTTTGCAAAGTTAGTTGACCCGCAAATTGGAAGTCACGGAGATGGTTTACGCTGTGGATATTCGTTTATCGGTGCAACATATCCATTTGGAATGATTCAGTTTTCACCCGGATTCTTTACCCCACAACGTGGATTTGCCGTAACTCAGCTAAATGGGGCAGGATGTGCTAATATGGGAAATTTTCCGGTACTTCCCTTAGCCGGAAAGTTAAGTTCCTCTCCGAATCAGATGGATGGTATTCCCGCATATAAAAAAGTAAATGAGGCCTGTGCCGGGTATCTCTCAGTAAAAATGGAAGATCAAACCCTTGCTGAGTTAACCGTTAATAAAAGGTCTGCAATAGCCCGATTCACCTATAATTCGGACATGGGTACTGTAATAATCGGATCAGGAATTAACGCTACCAGCGTCGATGACGCCAGAGTTGAAATAACTTCCCCCTCAACTTGCGAAGGCTATAGTTCGGGAGGTGAATTTTGTGGTAACCAAACCCGCTACAAAATCTATTTTGCTGCAGAATTCAATCGAATGGCAAATTATACAGGAACCTGGATGGGTGATGCCCTGCTTGATTCCTTAAAACTGGCTTATGGAAAGAGCTCAGGAGCCTATTTCACTTTCAATACTAAAAAAAATAAGGAGGTCAATTACCGCATTGCCATTTCATTTGTTTCGGTTCAAAATGCCAAAGAGAACTTAAAGCAAGATAACACCTCCGAAAAGTTTGAAGATTATAAACGCAATGCCATAAGCGTGTGGAATAAAACGCTTGCCAAAATAAGTGTAAAAAGTGATAATTTAGACCGGAAAGTTCAATTTTATACCCATCTCTACCATTGCCTGATCCATCCCAATATTGTCAATGATTCTAACGGAGAATATATCGGAGCAGATTTTGTCGTTCATAAAGCGGATAAAGGGCGTGATCAATACAGCTCTTTCAGCGAATGGGACACATACAGAACTCAATGCCAAATGGTTGCAATTCTTTTCCCAAAAGAGTCCAGTGATATGATGCAATCATTGGTTGAATTTGCCTCCCAATCGGGAGGTTATGGAAGATGGATTCTGGCCAATATCGAAACCGGAATTATGCAGGGCGATCCTGCTCCTATCCTAATTTCGAATTCTTATGCCTTTGGGGCTACCGATTTCGACGTTAAGACAGCGTACAAATATATGAAACAAGGATCCATGCGTCCACTTCTTCGATCTCAAAATCAGGAAATCAGACCATTTTTGACTGAGTATATTAAGTACGGTATTGCCCCTGCCTCGATGCTTCTGGAATATACCTCATCCGATTATGCCATCGGACAATTTGCCAAACAAGCTCTAAATAATAATGAGGATGCGGCATTTTTCATCAATCGCTCCCAAAACTGGAAGAACCTGTACAACCCTAAATTAAACTGGCTTTGTTCAAAAGAGACCAATGGAAAATGGAAAGATATTTCCGATGGCTGGAATGAAGCCTCCTACAAAAACTATTTTTGGATGGTTCCTTACAATCTGAAAACACTGATTGATACCATAGGTGGAAAAATTATTGCAGAAAAAAGGCTCGATGACCTTTTTGTCAGACTCGATGCTAAATACGATAACGATTGGTTTGCTGCCGGAAATGAACCCGATTTCCAGGTACCATGGATCTATAACTGGACAGATTCACCAAATAAAACCTCAGCAGTAATACATCGGATTTTAAAGGATGTATACAACAGTTCCACATCAGGCCTACCCGGGAATGATGATTTAGGGGCCATGGGAGCCTGGTATGTGTTTGCCTCAATTGGCTTATTCCCAATGACTCCGGGAATAGCCGGTTTCTCCGTCAACACCCCCCAGTTTGACGAAATAAAAATAGAACTGCCGCAGGGAGAATTGCTTATTTCAGGAGGATCACCTGAAAAATCTTTTATTCATTCTTTAAAACTAAATAACAAGTTATACAAAAATTCTACCTGGATTAATTGGAATGATATAAAAAGCGGGGGAAATTTAGAGTTCGAAGCCTCCGAAACAAGCATCAAAAAATAAAAACAGAAAAATCAAAATCTTAATAATGATTATACATGAAAAATTATTGATTATTCGACAATAAATAAATGATTAATTGCGTTTACAATTAAAAAAAAAGTAGATTTACCTCCGACAAATCTGTTGAGCACTACATAAATAGTTAGAACAAAATATTTATGGCTTCACTCTGGTAACTTATGGTAAATCTAAATATTAAATTACTTCTTGTTTTTATATTTTGTTTTTCACTGAATATATTCTCACAAGGGCTACTATTCCAGTCAAATGATATCACAATTTCTCAAAGGACAGCGTATAATGTCTTTGAGAAATCGACACCTGTTTTTAGAAATACCTTAGCCATATCATTTGATCTATCCATCTTGGATTTTAATGCATTCGGTTATATTTGTTCTATCACTGAAAAAGGTACCGGCGACTCATTCTCGTTGATCTTAAGCGAGAAAGATAACTCAACTTACCTAAGTTTTAATCTTGACGGAAAACAGAATTTGCTTAAGATCCCCCTCAATAAAGCAGAGTTAGGCTACCGAAGGTGGCATAGAATCTCAATAGATCTACTTTCATTAACTGATTCCATTGAAATTAAGATGGATAATAAAGCCTGGCGTGCCTATTTTAAACGATCAAAACGAGATATTACGCCGGTGATCTCATTTGGAAAACACGAAAATATCATTGATGTGCCCAAAATGGCTATTAGAAAATTGCTCATTCAAGGGAGTCAACGAAATTACGAATTTGACTTCAACGAACACGAGGGATCGGAGGTTCATGAGCTCAATGGCGAGGTATTTGGAAAAGTGGAATATCCGGTATGGCTAATAAACGACTCTTTCCATTGGAAATTGCGCTATAAATATCGTTCATCAGCCGTTGCAGCAGTCAATTTTGACGCAAAAAGCCAACGAATGATTATTTTAAATAAAGACTCCATTTTATTTTATTATTTCATATCAAACACCTCAAAAATAAATAGGTACAAGAACTCGCTTAATGTACCTATTGCATTAGGAATGAGTTTTATGGACACATTAAGAAATCTGATTTATGTGTATGAAATTAATAATCTTCCGGTAAATACAACTACAATTGCATCGTTGGATCTGACGAATTTATCATGGACAACCAAGAGCTCAACACAGCTGGAGGTACAAATCCATCACCACAATAGCTATTTTAATATTGATAATCAGACATATACAATATTTGGAGGTTTTGGAAACCAGCGATTTTCAGGCTCTTTCCGAACCTACGACATCACCACCGACAAATGGAGTATACAATCCTATTCCGGCGATCGGATTTCTCCACGGTTCTTCTCCGGCTTAGCGAAGGTTGACAAGACGACCTCATTGATTTATGGCGGAATAGGCAATGAAACAGGTGACCAGAGTTTAGGAAGATCTTACAATGACGATTGCTTTCAAATAAACCACTCAACCCATTCAATTAAGAAACTTTGGAATGGTACTGCAAAAAAAGAGGGGATGGTTTCTGTTCGGAATATGGTTATTTCTGATGACAAAAGATCATTTTACACCCTTTGTTATCCGGAATACATCCCCGATACCTATCTTAAATTATATCAATTTTCGATTGAGAATGGCAATTATGAGGTACTTGCAGATTCGATCCCCCTATTTTCAGAGAAAATAGAAACCAATGCCAATCTGTATCTCAATCCAATTACCAATGAATTATATTGCACCACGCAGGAATTTTTCTCTGATGGATCTCAGGTAATAAAAATTTACTCTTTATCAGAACCACCTGTTTCGAAAAAAATATTTACAGGTTCTCAATTCAATTTAGGGAAATCAAGGGTAAACTATTTTTCTATTCTTATTGCCATTCTTGGTTGTTTAGCCTTGTTTTTATTTTATCGCAGAAGAATAACTGTTAAAAAAATTCAGATAAACAATCAACGCATAAAAATAGAGCAAAACGATAATCCTGAGCATATTGCCAAAGAGAAAAGGGTAAATGCGATTTACCTTTTTGGTGATTTTTGTGCGTTTGATCATTCAGGAAAAGATATTACACAATTATTCAGTACCCGGATCAAACAATTATTTGTATTTATTTTATTAAACAAAAAAAACGGAGTCACCTCGTCTCAGATTTATTCTGCAATATGGCCTCACAAGAGTATAGAACAGGCAAAGAACTCGAAAGGGGTAACATTGAATCAGTTACGAAATATCTTAACTAAAATGGAGGGTATTTCGTTAATAACCGAAAAAGGCTCACTTTACTTTGAGATCGATAATCGGTTTTATTGCGACTACCTCTGTTACCAGGATCTTCTAAAAGACTTCAGCCACAATAGCGAAAATAATGATGCCTTACCCCAAATAATAAATATCATCTCAAAAGGTCCCTTTATAAAAGCGATAAACTTCGAATATTTTGATCCCTTTAAAACCAATTTTGAAGATGAAATTTTAATTGCTTTCCTGCCATTGATTGATAAACATTTTCTTGCATGTTCCTACTCAGTGGTCATTCAACTTTCGTATATCCTCAATATGATTGATGCACAAAATGAGCAAATATTAAGATATGAATTAGTTTCTTATATGAAACTAAATAAGAGTGAACTGGCAGAAAAACGGTTTAATACGTTTAGAATTATATATAAACGTGAAAACAAAAGTGATTTTCCCTATACATTTAAAGAGGTTTCAAATCCTAAACTTATTATTATAAAATAGTTATACTAAAATTAGTAATTAAGAAGAGTTAAACCACCTCTTAAATTTCCCCAACTCCCTTATCGGAAAAGTGAATATAGGTAAATAGTTCCGGGATATGGGAATCATAAATTCCATGGGTATTCCACGACCACCCCGGATTGATGTTAGCGCCCCGTTCCTTCAATAATTCAAACCGCGAAAAGTCCATTCTCCACACATCACCCGGCTTTGGAGGGAGCGACCTTTCGCCTGCCAGCAGCTTCAATCCGGACCAGGGAATAGCAATTTCAACATTCCACCCCGCATCGAGATCTTCACTTTTATTAGCCGTACCATTAACTTTTACAGCTGTTTTAAGCCCTTTAAGATCCCATTCCCGAAAGCCCCATCGCCCTCCGCGGGGGTGTTTTCGGCCATCAAATTCTCCACCCAGAACCTCTACCTTTTGGGTGAGCAGATCCAGTTCCGGGATTTCAAATCTGCTGCCATGTTTATAAGCATCCTGCCACACCCATAAAACTTCGTAAACTGTCCCAAATGAATTGATCTCAAACTCGTAATAGCAATCCTCTCCTCCAATAAACATCTCAACATCATTGTCATTCCAGATCAATGAGTCTCTTTTGGTTAATGTGGCCGCAATATTGGGTTCCTGAATCCAGTAGGCCACATACAGATTCTGATCATCCCATTGAACTGCAGCCCGGGTATCCAGAATTGCTGAATTCCCGGTAGTCATATCCACAAACCGGGGGGATCTTGGAACAGACTTCCAGTCCTCCTTTTCCACCTCTCCGTCAATATGAACCGGACCTGCTGACCGGTAACAGGTGTAATGTTTACACAAATCCTGGTTATAACCATAATTATTAGGCTGACCTGTCACCGTTGAAGAACCCGGACTTGCTCCACCAGTGTGGGCAGATTCAATTTCTGATGGAATCGCGGGTGTTTCCCTATTGCCAAATTCGGATCTGTTTTTGCCCTCAGCGGTAGTCCAGACAGCAGGAACAGCAGCCGCTGCGGATAGTAAAAAGGAATTTCGCAGAAACGATCTGCGGGAATTATCACTTTTCTTCATAGGAATTATCAGTTAAAGGTAAATAATAGTGATCTGTGACCAGAAAATTTAAATCTATAACTCAGTATTTAAACAAAAGGGTGTAAGGTATACAAAAATCTCCTGATATTGCGTTTTGGTGTTTTTCAATCTCTTGGTCGTCCGAAATTTTTCGGAAATGAACCCTTGCTGCCATCTGAGGAATCATCCGGTTAATTAGCGCTTCGGCAGCCTCAATCACAGGCTCTCTGGCGGTAAAACCCGAGGCTCCAATACAGTTCAAAACCAGCAGAACCATCATCCCGAGCCGAATGATACGCCTCGCGTATTTACATAATAATGAATTGAAGGTGTAATGAGAAAAATTCATTCAGTTACCTGTTAGTCAACCAAAGATACCATTTAAATTATCAATTTAATATCCTAACTTTGTCATAATAAAACAAGTCATAAGGGACAATCTCACCAGGAAAATAATTAAATCATGTAGGGTTCCTTTTCCGTTAAGTACTGGATTAAAAATAAACTATAAACAAATGAAAAACCTGGCCATTTTACTCATTTTATTTTGCGCATGCAGCAAGTCACTGAATAATAATTTTCCAGCTAATCAGCTAAAATGGACTTCAACAAAGAGGGTCAATTATGAATTTACACTGCGGATCAGCTGTTATTGTACCACCGAAAGGATAGGCCCTCATCTGATAAAGGTTACCGATGGTAAAATTGTATCGGTAAATAACCAGCCTTACGATCCGACCAAAACCGGGACGTTAATGACAATCGATGAACTCATCGCCTACATTAAAACAAGTGTTGACAAAAATCCCTACATCAAAAAAATTGAATACAATGCAAATTTCGGGTATCCTGAGCATGTCTATTTTGACTTTGTCAAGGAAATAGCAGATGAGGAAATAGGATTTGATATAACAAATTATAAAGAGATTGTCGGTTAGAACTCAAATAACCGGCGAGGAATACACCTTAAATTATAGCGCTTCTGAAAGCTGTACTTTCGTGCGATTAGCTTTGCCGGATCAGACCATGCGGCATTGATAAACAGCTCTCCCCAATAGATCAAGTATTTTCCGTTATAGGCTTTGACAAGGTGGTACCGTTTTTTGCAGTGTAACAGATTGCTCTCCGGTGGTATCATAAATAGTTAAAGAGTTGCTACTGGGGTAAGGTACCGATTCGGTAAATTTCTTAATGTGAATAATTGAATATTATCCTACTAAAATTGATCCTTTTTTTGTAAATTTAAGTCACGCTTAATTTTAAAGTCAGCGACCATGAAAACATCCTTTTGGGCTTTGTTTTTCTGCCTGATTTTATTGGCACCAACATGTTTTGGCCAATCTGCCCGTGAATATTACGAAAGGGGTATGGAAAACCTTAAAAAAGAGGAGAGCCAAAATGCCATAATCGATTTTAACAAGGCGATAGAGCTAAATCCTGATTATGCGGAGGCATATAATGTAAGGGGGCGTGCCCGATTTGAAAAGGATAATCAAGGTGGCATGGAAGATTTAAATAAGGCCATTGCACTAAATCCCGATTTTGCGGAGGCCTACTTCTTCAGGGGATATTTCAAGTGTGGTCCCCTTAATGATACCCCTGGCAGTATACAGGATCTTTCTAAAGCCATTGACTTAAACCCCAAATATGCAGAAGCTTATTTCGTAAGATCCATGGCAAGATTTCTTCTTCAGGATACTCCGGCTGCACTTCAGGACTGTACCCGGGCTTTTGAGCTTAACCCCGGATTTTTCCCGGCCCTGGAATTCAGAGCCATGATAAAGTTTGATCAGAATGACAATTCAGGAACCATGGCAGACTTAAATATGGTATTGGAATTAAGCCCAAAACGCTCAGAAACTTACGCCATTCGAGGGCTAATAAAAAGTACCTTAAAAGACTATCCAGGAGCCCTGGCCGATCTTAATCAGGCCTTGATCATTGACCCCAAATCTGCGGATGCACTAAAAAACCGTAGTACTATAAAACTTGACCTCAAGGATATTACCGGAGCGTTTGCAGATTTAAACCAAGCCTTGGAAATCAATGCGAAAGATGCTGAAGCATGGGCTCTTAGAGGAAATGCGAAACATTCTATACAAGACGATGGTGGAGCCTTTGATGATTTTAGCAAAGCCATAGCAATTAACCCAAAATATGGAAATGTCTATAAATTCAGAAGCAATGCAAAAATCGACCTTCACAACATCAACGGGGCCCTTGACGATTTAAATCAGGCATTGCAAATTAACCCCAAAGATGCTGAGGCTTATGCCAGTCGGGGAACTGTAAAGCATTTAATGGCTGACGATAACGGAGCCTTTGCAGATTTTAACAGGGGACTGGAAATTAACCCAAAATCTGCTGAAGTTTATAAAAAAAGAGGTCTGATAAAGATGGATCTTCACGATGAGCAAGGTGCAAAGAGTGATTTGATGAAGGCACTAACACTTGATCCTAATCTTCAGGATATTGCCTATATAAATGGGATGATAAAAATTTTGAACAAAGACTTTACAGGAGCCATTAATGAATTAAATACCACCATAGTCATATATCCCAAATCCACCATTGCATACATTAACAGGGGTGTATCCAAATCAGCTATTAAAGATTATACAGGAGCATTTGATGATTTTACGCAAGCCATAGCGATTGATTCTCTTAATGCGCAGGCATATTCGGAAAGAGGGGGTGCCCGGATATGGCTAAAGGACTTTAATGGTGCTATGGAAGATTTCAACAAGGTGCTCAAAATTGACTCCACCAAAGCTGAGACCTTCTTTTGCAGGGGCAACGCAAAAGGTTTCTTAAGTGACTTTAAAGGTGCCATTCTCGAGTTTACGAGGTCTATAGAAATTGACTCCACCAAAGCTGAAACTTATTTTTGCAGGGGGTATGCCAAAAAAGAACTTAAAGATTATCTGGGAGCCATTATGGACTATTCAAAATCGATTGAATTAGACCCCACAAATATTTATGCATATTTAGGTAGAAGTACTGCCAAAATAATGGCTAATGACTTTCCGCTGGCTATCGCCGATCTTGACAAAGCGATTGAAATTGATCCAAAAAATACATTAGCCTATAATGATAGAGGCAACTTAAGAATATGTCAATACGACTACTTTGGAGCAATTGATGATTTTTCTGCCATCTTATCTCTTGACCCTAATAATACCGAGGCTTATATTAACAGAGGACATTTGAGGAGTGATCTGAAAGACTTTCAAGGAGCAATTACTGACTTTACCAATGTAATCAATCTTGATCCAAAACATAGCTATGGTTATTTTTGCAGGGCATTTGGGTTCGTCTATCTAAAGGATTACAAGCGTGCAATTCTTGATTTTACAAAAGTGATAGAGGTCGATCCTAAAAATGGTGAGGGATATTTCTTCAGAGGAGTTTTCAAAGCACTGTTAATTCCCCCTGAAAATGGATGCGCTGATTTAAAAAAGGCCAAAAAGCTGGGTTATTTAGAAGCAGCGGAAGAACTTCAGAAAAATTGCGAATAAATTAAAATGAGATTTATTTTTTTCTCTCCACTTTATTGTTACTATTGTTGTGAAAATCACCCATCAAAATATCCAAATCAATTGTGATCATGAATATTAAAAAAGCGATCGTATTATTTCTGTCAGTTATCGTTTTCTCTGTTGGCACCCTGCGTGCAGACGAAGGAATGTGGATGCTTCCTCTGATTCAAAAACTGAACATCAAAAAAATGTCGGAAATTGGATTTAAGCTCTCTGCCAATGACATTTACAATATCAATAACTCCAGCTTAAAGGATGCCGTACTTCATTTCGGCGGTGGTTGCACTGCTGAAATTATTTCCAAAGACGGGCTCGTCCTGACGAATCACCACTGTGGTTACGGCTCAATTCAGAAACTAAGTACCGTTGATCACGATTATCTGCAAAACGGTTACTGGGCCATGAACCATGACGAAGAACTCCCTTCAAAAGGATTAACGGTAACCTTTCTCGACCGTTTTGAAGATGTTACTAAAGAGGTTATTGAAGCCACAGCCGGTGCAACGGACCCAAAATCAAAGGAAGAAGCACTAAAAGCGGTTTCCGATCAGCTGACAAGCAAGGCCATAGGGGCGAATAAATATCTCAAAGCAAGGGTAGTTTCCTATTTCGGCGACAATCAGTATTATATGGTAATCACTAAAACGTACAGTGATATCCGCTTTGTGGGGGCTCCCCCCTCCTCGATCGGTAAATTCGGCGCGGATACTGATAACTGGATGTGGCCCCGTCACACAGGAGATTTCAGCATGTTCCGTATTTATGCCGATAAAGAGAATAATCCTGCCGAATTCTCAAAGGATAATGTTCCCTATAAACCCAAAAAATTCCTGACCATCTCCCTTAAGGGGGTGAATCAAAACGACCCTGCGATGATTCTTGGATACCCCGGCAGGACCAATCGGTTTATGACCTCTTATGAAGTGAAGGAGACCAGTGAAATTACCAATGCGATTACCATTTTAGTACGCGGGGTTCGTCAGAATGTGTTGATGGCTGATATGGTTTCTGATCCTAAAATCAGATTGCAATATGCCAGTAAATATGCAGGATCCTCTAATTTCTGGAAAAAAGCAATCGGTATGAACGAGACCTTTGAAAAGCTAAAAGTCAATGAAAGAAGAGCCGCCGAAGAGAAGAGCTTTACCGAATGGGTCAACGGTGATCCCGCACGTATTCAAAAATATGGCAAAGCGCTCGATGATATTAAATCGTCCATCGATGGACGAGCAAAACTTCAGGCCATCCTAAAATATTATATGGAAGCCTTAAGCCCGATCGAACTGACCTCCGCGGCAACCCGTTTTGGACCAAAACCGGAAGGAAATGGTGCGGATCAAAAAAATGTGAGGCCTCTGGCTCCGATGACCACTACTGATTTCTATAAAGATTACAATGTCGCTACCGACAAAAAGGTTGCTGCGGCCTTAATAAAACTCTTCAGGGATAAAGTTTCCGCCATCGATTTACCTGATTTCTATAAAACTATTGAAGCTGATTTCCAAGGAAATATTGATGCCTACATAGAGTCATTGTTTACCAAATCGGTATTTGTTTCGGAAGCCAAACTCACGGTTGCTCTTGCGGGCGATAAAAAAGAGCTCGAAAATGATCCTGCCTTTATCGCAGCCAAAAACATCTCCTCCGCAATGGCAAAATACAATAAGGAACTTGAGCAGTATCGTACCCTTTACACACAGGGACAAAAACTTTATATTGCAGGTATATTGGAGATGAAGAGCGGACAAGCTATTTATCCGGATGCCAACTCTACAATGCGGATGACTTACGGAAAAGTAATGAGCTACTCACCCAAAGATGGCGTGACCTTCGATTATGTGACAACTCTGGATGGCGTAATGCAGAAAGAGGATCCCAAAAACTGGGAATTCGTCGTTCCGGCTAAACTCAAAGAGCTTTATAATACTAAAGATTTTGGAGAATATGCGTTGAAGGATGGCCGGATGCCCGTCGCGTTTCTCACCAACAACGATATAACCGGAGGTAATTCCGGCAGTCCGGTAATGAACCGCAAGGGGGAGCTAATCGGTACAGCCTTCGACGGAAACTGGGAATCGATGAGCAGTGATATTATCTTTGAACCCTCCCTTCAGCGGTGCATCAATGTAGACATCCGTTATACCCTCTTTATCATGGATAAATTCGGAGGGGCAGGTTATCTGCTCAACGAAATGAAGATCTCCAGATAACAATCCTATTTATGGTTTTAGAAGCAAATCGCAGAACGGGTTTGAATTATACAGAACGGGTTTGAATTGTAGAGACGCACAGCTGTGCTTCTCTACAATTAATCCGCACATTCCTGTAATCACCCAGTGCATTCCTGCAATTAATAAGGCCTCTTTATAAGCTAAAATCAATGCACTAATAATTCAAAAGAATAAATATAATCGTGTAGTTTTACTTCCCCGGATGGAGAAATTCATCAATTGTAGCACTAAAAAGTGTTGGCTGATCGACAAAGGTCATATGGCCACTTTTGGGGAAGATAACCAGTTTTAATCCGGCAATTTTTTCATTCATCTCTTTTGCAAGCGAAGGATCACACTAGTCGTTATCGCCAACGGTAATGAGGGTAGGAACCTTCAGAGTTAAAAGCTTGTCCGTATATTCAACAGAGGTTAAATTGCCATCTACGACAAACTCGCCATGTGACCCCCACATCTGACGGTAAAGATCCCATGCCATAATACCGTTGGAAACAGGATCGTAGTTGGGGTCAGGATGGTTCTGATAGAGATAAGGAAAATAACCCTCCCCCCTTGCAGCATTCATGTTCCTGTTTTTAATTATCAAAATCCTTTTTAATAACTAAATTGCCATAAAACAAAAACATCCCCCCTTTGAAGGAGAGATGTTTTGTAAATTAAATTGTACAGTGCCTGATGGCAATAATTAGGAGATAGTTATTACCTCACCACAAGTGCCTCCGAATTTATTGGTTGTGATTCCATATAACTCTTAAAACTGTCAATCAGTTTCTGCATATCCTTTTGTGCCGTCTCCGGCTTATAAACAGTGGTATTTAAGACTGCGGTATTATATTTCCACGGAAGCGGATCGATTTCAATCTTAGCTGTCTTATCTGAAACAGTTATCGTAATTACGGAATATACATCACTGGAATAATAGGGACTGTTGGTTGTATTCATCAGAAACCGTCCGATAATTTTACCGTCATTCTTGTCGTTATACTGAATTGCACTTTGAGAATTAGCAAAAGCACGAATCGCCCATTCATTCGATTTAAGAAAAAGCTGGTCTTTTGTACCGCTTACCTTTATCAACTGAGAAACTTTTGGAGTTACTGCATCTTTATAAGCCACGCAAGAAAAGAGCAGAAACAGCGGCAGAATGAAAGATATTAGTTTCATATATTTTTTTTTTCAAAATTACTAAAGTATTATATCGTCAATAATTTAAGTTAGCCCTAATCTAAATTATTTATAAACAACTTTATTAACATTTATCATTCTGTAAACAAATATCCGGGCAATATGCAAAATACGTTAATACACAAAACGCATTTTTGCAGGATTAAAGTTATCTTTATGTATTAAATTTATTCGGATGAAGCCATTTACAGGAACCGCATCGGTTATTTTTGGAATTATCGCTTTGCTCCATCTTTTGCGCTTAATGTTCGGCATCAGTATAGTTATAGGTGATCTTAAGTTCCCATTTTGGATGAGCATACCAGGACTAGTTGTTACAACAACTCTTTGTATTGGGTTATGGAAAGAGGCAAAAGGGAAGCAATAGAAATTTTGGCATTTCAATCCTTAGAGTGATCACAGGCATGTTAAAGGACTAACTATCTCAAATAACCGTCTGATTCTGATCTCTACCAAATCCAACCTTTGTTTGAATATTAATAGTGCAATCAAAATATTAATTAAATGATACAAGCCATACTTTTTTTATGCATTATTCAGCTTATACACTCTTCTCTTGTTGCTCAGGAATACAAACCGGTGACAGTAAAAGCCGGGACGAGTTTAAAAGAGTATTTCACTGATTCCCAAAGATATCTTTATCCTAATTTTACACAAGGAAGCGTAATATTTAAGAATCGGATAATCACACCAAGCAATTTTAATTTTAATCTTCTAACCGGTGAAATAGAGTTTATTCATTCTAAAGACACCTTGTTCTTTCCTTCTAAGAATGAAATCGATTTGATTGTTGTTGCCCGGGATACTTTTTACTATCATAACGCTTATTTACAATTGATTCGTAGCGGCCCGCTGAATTTATATCTTAAACGGAGCATGATCGTTATGAACATACTTAAACAAGGTGCCTTCGGTACGGTAAACAGAAGTGCTGCATCTGAATCCTATGATTTTGTTATCACAAAATCACTCTCAATTGATTTGAAGCCGGTTGATGATATGGTTCTTCAGCGAAAAGATGAGTATTTTTATTCAACAACAGGAAGCGACTTTAATCCTTTTACCAGGAAAAATATAACCAGAATAATGCCCGGAAAAGAGAAGGACATCAGGAATTTCTTAAAAACATTTAGGGTCGACTTTGAATCCCGTGAGGATCTGCTTCGATTAACCGACTTTATGAATAACCTTCAATCCGAGCATTCAGGAAAAAGGTAATTGCAACGAATTCAATCTAAAAAGGGAGATTCTGTCTTCCATCCACCTTTTTTCTCTAGATTTACTACCTAAATAATAAAACATCGAAATGAAGCTATTCTTAACAGCAGGAGCCGTAAGCGGAGCGCTGGCCGTTCTGCTCGGAGCATTTGGAGCACATCTTCTTAAAAACATGATTTCCACCGATATGCTGGAAGTATACAAAACAGGCGTTCAGTACCAGTTTTATCATACGTTTGCCTTGTTATTTACAGCTATCCTGATGAATTTCAAACCCACAAAAACACTGAAATGGTCCGGCTACCTTTTTATTGCCGGAATAACCATTTTTTCAGGGTTTCTTTATCTGCTGGCAATTACTGGAATTAAGGTCCTCGGGATGATCGTCCCGATAGGTGGGCTAATGCTGATTGCCGGATGGATCTGCCTGTTTATTAATGTATTAAAAATTAAATCATTATCCTGAGGATTCCTGTACTGCCGGGATATGAATTAAAATGGATATTCGATAATACCAGGAAAGGTAAATCCTAAATTTACTTAATTGGTATCCAACATCTTTTTAATATCTTTTACTATCGAGGTACTTGTTCTGCCTGAAACCGGAATTTTAATTCCACTTTTCAGTATGATATAATTTTCTACTCCCCTGACAAATTTTTGAATATAATGGATGTTGATTAAATAGGATCTATGAGCACGATAAAACTGATTTGGAGGAAGTAATTCCTGAAGTTGTTTTAACGATTTATTGATTAAATAGTTTCTTTTAATTCAACGATATTAATTGGTTTTAAAAGACAATCGGAAGCTGATTTTTTAAAAGCATCTAAAGTGTATGGTTCGTGGGCTGTCATGAAAATAATTTTGAATTCTGGTACTTTGAAGTATTCATAGATATTCAAACCACTTTTACCCGATATTTTAATGTCCAGAAAAACAAATTCTGGTTTCACCCGTTTAATCATGGCAACTGCATCAGGAAGATTATTGGCAGTTCCAACCACTTTTAACGGTATCGAAGAGAAATTCCCCAATAATTCAGTCATTAATTCTATTGATTGCTCTTCATCATCTACGATGGCTATTGTATAGGGATCGATATGTTTCATAGGTCTGGGTTTGGATCAAAGTTGTAAGAATAAATTAGAAAAGCCAAATTCAATTTTTAATCGTCTGTTTTTTAAGATTTAACGCATTTTTTAATAAAGATAACTGAAGAGCAAATAAAATCAACCATTAGTTGGAGCAGATTATATTTGATGATAATATTCGCTTAATGTGGCTCAAAGTTATCAGGAGAACAGACAAAAACCTAAATAAATTAGTCGCATTATATTGCAAGTATTTAGAATCATCTGATATTTTAATTATTTCGATTTACCGTGGTTAGCGATCTTGTACAATTAAGTTTTGGTGCACGAATATATGTTTACCAATGCACCTTCAACTGTATAGTCTGACAAATCTATGAATGCTAAAACAGGATAATTGATAATAATCCAGGAACTGTTTTATTTTCAATCCATCAATGCAGTTATCCTCTTTATTTGTTATTAATCAAGTCAAAGCGTACGCTTATCTGTATAATCCCTGCATTTAAACTTTTAAAGAAGATTAAATCCATTTTATCCTTATGTTTGGCTAGTTATTTTAATAAAGAATCTACTTAAATATACTTAATCAAATGGCTAAAAAAAATGAGATTCCTAGGTTTCTTTTAAATACCTGGCATCTTTTACCGGAAAACAAAAGCGAATTAATCGTTTTACTCAGTTACCTGAATAAAAATCGATCACTTCGAATTGAGTTAAACTCATTTATTCCTCCCAATAGCGAGCCGGACACGAAAATATCTTTCAAAGAGAGTTTAACTGCCAGCGAAGCACATAATCACATGGTCTTAAATGGCTTAGATCAGTCAAGGGTCACTAGTAATCACTTTGTAATTTCCAAATTACCCATGTTTCGATTTATTGAAGAACAACCTTAGCCAGTTCATTCTATTTTGTATACATTCTAAAATTTACAGAAATAGTTTCGGCTGAATATAAAATGAAAATTAAAAGAATTTGTATGAATTGGAATTATTTATTTGGTCCGGATATTAAGAGTGGAATTATAATTTGCATAATCTTAATAATTATACCTGTAATTATATTCTTTATTTCAAAATATACCAGAAAATAATATCCCATTTCCTTTAAGCGAATTCTTTGCCTCTGTTTTTGAATAAAAAAACACCTGGAGCATCGCTCAACAGGTGTTTAATTTTGGAGGTATATCAATTCGAGAATGGTGATTCTAAGAACTGGCTTAAAATTAACCGGCCTAAATTATAGGCGTTCCTCAATAAAATAGTGTCAGGGCAATGGTTTGACCATAATATTTTTAAAGTAGACGATGCTTTTAGGATCATGCCCTTGCAGGGCAAATGTTCCATGTGCAATTTTTCGTTCCGGGTGACCTTTGTAATTTGGATTCTCAGGCTCAACAAAATCAACGGTAGTTTTACCATTCAATGAAACTACAATATGCTTTCCTGTTACAATGATTTGCATGGTAAACCACTCATTATCTTTTACCGGAACTTCTTTTAAATCCATAACATCATATAAACCACTGGTTCTCTTCCAGTCGCTGTGGCTGTTATTGACCTGAACCTCATAACCCTTATCCGGAAACCCTTTAGTCTGAAATTCGGTATGAAAATAAATACCTGAATTTGAGCCGGGCTCGGTCATCACATCAGCCTTCATCTCGAAATTTGTAAAATCATGATTATTAACTGGTCCGTCATAATACAAATGGCTGCGCTTCCCATGAACCATAATAGCTCCGTCCTTAACTGAAAATGTCCCATCGTCTTCGCTAAATTTCCAGTTCTTCAGATTTTTGCCGTTAAATAGCTTCACCCATCCTTTTTCACCTTTTTTACGGTCCGATCTTTTCTCCTTTTGTGCTCCATATCCCTGAAGAAAGCAGACAACCAGAGCCAATAAAATCACATTTTTCATAAAACTGTAGTATAAGTTAATTTAAATTACTTTTTAAAAATAACCATTTTCTATGAATTACTCAATCCTTTAGGAAAAGAGATCAAAAATGCTTCAATTAATTTGATTAATGTTTACCGTGATTTAAACTTATACACGATCCATTTCTCTTAATCAGACCCGGGGTGAAGTCAAACCTCCAAAATCAATTTTAAATATACCTTTGTCGTGTTAATTGGTCACCTTTTATCAATTATCTAGAATTATATCTTAATAATATTATGGCTGGTATATATTTACATATTCCCTATTGCAGAAGTAAGTGTCATTATTGTGACTTTTATGCGACCAGTAACATGGCTAGTATCGAAGAATTAGTATCAGCTGAAAGGAGTGAGCTTATTGCAAGGAAACAGTATATTGGTAATGAAGTAGTTGAAACAATTTATTTTGGAGGTGGAACTCCTTCTGTCCTTTCTGCAATTCAGGTTAAGGATCTTCTGGCAGTAATTTATACTAATTTTAATGTAGCTTCAGATTGCGAGATTACATTGGAAGCGAATCCTGAAGATTTGGCCGAGCCCTATCTTACTGATTTACATTTAGCAGGAATTAACAGAATGAGCATTGGCATTCAAAGCTTTAACAATGACATGCTATCCTATCTCGGACGAGGTCATGATAATTCTAAATTAGTTAATAAAATTAAGGCTGCCAAAAAGGCGGGAATTGAAAATATTTCCATTGACTTAATTTATGGTATTCCCGGATTAAGTCTGGATAAATATTTAGAGTCATTAAATGAAGCAATGCAATTGGGTATTCAACATATATCTGCCTATTCGTTGATCATTGAGAAGAACACCTTTTTTTACAAATTATATAAGACAAACCGGCTGGTCGAAGCGAAGGATGATGATGTCGTTGCACAGTTTAATGCCACTATTGATACCTTATCCAACAATGGTTTCTCTCATTATGAAGTTAGCAGTTTTGCTTTGGAGGGGTTTCAATCGAGGCATAATTCATCCTATTGGGAGGGTAAAAAATATCTCGGAGTGGGTCCTTCGGCTCATAGCTTTGATGGGAGTTCAAGACAATGGAATGTCAGCAGTATAAAAACCTATATGCTCAATATGAAGAGTGATAAGGATTACTTTGAAGTTGAGATTTTATCAGAAGTCGACCGGTATAATGAATATCTTTTGGTGGGGCTACGAACCGCAAAAGGGATCTCAAAAAAATATATCTCGGAGCAGTTTAATAGTAAAATCAATGGTTATTTTCTCAAGGAACTCTCCAAACTGAATAGTGATGATTTTATTTCGGTTGCGGACGATCGTGTTACTTTAACCCGAAAAGGGATTTTTGTTTCAGACCTTATTATACGGACTCTTTTTTTTAACTGAGACTAAAATCAGGATCCTTATTCCTTTCTTTGAATTCCAATCAACCGGCCAGAATGAGATCACACTATTTATTTGACTTTTTAACGAACAATTTTGCCAGTAAAAATCCCACAAGCGTAATTGCAATGGTGCCGAATACGGTGGTCAGATTTTCGTGAAACGGACTTTTAAAAGCGAGCAATTTCCCTTCCGTAAAATAGAGCGGAGTTAAACTCATCCAGATAATAATCAATACCCCTATAATCACCCCTATAAATGCATCAATATTGCGTGCATTCTTTGAGAAGTACCCAAGCAGAAATAATCCAAGCATCCCGCCGCTAAATATGGAGGCAAGCATCCACCACGCATCCAAAACGCTTTTAACTCCGACCAGTGATAAGGCAATAACCACACCCAATGAACCAACGATCATTGAAGAACCATAAAGGACCCTCATGGAAGATTTTTCATTTGCATTTTTATTGAAGTATCTTTTGTAATAGTCGGATAAGATAATTGTGGCAGTACCATTGATATTGGCAGAAATATTACTCATCCCGGCTGCAAAAATTGAGGCAATTAAGAGTCCCTTAAGGCCATCGGGAAGTGCCGTAGCAATAAAGTAGGGAAAGATCTTGTCTCCGGCACCGGGAACCTGAAGTTCTGCAGGTAATAAGCCGGGTTGAGCAGTATAATAGGCAAAGAGTGCTGTTCCGATATAAAAGAGAATCATCGACAGTGGGATATATAAGAAATAACCCAGGAAGGCTGAAGATTTTGCCTCCTTCTCAGTACTGGTTGTCATATAACGCTGTACATTATTCTGATCGATCCCAAAATTCTGAAGGTTCATAAATAAGCCATACATCAGCACGACCCAAAATGTTGAATCCTGCAGGCTCAATCCAAAACTTCCCAGGCTGAATTTATGGTTAGCAGCAGCTATCTCAAAAAGCTGTGAAGGGCCACCGGGCATTTTAAATGTCAATATTAAAGCGGCAACAACTGCACCAATGATAAGTATAATACCTTGTATTGCATCGGTCCAGATAACAGCTTGAATACCGCCCAGCATCGAATAAAGGGTTACCGTAATTCCGGTACATATAATGATTATTTCAATGCTCCAGCCAAATACGGCATTTAAGGGTAATGCAAGCAATAACAGGATGGCTCCGGTATGCATAACTTTGGTTAAAATATAGCAAACCGATGCATAAATGCTGGCCCAGGGACCAAAACGTACCTCGAGGTAATGATACGCCGATATACTTCCCAAACCCCGATAAAGCGGGACAAAAAACCGGATCGAAAAAACTGCGGCAATTGGAATGGAGAGACTAAATACAAATGCATTCCAGTTCGACATGTAACCTTTTCCCGGAAGGCCTAAAAAACTTATACAGCTCAAGAAGGCTGCAAACAGCGAAAAACCGACTACCCATCCCGGTATTTTACCGCCACCGGATGTAAATTGTGAGGTAGTTTTATTTTTACGGAAGAAACTGGCGCCAAAAATTACACTTCCCAAAGTCAGTATTATAAAGACAATCAGATCCAGAACAGATAGTTTCATTTGAATAGTTTAGTATGAGTTAAAAGCACAAATAAAAATTAGAATCGTCTTCTTTTCAAGGATATATGAATAACTCCGTAACAACTAACTCTGTTTTCTTGCTTTGAAACTCCCATATTTAACATTATCCAGAAAACCTTGGTAGATCTCCGGCATTCTTAAACATCAGGGCTGAGCGTAAAAATAGTATTTTATTTGCATCATCGTGGCTTTGCGTCCGTCATATGACGAATTGCGCAGGATGGGGGGTAAAATCATGCTAAGTAATCCCAGGTTCAGGAAATCCAACCTCGAAAAAATAACACGATGAAAAAATGGCGATCTGATTGAGTTTTAAAACCTCACGCAAAGGCGCCAAGGCGCTAAAAGCTTATATTTAAAAGCTTTGCGACTTTGCGGCTTTGCGTGAGTAAAAAAAGTTAGTTAGGAGGCGCTAAGAGTTCAATTTTTAAAACTTTGCGACTTTGCGGCTTTGCGTGAGTAAAAAGAGTTATAAGAGATAAGGTAAAGTTCTAATAAATATTACATTACGGCTGGTCATGAAAAAAAATTATCAGGAAGCGTTTCCCGGTCTAAGAACTCCCAACTTTAGCTTAATTCAAATTCATTTGACAGCTGGTGGTACTACTGCAATAGTGTATTTCCACCTTGATGATGAAAACTTTTTACCTCTCGAAAGAAGCTGAACTCCTTTTATCGTTCCGAAGATTCCGATTGCTGTAATTGGAGACATAACTATACCCATTAAGATTAAGAATCCTTCAGCTTGAATAATTCCGGCTCCTAAGAGAGCTAGTCCACCTCCGCTAATAAAGGCACCCGGAACTGCAAGTCCCAAGCCACCAAGTTGAGATGAGGGTGTTTGAACACATAATTGCTGAATCTGACTGACTAAAATGGTATCCGAATTAATAAGAATTGCTTTATCGGAAAGGACTTTCAAATTACCCTTATATTTTTTACCATATTTATAAACAGATACTTTAGAGCCTTCACTTATATACTTGAACTGATTGCCCTTATGGCTCATAAGTTCCAGACCACTTTTATCCTGGCCAATTGCTGCAACAGAAGTAAATAGAAAAAGGGTGATAGCTAGATAAATTTGTTTCATAATAAATATTTTTTAGGTTAATAAAGTTAGATCGGATGTCCGACCAAATAAAAATGTGGTAGTTTATTATACTGGCTAACTATAATTTAGGATAGTTTGTCACCTTGAAAAAACAATAGTCCCGGTTAGGTTATTCGTAAAACGCACTAATTTAGGCTCAAATTTAATCAATAAAAAACCAAACTTCAATAAATAAAAAATATTTTGTTGAATTTATCAAATTTAATTAGAATCGGTGTTATAAATTAGCAATTCATCCCGCAAGACCCTACCAACCGGAAGAGTAGAAATTCCCGCGATGCCGCGATTAACATATAATTCAGTTTTGTTCTGCTTAAACTCGGCCGATTTTATTGCCGGCATCTCATGCTTTGTTAAGGAAGAGATGTTTGTTGGAGAGTATCACCCGAACCAGCACGGCCGCATACTCACAATATTTATTCTCTCTTTTCACCTCACTTAGGCAATATATAATCCCCCTCGCCCATCCACGTGGCGTAACTGTCCCAGCCAAACCCGCCGGAAATTGATTTAACACTCCAGAAAATGTAGTTGGCTGCGGCCAGGTCGCCGGCCGCATTGAGCTTGCGTGAGATCCCGAGGTAGTTGTAAGATTCGCAAACTTCGGGTAATATGGTTTTGATCAGAGTAGCGTTGTAAGACTGCACCAGATCATATGCGAGACCATAAATCTGAACGGCATCGTAAGCAGTAAGTGAATAGGCATCGGGCAGGAATCCGGTTTTGGTTAAGATCTGGCCATCCAGGGCTTCAGCAGTTGCCGGAATTTTACCCGCCGTTCCAATACCCATAATAGGAGCAACGAATCTCACATCACGGGCAAATGTAGCAGCCACAGCATCATCTGTGACCGAAGCTTTTTGAACATTGGCATCGCAGCCGTACCATTTCACCTGTGAGAGGGTATTCTGAGCTGCAGCAGAATGAAGAAAATCGGAGGCTTCCTGGTAAGAGATCAGCAGAACTGCCACTTTTGAGACCCCATACGTTGCAATGGCGGCACTAGCCTGATTGGCCACCAAAGTAATCATCTCCTGAAAGTTGCCGGCTTTAGGCTTATAGCTGATACCGGGAAGTACAATTCCTCCCATAGCCTGGAATCTTTGCTTTACAGTCTGGTATAGACCGCTTCCGAATGTGTCGTCCCTCCAAATGGGAATAATCACCTTCACCGAATCAAACTTCATCATGCTTACCAGGGCCTGCCCCTGCACATTATCGTCGGTGATCAGTCTGAAAATATAATCATTTGGGATTGCCAGCGATGGAGTAGAGCTGAAACACCCGAGCGATAACATCTGGTTTGCATCAAGAAAAGCTCTTATTGACTTCAGCTCGGCGCTGTTGCCTGGTCCTGCCACAAGCAGTCGTATCCCATCGGCATACATCGCCTTTGCAGCCGCAAGGGTAAGAACGGTATCCATGTGCGTGTCGGTGTACGTACATGAAAACCTCAGGGGCGATCCCACTGATGCATACCGCTGATTCAGGTTTGTCAAAGAGAGCTCAATCACGGCTTTTCCGGTGAGACCTCCCTGTGAATAATCACCGGTAAGGTCCAGAATCGCACCCAGCTTTATTGTATTAGTTTGGGAGCTCGTATCTGAATCTTTTTTGCTGCAGGAAAATAGCAGGACGCAGGATAGCAGAATGAGGGATGTAGTAAATAGGATACGGGATATGTGGGTAATTAATAATTGTTTCATAGCATTAAAAAGAGATGTTTAATCATTCAGGCATTAAAAGACAAAGATATATTTATTAGGGGAAAAGAGATATTCGAGGTTTATGATATCTAGCTTTTCATCTTAGAATTCAGCCCTGATAAGTTTTTTTTTGAATTAAATTACTTCCGCTTTATAAATCCGGACTCCAGGTACACTCTTGTTCCAATGAAAATCATCCGAACATTTGGATTAAAATTGATTAGTTATCTCTATTGAAATTTGATGTAATTTAGGACCATCTGAAAAAAATAGGTTTACTAAGAACAACGATTTACCTGCCAACGAAATGAACATTCAGTTATTTGAAGACATCATCAGACAAAAAGCCAAAGTTCTATTATAATATACGATAAAAATACCGGGAAATTTCTCTTAATCAGATCACTTGCAACCTGTAATACTTAAAATAATTTTAAAGTCAGCATAATGATAAAATATATTCTCTTTTGTTTCAGTATTCTGTATTCAGCTCCATCCTTTTCCCAGGATAGAACCTTTGACTTGATGCCTGTTCCAAAGGCTATTAAGTCTACAGGAGATCGCTTTCGCTTATTAAAAAGCTTTTCAATAGGTGTGATTGGAAATCCGAGTGATCGCATATACAAAGAAGCATCCCGCTCATTACGCCGATTGGATGACCGGATGGGACTTTTCTTTATGCAAGGGAATATTACCAAAAAAGATAATAATACTACCGCAAGCTTACTTATTGAGGTAAAAAGGGCGGCAAATCTGAAGTTATATGAGGATGAAAGTTATCAGTTATTTTCAGGGGCAAAGCAGGTTAGAATTGTTGCCAATACAGACTTGGGGGCCATTCGCGGGTTGGAAACTTTACAGCAACTTCTAAGCACAGATGACTTTGGTTACTATTTCCCCGGCGTTGAAATCAATGATGATCCTCGCTTTCCCTGGCGAGGACTACTGCTGGATATCACGCTTCACTGGATGCCCATGGATGTTATTAAACGCACACTCGATTGCATGGCCTCGGTAAAAATGAATGTTTTACACCTACATCTTACAGAAGATCAGCTATTTGGAATTGAGTCGAAAGTGTTTCCCCGATTGCAGGAAGTTGGAGCCGAAGGGAATTATTATAGCCAGGAGAATATTAAGGAAATTATTGCTTTTGCAGATCAACGGGGAATTCGCGTGGTGCCTGAGTTTGATGTTCCAGGTCATTGCACCTCCTGGCTAAAGGCTTACCCGGAATTGGCAAGTGTAAAAAGAGAGTATGAATTGCAGCGATATTTCGGGGTGTTTGACCCTGCTTTGGATGTTACGAAAGACTATACTTATGAATTTCTGGAAAAGTTGTTTACTGAGATGTCACAGCTTTTTCCCGATGAGTATTTTCATATAGGAGGTGATGAAAATACAGGAAAGGATTGGGACCGAAATCCCAATATTAAAGAGTATATGCAAAAGAAGGGTATGAAAACTTATCGTGAGTTGGAGACAGAATTCATACAACGATTGCTCCCAATTTTGCAAAAAAATGGTAAAAAGATGATGGGATGGGACGAAATTCTGAGGCCAGGTGTTCCTCATGATATTATGATCCAGTCATGGCGTGGCACAGAATCGCTTGTTGAGGCTGCCAAAAAAGAGTATACCGCGCTGCTGTCCACCGGTTATTACATTGATCTGATACAGCCTACCGACTTTCATTATCTGACTGATCCGATACCTGCCAATACAACGCTCACAGCAGAGCAGCAAAAATTTATTGTAGGGGGAGAAGCCACCATGTGGACAGAACTTGTTACTCCGGAAACAGTTGACTCGCGTATTTGGCCACGCACAGCAGCCATTGCTGAAAGGCTTTGGTCGGCCTCAACCGTTAATAATGTAACGGATATGTACCGAAGGTTAGACCAGATTAGTCTCTTACTCGAAGGGCTGGGATCTACGCATATTAAAAACAAAGGTATGCTCCTGCGCAGACTTGCCAATTCAGTTGATACAAAAGCACTGGAAGTTCTTGTTGACGTTATAGAACCACTGAAGATCTATGAACGGAATGCCGGGGATACGATGTATACTGTTTTCTCGCCCTTTACTAAAATTGCGGATGTTGCTACACCGGATCAAAAAATAGCGCGCGAATTCAGAAAAAATGTCTCAATTTATTGTGCATCAAGGGATAAATTGTTAGAAAAAGATCTCCTTGAACATCTTTCTGTGTGGAAAGAAAACCATGCACCCTTTTTAGAAATAGTTAAAAGGTCACCGGTCTTGACTGAAGCAGTTGGCCTTTCAGAAAATCTGGCTCAAATTGCCAATCTAGGTTTACAGGGAATTGGCTATATGAATACTCGTTCTTCGCCGCCGGGGGGCTGGAAAACTGAGAGTCTGGAAATCACCAAAAAAGCAAAGGAACAGGGTGGTCGATGCGACCTTCAGGTGGTTACTGCTATCGAAGAATTAATTAATGCAGCAAGTAAATAACCTTGAGATTCAGCATCGCAGACAGGTTATTGTGAGTTTAAAGAAACAAGTATTTAGGATTAATTGATTTGGAAAAAATGAATGAGACAACAATGAATGAAAGCAGCGGGCGATTGATCTCTCTCGATGCTTTTCGTGGAATTACAATTGCAGCAATGATTTTGGTTAATTTTCCAGGTAAAAGCGACCATGTTTTTTCAACCCTTCAGCATACTCATTGGAATGGAATAACCTCGACCGATCTTATTGCACCATTTTTCTTATTTATCGTCGGTGTTGCTATTTCCTTTGCTTACACAAAAAGAATTGATGCCGGCGTGAGTCCATCAACGATGTACAGTAAGCTTATTTTCAGATCTTTAAAAATATTCGGTATTGGGATGTTCCTGAATATTTTAGGATTATTACCTGATTTTAATTTTGCAGATATTCGCTATACCGGAACATTGCACAGGATCGCAATCGTATTTCTTGTTTGCGGGTTCATTTTTCTGAATACGCGATGGAAAACACAGGCTATTATTGGAGCTGCGACCCTTATTCTCTATTGGCTTGCAATGACACTCATCCCTACCCCAGGATATAGTAAGGTAATGCTTGAACCCGGGATAAATCTGGCAGCATGGATTGACAATAAATTTCTGCCGGGTAAAATGTGGCAGGGAACGTGGGATCCGGAAGGAATTTTAAGCACACTACCTTCCATTGTTACAGGTATAACGGGTATGTTGGCCGGAACAATATTATTGAAAATTAAATCACAGGAATACAAGGTAATCTATTTATTTACCTTTGGGTTTGCATCAACCATCTTTGGTGTAATCTGGAGTTGGGTGTTCCCTCTCAATGAAAACTTGTGGACCAGTTCATTTGTCCTTTTTACTTCAGGGCTTGCTTCCATGACGCTCGCAGCTTCCATTTTCGTTATTGATATCCTTCAATATCAGAAAAATACACAATTTGGAGTAATATATGGCTCCAATGCAATTACAATATATGTTCTGGCCGAACTTTTTGCTTCGTTTTTTTATGGGATTAAAATAGCCGGTGGAAGTTTAAATGATCATTTCTTTAATTTCTTTACCTCAATTGGTGGCGCTCCCAAGTTTGTAAGCATGGTGTATGCACTAATTTATGTCGGAATTAATTTCATACCTGCCTATATACTGTATAAGAAGAAGATTTTTATTAAATTATAAATAAGCTTGTTGAATGATGTTTTGATATTGTTAGTTTTAATAATTTTTCCCTTTTGATTCTAGTAGTGAATAGGCCTCTTCCCAACTTGGTATTGTATCAGATTCATAACCATAGGTCCTACCGGTAGCGATTGATTTAAACGCTTTCATTGCTTTAAGATGAACACCGTTTCTCATAAAGGCTAACATCAGTTCGCGGTTTTCCCAGGCCGAGAGTGTACAATTATAGCCGTTGATTTTTTTGACTGCACTATAGATATTTCCTTTTGCCGATTTTGCTTCACCAAAAGAGGGGATTGCGAGAGTCCAAAATCGTATAAATCCCCACAACCCTTTTGGCTTTAATCCTGTAATTGAGATATGCATAATGTTATCATTAGATAATTACACACAAAGAAAATAATTTTTAATTAATTAATAACGTATGCAGAACCAAATGTAACTTTCCCATTAGCGGGGATTTTGCTTTCAATCGAAAAAGTTAAAACAGAACTCCCCTTATCTGTTACACTTGCCGTCCGATTTACATTGATAGTTTGCCCGGAGATCGAAACAAATTCCTGTAGGGCTTTTGATCCATCATAATAAATTTCAGCATCCGTTAGCTTTAATTTTACAGTACTATCAGCCGGAATTACATTCACAATATATTGACCTGGCAAATTGATCAGTTTACTTAAATTTATTTCTACTTTTGTCTTTCCGGATTGAAACATATCCTTTTTGAACTCCAAAACGTCAGCGGTTGCAGACCATAGATTCAAAGTATCTTTTTTGAAAGCCTTAAACTCATTTACAAAATAAACAGACAAGGATCGGATCAAAGGTGTACCTACAGATTCAGTCACATTAAGTTCCACTGCAGTAACTGATATGTCATTAAAATAATCTATCTTTTTTCGACCCACTGATTGTCCTTTCGCTAATTCAATCCATTTGTCCCCGACCAGGCCTTTAATGGTATAAAGCCTTATTCGTTCTCCCTGACGGTAATCTTCCATGGTAACAACATGGTTTATAAGTGTGGGAGATGAGAAACTAATCGTTGTTTTTGTTCCTTGTTTATTTTCGATCGATTTCAGGGGATCTTTAAATCGTCTCTCTATTTCAGCCCCAAGCATCTTATAGTGATCCACATCACGAATCGGAATGAGCCCTGTTGTATCAGGCGTGGCATTTAGTAGAAATACTCCGCCATATCCCACGGACTTGTAATAACATTCCATCAACTTTTCAATCGATTTTCGGTGTTTTATTTTTTCAGGTGACCATAACCAATAATGGTCGTACAAAGGAGTGTCTGCCTCTAGCGGGGCCCAGCAGTTACCATTCGAAGTGCTTTGTAATTGCGTAGATACTCCTGACTTAAGGAGTTCACAATCGATAGAATTCCATGCGGGATAGGCAAGTTTACCTGATTCAGTACCTGGCCATCTTATTGAGGCACGGGATCCCTGAAAAATCACCGCATTACCGGCATATTTATCCAGGATATCCCCCACTTCAATTTTACAACTGCCATCAAACCAAAGCTCCTGAATATCCCCATATTTTGTAAGCACTTCCTTCAGCTGATCTCTGAAGATCAAACTATATGCCTTCTGTTTTGAAGGATCTGCTGTTTGTCCCCCACTTCCAACTCCTGCACCCCACTCCAAATCACCAGGATAGATATATACTCCAAGATTCACCCCAAATTTTTTACACGATTTTGAAAGGTCACTTAACACATCTCCATTCCCATTTTTATAAGGGGTGTTTTTAATACTGTAATTCGAACCAGTCTGCCACCAGCAAAAGCCACCTACATGTTTTGCGACAAAAAGTATTTCTTTCGCTCCCCAGGAAAGCGCAACCTGGCACCATTGGTCTGTATTTAACTTCGAGGGATTAAATCGGCTTAATGGTAATGCAGGACTATCTTCCTCACTTCCATTCCATGTGCCCGGTGTCATATGTATAAACATTATACGTTCCTGCTCGTGCCATTTATATTGTACATCAGAAGGGATGGCGATTCTTTTTTTTCCAGTTATATCAGCTTCAGAGCTATTATTCGATTGGCAACCAAACACCGCTGATAGAAAAATAAGTGATAAAAATTTTAGAGCTTTCATTTTTAAAATTGAAGTTTTCTATCGGTAATATCCGGTTTTGTATAGTCTAAATCATAGCCGGTGTATCCCATATCTTTAGGATGAGGCCCCACAAACTCTGATAGCTTTCCTTTTATTATTATATCCTTATCTGTTATCTCTACAAAAGCATAAATAGAATCTTTATAGGGTGCAGTATAACGGATGTCAGGGAAACAATTATCAAGCGTCTCGCTATAACGACCTGTCATGATATAATTTGCACCAAGCCACCTATAGGAAGAACTATTGATTTGAATATAATGAATGCCGTTAATTTCTTGATTTTGATCGATATGTGTATGACCATTGATGCATGTTACTACTTTTTTAAACCCTGCACGCTTATTTGCTTCTTCAAAAATTTCTCTTATTTGTAAGCGATTAATTAACCCAGCCTGATCATCACCCACTGGTTGATGAACAAATACGACTACCTGAAGCGTGGTTTTTTGCAAATCATCCTTCAACCATTCTCTTTGTTTTTCACCAACATAACGTGGATATCCCTGTTTATAATCAGGATTTTTTTCATTTCCATCCAGGATAATAAAATGAAAACCAGATGAATCAAATGAATAGTAACTCCTATTGAGCCCATAAAACTTCAGCACTACATCTAATGTGGCAGATCCATCATCTAAATCAAAATCATGGTTGCCAATAACATGATACTTATCACCAGGGTGGCTATCAAATATTCCCAAAAAACCCTTATTTGTCTCTTTGGGTTGACAAAAATCACCAAGCTGGATAATAAAATCAAGCTCTTTATTTTTAGTAGCATTTAAAAAAGTGCGGAGCCTGTAATCCCCATCATGCATCACATCAGTATGAACATCGGTTATTATACCAAAACTTACCTTTTTCGTAGGTTTTCTGGGAACTGATATTGCAGATAAATCAAGAGGTAAAGCTACGACTGAACTACCTATGGCTAGATCTCTAATAAATTTTCTTCTTTCCATTTTTATTTTTTTACTTGCGTAAGATAATTCAAATTTTATACTAAATTTTTAAAATAAGTCATCTGAATTATGAATTGGAATTCGGCTTTGGGCTCTTTAAAAAAATTATATTTAAATTATGATAATAAAATAGTTAGTTTTATGTAGACCACCCTGGACAGATCACAACCAAGGTAGTAAATAGCTGTAAAAATTCCGATTACATACGATTTCAGAGTTTTTTTAGGCACTTTGTGGTATGCTTTTGTACTCCTTTGTCCTGAATTGTTTACCTCGGTTAGAGTACTTGCAAAAAGAAAACCACCCTCGGTTTGGAGAGTGGTTTTACCTAATTTTTTGATTTTAAATTCCTAATAATCTGTTGCTTGTAACGAACTTTAAAATTTTTGTATTTGTCCATTTTAAATGGTTAAAAAGCCCTAATCGCACGAACATATCTGTTTTGATCCTTAGCAACGTTAAAATCAGCCCCCGTTTGAAAAGTCAAGGACCATGCCTGGTCGTAGCTGCTCTCTGTAGAACTCCAATATCCAAAATCTGTAAAGCCTCCAACACCATCTTTGCCAGAATACAATAAGCTTAGCTCATACTTTGTCGGTAATCTCCAATCTGAATATTTTTGTCCTTCTGTCGAATGATTCGCTGAATTACTAATAACATTTTGAGCATCATACCACGTTGAAGAGGTTGATTGGTCTTGTGTTTCAGCTATTAAACCATGTAAACCATCGCTTGAAACAGAAAACACGATACCTCCTCCAAATGAGTCACCAATGGCGTGAGTAGAAAGTCCTACTGCTGTCCAGATACTGGCAGTACCATCGTAATAATACAACCCTTTACTGCCATTAGTTTGATAGATAACTAATCCATCAGCAGGTGAAGAAATTGCGGCTCTCTGAGCAGCAGTCATTCGTGGAGGTAAAAAACCTTGTGTTGTTGAGGTGATATCCAAAATAGCCGATGCATGGGGCGTTGCCGTTCCAATACCAGCAGAAGCTACATTTACTAAATTTTGACCATTTAAATCAACAGCATTATTTGCGCCGGTATAAGGCACACCCCCGGCTGCAGCATCTGCCCATGTTGGGGTTGTGCCGGATAAAGTCAAAACCTGACCTGAATTACCTGCAGCCAATAAACTGGTTGTTCCTGCATCTGTTTGATAAGGGATTGATCCAGCTGCTCCTCCTGATATATTGGTTGCTGATGTTGCTGTTGCGGCATTTCCTCCGATATTTAAAGCAGCGGCTGTTCCTGTGATATTTGTTCCCACCAAAACTGAAGGTGTTCCTAAGTTGGGAGTTACCAAAGTTGGGGAAGTATCCATAACAAATTTGCTGCCAGTACCTGTCTGAGAAGCTACAGAAGTAGTATTTCCGGAACTGGTAATCGGGCCGTTTAGATTGGCATTGGTGGTTACTGTTGCAGCACTGCCTGTTGTATTTTGATTCCAAATTGGAACGTTTCCTGTTAATAAAGAATAAGGAATCGAACCAGTAATTAAATTTCCAACTGCAGTAATATTTGATAAGGTAGTAGGTGATAAATTAGAGGTTACAGTTGATAAATTTAAACCTGTTAAAGATACAATAGATGCTAAAGTTGAACTTGATAAACTTAAATTTGGTAAAGAAGTTATAGCATTAAAAGCTGAACCTATAGTCGATATTACAGTCGATGGAGATATCCATGTTGGAATGTTAAGGTATGGGTATGTTGTTGAAGGAACCAATGCTAAGAAACTTCCAGTATTTGATGATGGTCCCGAGGATAATTTAACGGCATTACTTCCATCATAATAAATTATATCCCCTTGTCTACTCATAGGTGACAATGAATTAAAAGCACCAATAAGAGTAGTTTGTCCGGTACCACCTTTACCAACAGGAAGTGTTCCTGTAACTTTGCTAGTTAAATCAATCGATCCTGCGAGCTGAGCATTGGTCACCTTGCCAGCACCAATGGTGGTTGCATTGCCTACTGAGGTTACATCGCCCGTTAAATTTGCATTGGTAGTTACTGTTCCAGCTGTTAATCCGGAAGCAGTCCCGGTGATATTTGTTCCGATCAAGGCTGATGGTGTTCCTAAGGCTGGTGTTACCAGTGTTGGTGAATTCGATAAGACTACTCCTCCGGTTCCTGTTGAAGCGGAGGTGGATCCTGTTCCTCCGTTTGCCACCGGCAATGTTCCTGTGACTTTAGCTGTCAGGTCGATTGAACCAGCCAGCTGTGCATTGGTTACCTTGCCAGCACCAATGGTGGTTACTCCGGTACTGTCGATCGTTATGTCGCCTGTTGGTGTTACGGCAGCAGCCAGGTTGGCTCCGTCACCCAGAATGATTTTTCCCGAGTTTAGTGCAGATCCAACCGGTGAGGCTCCGGTTATGGTGGTATTGGTCACCCCGGTTACCCGACCTTTGGCGTCAACTGTTACAACCGGAACAGAGGTGGCACTACCATAGGTATTGGCAGTAACTCCTGTTGTGGATAAAGTCGTTGAATTGCCTGAAGAGGTGACATCACCCGTCAGGTTAGCATTGGTAGTTACCGTTGCAGCATTCCCTGATACACTTCCTACTATCGGATTGGATACAGTTAAGTTCGTTAGTGTTCCCACGCTCGTTAAGCTAGATTCTGTCACCGTTGAATTTAAAGTCGTTCCGGTTAAAGCTCCTGCATCTGCGGCAGCAGGAATGGTGATATCTGCACTACCATCAAATGCAACTCCATTAATATTTCGTGCTGTAGCTAATTTAGTTGCCGTAGCGGCATTTCCTCCGATATTTAAAGCAGCGGCTGT
>CANJNY010000029.1 GCA_947475715.1 Prolixibacteraceae bacterium
AAATACAAATTCAAGACCTTTCAAAACCTTGTTGGTGTTTTCGAGATGCACGATTTTATAGTGGTGGTAGAACTGCTCCATGTCGTGCTCGAACACCTGGTTCACCAGACTCAGTGCGTAAACCGGCTGCAACTCCGTGTATTCGTTACCTTTGTCTAACTGACGAACGTATGCTTTACTGGCATTGAACAGCACCCTGGTTTTGAAACTGTCGGTCCAGAGCATCTGCATCTCCACAATAAACTGCCTCCCTTGTTCGTCGACACAGCGGACATCCACGATCGAAAACTTCAGCAACGGCACTTCGGGAACCAGCTCTGCCGGCAGGTATTCCAGGTCCCTGATGGGCACAGAAAGCGGCAGCATGGCGTTCAGAAAGCTTTTGAGTAACCGGGGGTGCTCTCCGAAGACCTTTTTGAAGGTGAGATCATTTTTGGGATCGAGATAACGCATAATGCAGTTTTTATACAAATATACGATGTTTTAAAGTAATTCCTTTTTTCGGGAACTAGCCCTTTTTCAGCCCTTCTGAATTAGGTAACTCTTCTTTTTATTGCATAACTTTACCCGTTGGTTGATCGAAGTAATTAAAGTCGTATTTTGTTTGATATGACATTTATTCTTATTTATGATAATTATGAAAAAATATTCTCCGTTCGGATTAGGAATCCTTATTCTTTTGATGATATCCCTTTCGCAGCTTGCAATTGGTCAGAAATCAGAGGTTGAACCGCTTTCAAAACTTGTCAAAGTTACCGTTTACACAGACAGGGCGATGATCGAAAAAGAGGCGCTGCTATCGGTAACTAAAGGTGAAAATGTGGTGTGTATTTCCGGTATAACACCTAATTTGTTGGATCAGACTGTTCAGGTCTCTTTGATGGGACAAAATGATTTGGCAATTTCGGAAGTTACCGTTGAAGAGACATACTTAAAGAAAGCCGACCATCCTGAAATGGTGAAACTTCAAACGCGGCTTACCAACCTGATTAGTCAAATTAATGAGCTTACTAACCAGATAGGTGTGATCAGCAGTTCCAGTGATTTTCTTAAAAAAGTCAATCCATTTCCTCAGAATTTGAAAGTTTCTATTGCCGATATTGAAGCTCATACCCGCTTTCTCGAAAAAACACTTTCGGTAAACTTTGACAGGATGGCACTACTGGATACAAAGGTGAAGAAATTAAACGAAGAGAAAGTGGCCCTTGAAAACGAATTGGCAGCCTTCAATTCAGGAAATAATAAGAGTAAAACAATTGTCATACACCTACTCTCACTATCAGGGAAGAGCAATGTTAAACTGGGTTTTACTTACCTTACAACCCAGGCAGGCTGGTCGTCTCTGTATGAGGCCAGGGGAGATCTCAGCACATCTAAAATCGATTTGAACTACTTCACCTCCATCTGGCAGTCTACGGGTGAGGACTGGAGCGATGTCAATATGGAGATCTCAACTGCAAAACCGTTTATTTATGGAAATATTCCTCAACTTACCCCCTGGTATGTCGATCTATTTACTCCCCGGCTTTTTCGTTCGCAGTCGCTGGTGGCTTCCGATAATGGGGGTGCCCCAAATGTGATGATGGCCAAGGCTGCCTCCCCTGTCGAAGAAAAAGAATTTGAAGAGACAGCGATTCAGGAAGAAAACACCTCCTTTACTTTTGTTCTTCCACGTAAGGTCGACATTATTTCCGATGGTCAGCCGCACAGGGTCCTAATTGCAACGTCCATTGCAGACGCAAAATACAGTTGGTTTACGGTTCCCAAACTTGTTCAAAGTGCACTGCTCAAGGCAAAGGTCTTAAATCCGTTTACTTTTCCGTTATTGTCCGGGCCGGTAAGTGTATTCTCAAATCAGAAAATGGTCGGAACGGCTTTAATCAATGCACCTGTGTTGGCGGCAGGGGAGCTGGAACTCTCATTGGGTGTTGATGAAGGGATCAAACTGGAACGAAAACTGGTCAAGAAATTCACCGATTATGCAGGAATATTATCACGCGAAACGTCTGTGAATTTTGAATATTCAATCGAGATTACCAATGGAAAAAATAAAGAGATTACCCTTGAACTGAATGATCAGTTTCCAATATCGCGTAATGAAAAAATTAAAATAGAATGGCAGTCTCCGCAGAGTGGTGAAGCAACGATAAGTGAAGAGGGAAAAATAACCTGGAATATTCTATTGGCCCCCGGGGCAAAAAAAAGTATGCCGATTAAATATAAAGTAACATATCCTAAGGACCTTACAGTTACCGGACTTTGATTTGTCCGTTTGTTTTATTGCTTTCTTGTGTAACGTCAGAGGTTATATTATCTATGATTTGGCGATTATTTATTGTTTTTAAAAAATCGTCTCGGGAAGACTAGTAACCCGTAATTTGTAAAATCATTTCTGCTCTTTGGCCGGTGGTGGGCCAGATGGGCATTGATAATGGACCGGGTAAATGAATTGTCGATTTTTGAAAAGAATGGAATTTTAATCCGCTGATGGATAAGAATATCGTGAATCCAGAAATAGGTTAAACCGTATAATGAAATTCCTATGCCGCTAAAAATCATTTTAGGGTAATCAAAGTAGAATCCCAAAATTAAAAATACAATCGCAGGGGTGGCATAGACAATGAAAAACAGATCATTTTTTTCCATTCCTGAAAAAGTCATTTCATGCATGGCCGCTTTTTTGTGATCGTTGACATGGTGATCCTGATGCCATTTCCACAAAAAGCCGTGCATCACAAATTTGTGATTAGACCATGCTACAAACTCCATAAAACAGTATGCTCCGATCAGGAAAACAATATCTAACATAAAAAATCGATTCTATTTTTTCCAAATATAGTTTTTTTTTGGGTCTATGAGCCTTGGTGTGGGTATTATATTTGACTTTACCTGCCGCAGGCTTTTGTGGAATTATGTAACGAGATTAAACAGATGTTATTAGTATTAAACCCTGAAGTTGATAAATTTTTTTTCGCCACTAAAACACCAAGACACTAAAAAGGCACGAAAGAAATTTGTTAGATGCATTTTAGTCCCGCAAGTGAGGGATAGTGTTTTCGTGATTTAGTAGCAATTTTTTATTTTGGATCATTAAGAAAACAGCGCTTAATATTTAACTATTTTTGAGAAGAACCAATTTTTCAAATAGATGATCGATTTTATAGGTGATATCCACGGCCACGCAGACAAGCTGAGTGAATTACTCGAAAATCTTGGATATGCAACAAAAAATGGTGTTTACTGCCATCCCACCCGAAAAGTATTGTTTATCGGCGACTTTATTGACCGTGGCCCGCAGATCCGTCGGACTCTGGAAATCGTCAGGCCTATGGTAGAATTTGGTAATGCCATTGCCATCATGGGAAATCACGAATATAATGCGCTCTGCTTTCACCGGGAAGAACACGAAGGGGGACATTTGAGAAAGCATTTGATTATCAATATTATCCAGCACTTTGAGACACTTAAACAGTTTCAGAACCGACAGGATGAATATGAAGATTATCTTGAATGGTTTAAAACACTTCCACTCTATTATGAAGCTGCGGATTTTAGGGCCGTCCATGCCTGCTGGGATGTGGATCATATTGATTACCTGCGCGCTATATTAAAGCATGACCGTTTAACCGAGAAGGTGCTTCATGAGTCGGTGAAAATGGGAACCAAACTGTTTCAGATTTTTGATGAAACTCTTAAGGGGAAAGAAGTATTTATGCCTAAAGGCTTGTATTTTAGGGATAAAGATTCTAATGTTCGTAACGAACTGAGAATAAAATGGTGGAAAGATCCTTCAAATTTATCCTATCACGAGATGAGCGTTCTTCCGATAGAAAATCTTCCGGATACAATAATCGATAAATCTTTAACCGGCCATGTCAGACCTTATTCACCCGATGAGCGACCGGTCTTCTTTGGCCATTACTGGCTTACGGGAACTCCTCATTTACTTAGGGAAAATGTTTGCTGTCTCGATTTTAGTGTTGCCAAACATGGCTTCCTCACCGCCTATCGGTTTGATGGAGAAAAGGAGTTGTCGAATGATAAATTCGTATTTGTATAATCGCCATAACCCCGGGTGAAGTTTTGAGAATGGGTGTGTCCTGTCCGGATATTTGTTTGCCGATTGAACCGATAGAATTGGTTATCAATCATGCCACCCTTTCCGGGTTTTGCAGGTGATAATAACGTGGTTTTTGCTATAATCATTTTACCCCTTCGGGATTGGAATCTTCAAGTTTCAATGGATTAGACGGTTCAGCCATGTTGACGTGTCGCTGTATTGAGGTCCCATCGTGCCGTCATGTTTTTTCTTTCTGGAAACCACAACGTGGTTTAAGTTGATTAGCCCCTGGTGGAGCTTGCGTAACCGGGTGTATAAGAATGATCAACAACCCAGCCCTGAGGGGGCTGAAGGTTGATCTCACGAAATAGTAATAATTAACAGTGGGGTGCACTTTAAATCTGTGCTTCCGTTTTGACGCTTTGTTGTGGCAAGGAGCCGTTCCGTCCTATGGTGGTGCAGCACCTTTGCGGGGCTTCGATCGCGGACGGTCCACCGTCACTATTGGCTTTCCCGGGGTTGAGCAATGCCATGAGGTTTATCGTACCGTCCGATTGAGATGCAGAACCTTTGTGGTGATTACTTTAACTCTTTAAATTATTCCTGCTTTTTAATGCTTAATGAATCAAAGAAAGCCCTCGTTTTTGGAATTGCTGCGTAGGCCGATTGCGTATGGCTCAGTTCTCCAAGACCGATAAGTTCAACATTTCCGCCCAATTGCTTCATCCGATTATAGGCATTTATGGCATCCTTCGGCGAAACGTCTTTGTCTTTGGATCCATAATACATTCTGAATAATGCATTGGGCTTCCAGTCGAAGGTCTGATTTTCACCGATTTTATCAGTAAACCAGTCATGATTTCCCGAACTAAAATCATCCAGAATATCTTTCCTATATAAACTTTCCGGAGCTTTGGGAAGTGCGGCAATAATCTGTTCATAGGTGTGGTTCCCATCAAATAGCTGCGGAACTACCGTATCGTAAGGAGCCAATAAAACTGAATTAAGATTTTTTTTGTAAATGTGACAATAGGCATTGGCCAGATATCCCAGATAAAAAACACTTTTATTCTCAATGGCATAAGGTATACTAATCTCTTTTAGATTATAGGCCCCGACGATTGATGAAGTGGCGACAAGATGTAATCCGCTCACCGGGTTCTTCTCAATATAGCGATGGACAGCCGCCGTGGCATGCCCGCCTTGAGAAATTCCGATTAGAAAAAGATCGTTTGTCTCTTTTTTCGTAAGGGTAGTACAAATTTCTGATCCGATCCTGAGTAAATCCACTACTGCATTAGCTGTAGTTTCTGCATGAAGATAGGTGTGAATCTCTTTTGAAATGCCAAATCCGATATAATCAGGAACCACACAGAGATAGCCTCCACCTGCAAAGACAGCAGCAATTCCTAGCCCTTCATCTTCTGAAGGTTTTGATGGGGAATTCAATCTCTCGCTGTTTGTCCCATGCTGGTAACTTACCACTCCTTTAATTCTTTTATTTCTTGGGAAGGCGAGTAATCCGGAAACCGGAATCTGCTTGTTATTTTCATCGTTGGTAAAATAGGATACCCGGTATAACTCAATTCCACTGGTTATGCTGATCTTATCCGGAGTTTTTATTTTTTTTACGAAATAGTTTATAACCGGGCGGGGATAGATTCCTCTGGCCTCGAATTTCAGGCTTTGTAAATCAGGAGTTTTCCTGATTAGTTTAGTGATATTGATTCGCGGAGTGCAACCGGTCAGGATTAGCAACAGAAAAATGTACTTCAATAGGTTTATGGTCATTAGAGTATAATTGAAAGATTAAATCCTATTTTGATAGTTTCAGATTCAGCGGTTTTACACTTTCATTCGTGATAAATAGAACCGTATTATAGCTTCCATCGGTATCCCGAACAGTTCCCTGTTTCACTTTCTCAGCTCCGGTAAAATGAATATCCCCTTTCGAATTCCACCCTTTGATTACAAAACAGAGGTTGTGAACAGGATTTTCAGGAGTGGCATTCACCGTAAAGGACACTGATTTGTCTGAAACATTCAGCACATAAGCACGTTGTTCGGGATCGTAGCTGCCGGCGCACCCAATAAGATTTATTAAACCGGGTGCATGAGTCCACGATTTCGACAAGGGAATTAGGTCGGCCGCCGACTTATTCCACATCCCCTCAAGCATAATCTTTTCATAAAAAGGTTTATCTCCTGTCGCTTCCTTGTAAACAGGCAGGTTAACATGGGTAAACGAACTGTGTGCAGCCCTGTCAGGATAGGAGGCATAGCGGCCATCGGAAGGCATTTGCGCAATAGGCCAGTGATTCCAGGTACAAAAAACAGCATAAGGGGTTAGCTCACCGCCATAAACATTGGTTGATTCAAAATTTGTCCCGATTGTAAAAGGATCATATTTCCCTGTATAATTGATCAGCTGAATATTCGAATTTTTCGGCTCATCAATGTTTTTGGGAGGTGAATCCTGCCAGTTGTAAATATGTGACTGACCATCTTCGGTAACCATGGTGATGGTATTGGTTCGCTCTATAATCTGGTTGGGATGCTGGTCAGGTCCGAAAATAGCCATCGATTCCTGCCACTCGTGGTTCCGCTCACCATCAGTCCAAAGCTGCATTTTCTTAACAGCCACCCCATCGGGATAGATATAATAATACCAGTCTGACCAGTCGCTCCACCCCGTTTTTTCATCATAATTAGCCAGCACATGTTCCACATCCAATAGCGGGAAACGCCAGTGAACAACCACTCGTGCAGGTGTATTCTCCAGAATCCTGACATGACTGTATGCAGAGCTTTTGTCAGACATCGGCTCCTGACAACCTTGACCTCCCGATTTGCCCCATGTCTCATTAAATTCATTGCTGTACCATTGATTTTTTTCGTTTACAATCATCGGAATATAGCTTACACCTCTCCAGAAAACAAATTTGGAGGGGTTTTCGCCCAGACTTACAACCACATCGGCACCCTTGGTAAACCGGAACAGATTATCCCAGCTGTCGTAATATTTTAAAGCAGAATATTCTGCACCAAACGATTCTCTCTTCTTGCCTGAGGGGAGTATCCGAGCCGGCATCTCAACGCTTGTCACACTTTCATGGGTCGTTTGGTAATTGGCATACGACTGTTTTACCTGTTCCGGTGATAAGGCAACATCATAAAGTTTCAGTTCATCCAGTAAACCATCAAATGAGTAGGTTCCCGGGAAAGTGCTGGCTCTGACGGGATTAATCGGACGCCGCGCTTTTCCCCTTCCAATCTGTAAATCTTTATTCGATCGTTCAATTTTCCCGGGATGGGTTACTGATTTTTCGGCAACTGCCTTCCCATTTAGATAAAGTGTTAACATACCGCTGCTTTTGCCATAGGTTCCTGTGAGGTGGTACCAGGTTCTTCGTTCAAGATGGATTTTTGCGGTGAGTTCTTCCCAGATCCCGCCCACTTTAATTTTCAATCCCGGATGACCATCGCCGTCAATACCCAGAAAATACCCTTTTTCTTTAGAGGCTGTCGTGGCGGTATCGATGATTTGCGGATGCTGCTTTGCATCAGAGGGTAGTTCTTCTGAAAGATCATCCATTTGCTGAATAATCGGGCACCAGCTCCAGGGATATGCACCAATGGCAATCCACCCTTCGAGGGTAATCGAATTCTCAGGCTTTGGTGCAAGGGGTGCAGGAACCATTATTGAGGTGCTTACATCATCAAACTGAACCGATGTTCCTGAGATTCCCCTCCTCCAATAGGTTTTATAACCCATTATAACTGCCGCTGTTCCCGAAATATTTTCATGTGCAGTATCTCCGATCGCTTCGTCGAATCTGAACCAGGCCGCGGGTTTTACTATACTGCCTGAAATTACACGTTGCCCACCCTTTTTCTCTGCTTTTAATGAGCGGTGCGGTTGAGTAATCTGTTTATTGGTAATACCCTCAGGGCTTAAATTAAAGGTTTGATGATATTCAAAAGTGGGATCTGCCCAATCCTCAACCTTTGGGGTCCCCTTCCTGATGCTTCGGCTGATGCTTCCGTTGGGTGAGAAAGTAAAGTATTCATCAACAAACCCATTGTTAATCTCGCCCATTAAGGGATTTTTACCACTAAATACAGGTAGATAACGCCAATGAATAACCACACGATCACTATTGTTTTCGATAATTTTAACCACAGAAAACGAATTGACTTTATCCGGCATCGTCTGAGTGCCATTGCCTGAGCGGGGAATTATCTCTGGGGCATAAAATTTTTCTCCCTGCCTGTTTTCCCAGTAAGGTAAATAACTGCTACCTCTCCAGAAAACGAACCTACCATTCTCTTTTCCAAAGTCAACAATAATGTCAGCATAATCTCCGGTCCTTGACACCTTTTCAAACGAATCATTTGTTACGATATGGGTGTAATATGCGCCAAAATCCGCATTGACATTCAATGCCTTTATGCCTTTAGCAGAAGTTGATACAGCAATATATAGAATAATTAATATGCAATATTTTGGATTTATAAAATTATTTTTTTGTTTCATTGAAGCAGATTTTATTTTATTTTGCGACGGTGAATTACATTTTATTCAGCCCAAAGATAACTGTATTTGGCACTATTTTCCCGGAACAAATTCTAAATTTGTCATAGCTAAAACTAAAAGCTAATTTAGCGTTAACATTTATCAAACAAAATAATATTTTCCATGTCAAAACTATTTTCTCCGTTGGATATTAAATCGGTAACTTTTAGAAATCGACTGGTTATATCACCGATGTGCCAGTATACGGCAGTTGATGGATTTGCCAATGACTGGCATTTGGTCCATCTGGGGAGTCGGGCCGTAGGTGGTGCCGCTTTGATTATTCAGGAGGCAACGGCTGTTTCACCCGAGGGGCGTATTACCCCCGGAGATTTGGGGATCTGGAATGATGCTCACATCAAAAAGCTGGAAGCGATAACCCATTTTATTCATGGTCAGGGGGCAGTGGCCGGAATTCAACTGGCACATGCCGGACGAAAAGGGGGGTGTGCATTGCCATGGAATGGGGGCAAGCAACTTAAACCAACAGAGGGTGGCTGGGAAAGAGTTTCGGCCTCGGATCTTCCATTTGCCCCTGATGATGTATCTCCCATATCATTAGATAGTTCGGGTATTTCAAGAATCATTAACTGTTTTAAGATTGGTGCACAACGGGCACTTGAGGCTGGTTACAAGGTTGTCGAAATTCATGCTGCACACGGTTACCTGATTCATCAGTTTCTCTCACCACTAAGTAACCACCGTAAAGATCAATACGGAGGAACCTTTGAAAACAGGATCAGGCTGTTGCTGGAGATTGTCGGAGCCATAAAATCTGTCTGGCCTGAAGAATTTCCTCTTTTTGTACGGATTTCAGCAACTGATTATTATGATGGCGGGTGGAATCCGGATGAGGCTGCCAAGCTTTCTGCAATCCTGAAAACTCAAGGTGTCGATCTGATGGATTGTTCTTCTGGAGGTCTCGTTTATGATGCAAAAATTCCTTTTAGCCCCGGATACCAGGTGTTGTTTTCTTCAAGGATCCGCAAGGAGGTTGGCATTTTAACCGGCGCAGTGGGATTGATCACCACTGCAGAGCAAGCGGAGAATATTTTAGACCAGGGAGATGCTGATCTGATTTTGATAGGCAGGGAATCGCTGCGTGAACCCTATCTTGCTCTCAAGGCTGCCTCCGAACTAGGGGATGATATATCCTGGCCGCTGCAATATCTTAGGGCTAAATTATAATTGTTTAATCCTTATCCCTGTGAGGGTTTCAAACCTGTCAGTGCTAAAAAATATTTATTTGATGAAAAATAACAATTCAAACTGCCTCCGCTGCATCTTTTTTATTGTATTTGCGGTGCTGTGTACCGGACTTATTTCCTGTGTAAATCCAGCAACATCCCCTTCGGATTACAGTGGATGGGGTACTTATGCCGGAACAAAGGATGGCATACGCTATTCATCAAACGACCAGATTAATGCTGAAAATGTATCTAAACTTCAGGTCGCCTGGACCTATAATTCGGCAGATAAAGATACCGGCAACCGCACACAGATTCAATGTAATCCAATAATGGTCGACGGAATACTTTATGGTACTACACCCCGGGTTAAACTTTTTGCATTGAATGGTACGACGGGTAAACAGCTTTGGATTTTTGATCCGGCCCTGGAGGATACCGCCACCAAAAAGAATCCCGCCTCCTATTTTAAGGTGTGTCGCGGTGTTGTTTTCTGGAAGGATGAGCAAGGGACCAATCAACGGATTCTTTACGGCGTTGGATCCAGAACCTATGCGATCAATGTGGCTGATGGAACACCGATAAGGAGTTTTGGACAAAACGGGTACATCGATCTGACTCAAAATATTGATCGGGAGCCAGGCACTTATAATCCCTACATCAGTAGTACTACTCCAGGCGTTATTTTTAAAGATTTGATTATTATGGGAATGCGGTTGAGCGAAGATGCAGATGCTGCCCCAGGAACGATAAGGGCTTTTGATGTACGTACAGGAAAACTCAGATGGCAGTTTCATACTATTCCTCATCCCGGAGAAAAAGGTTATGAAACCTGGCCTGATAAGGATGCGTGGAAAAAACTTGGAGCAGCAAATAACTGGGGAGGCATGTCCCTGGATGAGAAGCGTGGCATCGTGTATGTGCCGACCGGCTCGGTGGGTGGCGACTTTTATGGAGGATTCCGCAAAGGGGAGAATCTGTATGCCAATTCACTCCTGGCTCTGGATGCAGCTACTGGTAAATATTTGTGGCACTACCAGACTATTCATCACGATTTATGGGACCGTGATTTACCAACTAATCCTAATTTGATAACATTGAAGCAAAACGGTAAGGAGATCGATGCAGTGGCTCAGATTACCAAACAAGGATATATCTTTATTTTTGACAGAGTGAATGGGCACCCTCTTTTTCCAATAAATGAAATTGCTGTTCCTTCATCCGATTTGCCCGGTGAGGAGGCCTGGCCAACGCAGCCAGTTCCAACATTGCCGGAACCCTTTGCACGCCAGAAGTTCGGTCCTGAGGATATCACCGATCGCACTCCTGAAGTGTATGCACAGATGAAGAAGCGGTTTGATAACGTTAAGTATCATGGGATGTTTGATCCCCCAAGTAAATCCAGTTCAATGATATTTCCCGGTTTTGATGGCGGTGGTGAGTGGGGAGGTGCTGCCGTTGACCCTGCTTCGGGAATACTCTATACAAACAGCAGCGAGATGCCCTGGATATTGACAATGATCGATAAAATTGAAGGTGATAATACAACTTTAAAAGGGAAGGGTCAGACTGTTTACGGTAAATATTGCATGGCCTGTCATGGCCCCGGGCTAAAGGGAAACGGAAGCTCATTCCCTTCCCTGGTCGATATCCGGAAAAAATATAATCAGGAACAGATTCTGAGCTTATTAGGTACCGGAAAAAATATGATGCCTGCCTTTAAACAGATTTCAGAAAACGATAAAAAAGCGTTGGTCTCCTTTCTGCTCAAATCTGTGCCAAAAAGTTCAGACTCAAAACAGGATTTAGCTAAAATTAAAGAGGCACCTCAGAACCATTCGATCATGGATGATGTCCCTTATTCGATGACCGGTTATAACCGTTTTCTGGATAAAGATGGTTACCCGGGTATAAAGCCTCCCTGGGGAACATTAAACGCCGTAGATCTGAACAGCGGAAAATTACTTTGGAAAGTTCCCCTTGGGGAATATCCCGAGCTCACGGCAAAGGGAATTCCAATCACCGGAACGGAAGGCTATGGCGGGCCGCTTGTAACCAAAGGGGGACTCGTCTTTATCGCCGCCTCAAAAGATGCACGGCTGCACGCATTCAATAAGAAAACCGGCAAACTGTTATGGCAGGCTCAGCTTCCTGTACCGGGATATGCAACTCCGGCCACCTACACCATCGACGGGAAACAATACGTGGTCATCGGATGCGGTGGAGGTAAGATCGGCAGTAAATCGGGTGATCAGTATATCGCCTTTGCATTGCCGGATTGATATTTTTAGTTTGGATCTGGAATAAAGTTGCCAATTGTGGAATTACGAAATTATTCCATTTGTATAATTGGCCAGTATTCAAACTGTCTTTTTCAAATAGTCTAAGTAATTGATAGTTGAATGTAAACATACGTGTACGTTAGTAAACAGTTTAAATATTTATAAATAAAACACCTTTTTTAATTGGTGTTATCCAGGTTCTGAACCCTGTGAACGCTTCTCCTTATTTATGTATGTTTGCAAACTAAACTCGATCCAGTCACCGGTGGGATGACTAAGATCTAATCCATATTTTATGAAACGAATTTTCCTTTTATTTGGACTTTCCCTTTTGATTTCTTTAACCCGATTGAGTGCGCAAACATTCAATCAAAAACCTCTTGTGGCTGGTGAATGGGTAAAAGAATGGTTTCTTTGCGGACCGTTTTCGCTTGTAAAAAATGATGATGTTTATGCTCATTGTACCGGTTTTGAAGCTGACTTTTTGCAGAAAATCGGAGGGGAGCGAGCCCCTAAATTCAAAGCAGGTGACGTGGTTAAATACCCGGGTGGCTCAAACATCTGGAAATACTATTCCTCTCCCGATAATACACTGAATCTTGACAATGCCATTTCCACGAAGGAACCGGTTTGTGCTTATGCCTATTCTGAAGTTTTTACCGATGAACCCGGATTCTGGAAAATCTCCTTCGGCAGCAATGACGGTGGACGGTTGTGGGTAAACGGAAAACAGGTTTGGGATTATGCACCCAATCGGGGTATTTATCCCGATCAGGATATCCTGCCCGTTGTTCTGAATAAAGGGAAAAATACAATCTTATTTAAGGTTGAAGAAAAAGGTGGTATGTGGCGCCTTGCCCTGCGGTTTCTCCCACTTGAGGGGCCGATGTTAAAGGAGAAAGAGGCTCCCCTCTCGATCAATTACCAAAAAGATGGGACAATAGGTTTAAACTCCGTAACAACACCCGATCAGTTAAATTCAGTTGTAAGAGAGGTCCACATCAAAGTCTTGGAAAAAGGAACTGTTGTAGCAGATGAGAACCTTCAAAGTGATTTTTTGAAGAGAATTAAGTTGAAGGCTCTTTTTTACAGACCCTTGGATGCTGAAATAAGAATAGTACTCAAAAATGGTAATTCACTAAATTCGGAGCAGAAATTGTTTGTTGGTGAACGAAAAGTATATCCGTTATTTGAAAATGGAAAATCATCGTATGCCATCATACTTGGAAAGGATGCTTCCGAATCGGAGCATTTTGCAGCCAGTGAGCTTCAGGATTGCATTCAAAAAGGGAGTGGAGTTGCTATCCCAATTAAGTCGGTGCAGGAAATCCATAATGGAGGACGAATCATCTTAGGTTTTAACGAGGCTTCCCGGGAATCAGGATTAACATCGCCACCCGCTCCATCGGATGAGTCCTTTGTTTACCGTAGTGTCGGAGGTGATATACTAATCTATGGCGGAAGTGAACGTGGAACAATGTATGGAGTCTTCTCATTCCTTGAACGGGAATTAGGAGTTCGATGGTACACCTCCCGGGTGACCGATATTCCGCAGCGTTCGGCCTATCGTTTTGACAATCTATACCATACCGAGAAACCGGGTGTGCGGGTTCGGAACGATTTCTATTTTGACGCCTTTAATCCGGATTATGCCGCGCACAACCGTATCAATGGTGCGATGGGTGGCAGAGGTCAGCACGGCGGGGTCGAAGGTTACTGGGGCGTGCACACCTTCGATGTTTTGGTTCCGCCGGCTACCTATTTTGATTCACACCCCGAATATTTCAGTTTAATCAATGGAAAGAGAACACGCGAAAACACACAACTTTGCCTCACAAACCTTGACGTACTTCGAATTACAATAGAAAATATTAAAGAGGTCATGCGAAAAGACCCTTCGCATCTGATCTACGATGTTTCGCAAAATGACCATATCGGATATTGTACGTGTGATAATTGTCAGGCGATCTCAAAAGCAGAGGGAAGTGAATCGGGGTTGATGATCTGGTTTGTGAACCAGGTAGCCGAAGCGATTGAAAAGGAGTTTCCGGATAAATTTATCGGAACATTGGCTTACGTTTATACCCGCACACCTCCTAAAACGATTCGTCCACGAAAAAATGTGGTGGTTCGATTATGCAGTATCGAGTGTTGTTTTTCGCATGATTTGCACTCCTGTGCGCAAAATGCTTCGTTTCTCAAAGATCTCGAAGCGTGGGGAGCAATTGCCCCGAATATGTATATCTGGGATTATGTGGTGAGTTATGCCGATTACCTCTCACCATTTCCTAATTTTAATGTCCTGCAGTCAAACATTAAAGATTTCCAGCGTAACCATGCAATAGGTATCATGGAGGAGGGGAATTTTCAGTCTGACGGCGGCGAACTGGCTGAGCTTCGGGCCTACGTTTTTGCCAAACTATTTTGGGATCCTGATTTAAATTATCAGGAGTTACTGAATGATTTTATCTCTGGTTATTACGGACATGCAGGAACATACGTACGACAATACTACGATTTAGTGCAGGGATTGGTAACCAAAGATGTTCATATTACCCCCAATTTATCGGTAGAAAACACCCTCTTTACGAATGAATTTTTAAGTCAGGCCCTTTCAATTTTTGAGAAAGCGGAAAAGGCTGCAAGTAATGAGGATCAGATTCACCGTGTTGAGCTTGCTTCGTTAGGCGTTTTATATATGAAATGTATCCGCACACCGGTCCTGGCCCGTGAGGATGGAACTTATGAGAAATTCAGCCGGATTGTTGAGCGGGAGAAGGTAATCAACTGGATGGATACCGATTTTCTTCAGAAAACGAAGGCATTTCATCGGATGATTAAGGATGCACATTTGTAGAGATGTTGCATTCCGGGTTGTAGAGACATTGCATGCAACGTCTCTACAACCATTAATTCAGAAAATCCATATCTTCTCTGGATAGGTTAATATCTGCTGCTTTCATGTTTTCTTCAAAATGGTTCAATGACGAAGTGCCCGGGATGGGTAAAATCCATGGTGATTTGTGTAAAAGCCATGCAATATTAATCTGAGCCTCAGTGGCGCCATGCTTTTGGGCAATTGTAGAAATCCGTCCATCTTTTTTCCCCAATGAATTAAGAAGGGAGAAAAACGGGATTAGCGGAATCTCATTTTGCTCACAAAGATCAAGAACCTCCTCGCCTCCGCGGGTATCACCGTAATGAGCCTTTATGGTGGTCCGTTGTCCATGTCCAAACATATTTTCGACTGTCGCAATTTTACCTATTTTCATTGCGGTCTCAAGTTCAGTCCGGTCAACATTACTAACACCGACATGCAATATTTTACCCTCCTGTTGAAGTTCAAACATTGCGTTCATTGATTCTTCAAACGGCACTTTACTTCCAGGCATGACCCTGAAATGGACCAGAGTCATTTGTTCAATATTGAGTGTCCGAAGGTTGTTTTCAATGCTGGTTCTAATATTTCCGGGGGTATTAAATCCGATCCAGCTTTTATCCGGTTTTCGGGCATACCCTACCTTGCTGCAAATAACCAAATCATCGGAATAGGGATGCAATGCTTCTGAAATTAATCGATTGGTAACATCTTCACCATAATAGTCGGCGGTATCTATGAAATTGACACCCTTTTTGATCGCCTGTTTCAGAATTTGTAATGCCTCTGGCCTGTTAACCGGTTCTCCATAAATCCCTTCGCCAGTGAGCCGCATGGTTCCATAGCCTATCCGGCTTACCTGAATGGGTCTGTTACTTTGTCCTCCTATCGTGATATGTTTTGAAATTTTCATAGTGTTTTAATTAAGTATTGTGAATATTGTAATGTCGTATTGTAAATTTTACACTGATAGATAATGAGAATTATTTTTGGCCACCAAAACACACGAAGCAATTAATTTTTAGAGTCATCTTTTATTGTTTTTGTCCGTCAGCCGACGGATGGTGTTTTAGTATCGCTTTTTAAGACTGAATTCTAAAAAAGTATCATTTAAAAATTCATTATTATTTTATTCGTATAGAGAGGTAACATCTGGCTCTTTATATTGTTGGTGTTTTAATTAAAAACTGATTTCCGGAGGTTCCGAAATATTCGAGGTAAGGTTTAAAATAGTTGCGTTTATTTTTTCAGAGCAAGGTCTATAAGCAGAATGAATTTGCCGGCTATTTATATTCATTTTAAGTACCAACAGGCTGAATTTAACTACTTTTATCATAATGGTACGATAATTAATTGTGGTGCCAATTCACCCCATGTTTTTTCATGAAATTCTGATTTGCATATAGAAATTAAGTCAAATTAAATTTTAACTATTCAATATGGCAAAGATTGTTGTTTTGGGCGCTGGTATCTCAGGGCATACCGCAGCAGCTTTTATCAAAAAAAAAACTTGGACGGGGCCATGAGGTTGTAGTGGTGAGTCCGGGTGCATATTACCAATGGATTCCATCAAATATTTGGGTGGGTGTTGGCAAGATGAAGATCGATCAGGTTCGGTTTAAATTGCAGCCGGTATATGATCGGTGGAAAATCGATTTCAGGCAGGCTAAGGCAACCGCTGTTTATCCTGAGGGGGATCAATCTGTGAATCGCCCCTATATCGCGATTGAATATACCAACGAATCACGACGCGGAGAGACAGATCAAGTAGATTACGATTATCTGGTTAATGCCACAGGACCGAAACTCAATTTTGAGGCCACCGAAGGACTGGGCCCCAATAAATTTACCCATTCGGTTTGCTCATGCGATCACGCTGTGGCAACCTGGAAAGCCCTTCAAGCCTGCTTTACACGTATGGAGAAGGGGGAGAAACTCCGTTTTCTGATCGGAACAGGCCACCCGACGGCGACCTGCCAGGGTGCAGCCTTTGAATATGCACTCAATGTCGCTTTTGAGATTAAATCCCGCGGACTTTTGAATATGGCTGATATCACCTGGATTTCGAATGAGTATGAATTGGGTGATTTCGGAATGGGTGGCGCGTTTATAAAGCGTGGTGGTTATGTTACCCCAACAAAGGTCTTCAGTGAATCAATTTTCGCCGAATATGGAATCCGCTGGATTAAACGGGCAGGTGTTACCAGAGTGGAAGAGGGCTTGGCGCATTATGAAACGCTCGACGGTCAACTGCATACCGAGCCATTCGATTTTGCAATGCTTATCCCCGCCTTCGCAGGTGTGGGTTTGAAAGCATTTGATAAATCAGGAGAAGATATCACCCCAAAACTCTTTGCCCCCAGTGGTTTTATGAAGGTTGATGCCGATTATTCCGGTAAGGCTTTCGAGGAGTGGTCGGTAGAGGATTGGCCTTCGGTATACCAGAATCCGGCCTATGCCAACATCTTTGCAACGGGTATCGCTTTTGCACCGCCTCATCAGATTTCAAAACCAATGAAAAGTCCCAACGGTACATTAATTACTCCGGCACCTCCACGAACAGGGATGCCATCGGGGGTAACAGGAAAAATAGTAGCTTTAAATATTGTTAACCAGATATGTACCGGAAATAGTGGTTTTAAACACCGGGCCTCAATGGGGAAAATGGGCGCCGCTTGTGTCGTTTCTGCTGGTTTTAGTCTGTTCAAAGGAAACGCCGCCACAATGACGGTCTTCCCAATCGTTCCCGACTGGCAGCGGTTTCCTGAGTGGGGACGCGACATCAACTATACAGTTGGTGAAGCAGGACTTGCCGGCCATTGGATTAAGTTATTCCTCCACTATATGTTTATTCACAAGGCAAAAGGGTATCCCTTCTGGTGGCTTTTACCTGAATAACATCTTCCCAGCTTGACAAACTGTTCGGATTTTCAGATTATAAAAATAACCTTTAAAGTATAGCATCATGGGAAAAAATATCGTTCGGGGATATTACGATGAATCCTATCCCCCGATTCCAACTAAGGGAACACGTTTTTGGCGCCGAAACCTCCTTTGGCAGGCATGGCGGTTTATCGTTTTGAATATTAAAATTATGCGTATTGTAGTTGGAGGGCATTCTTAGGCTAAAAAAACCTCATGCAAAGTACTGGGGAGATGTGAAACTCCAATTTCATGTTTTCTTTGCGGTTTTGCTTCCCCTATTCAACAAGAAATATTTAATGTCGTATTTGCTTAATTGAATATTTCCTTAATGATCTCCAAAAACATGCCACCAATTGATGAAAAAACTAATCTGCCAGCCGGAAGACAATAAAATTCTTCCACCGAATATTTTTGGTGCCTTTTTGGTGTTTTCGTGGTTTGGTGGAGAAAAGAATTTTTGTTTAATTAAGTATAATCGTCATAAATGAGATATTTTTTTATTCTTAGTTTTTACTTCTGCGCAACCAGCAAAAATATCGGATAAATCCTTCCTGATTCCCGTTTCATCCGAAAACTTTCTTTGAATTCCACCGTTTTAAATCCATGCTTTTTTAGTCTTGTGGTGAGCTCCTGAGGATCAAAACCCCAATGAACCTTTACTTCCAATCCATGGAATGACCCGTCCTCGGGATATAAATCTGCGATGGCCAGATACCCTTCGGGATTAAGGAGCGTATAGAATTTTTCGAAAATCAGATCGATATCGTTGACATGGTGTAATACCATCTGATTAAAGATCAAATCAAATTTGCCATCATAATCGGTGTGTTCCAGATCAAACCAAAGCGGCGTAATATGCCTGGTATTGAAGTAAGCCGTTTTTTCTTTGCAAACTTCAATCATCTCCCGGGAGCTATCCATAAGAGTAATCTCCGAGAACATATCCTTAAGCAAAAAGCTTAACAACCCTGTACCTGCACCATATTCCATGGCTTTCATCTCATGTTGGATTGGGATCATTCGTTGAAGTTCGATCGCAAGTGCCTCAGAACGTTCAAGGTGTATTTTATCTTTGTCCCATACCCGGGCACGACTGTCGAATTCGCTCATATTATTTCTTTGTTTAAGTGGGATTGCATCCTATTTTAAATTATGCTAATCCTTTGATGATTGATAAAATTACTGTTTAACCTTTTTAGATTGGATCCAGCAAGAATTTTTTTGAATTAATCCCAGCAAAGCGGCTTATCTAAACGCCGTTCTTAAACAGGATCAAAGTTATTCTTTTATGTGGGTTGAGTATCTCACTTTAAAATCTGAAGGAACAACTTCGACATTGATCTGGGACAGCTTTTTTATTGATAAGAATTCTTTTAGCCAACAAAACACCATCCCGAATGTGCGGGACCAAAATGGCACCAAAGCTATTCGTTAGTTGTATTTTGGTGGGATTTAGTGTTTTGGATACTTGGTGGCATTTTTTTATTTTTGATCATTAAGAAAACAGTCCATTATGGAAATACGACATTATATCACTCTTATTACCTAGGTTCAGGTTGAAAAGATTAAGTGATGTCACATTAGCCTCTGATCACCTCTTTCTCCTTATCGAAGAGGTATAAAACCAGTCCTGTCAGAATAGTTGAAAGCCCGATCATACTCTCGGTGGGATGCTGAATAAAGGTAAATACACAAATATAAATACCGAAAATAATGTAGATAACCGGGAAAATATAGAAGTAATTCCCTTTGAAAAGCATTAACTGCTCTTTTGGAATCCGGAAGACCGTTGCAACGGCAATTACACTTATAAATTGTAAAACAAATGAGGCATAAACGAAAATCTCGGCAAAGCCACCCGAGGCAATAATCAGTATCGCAATAAATGCCTGAATCCAGATGGCAATATAGGGGGTTTCGTTTCGTGATTTATTCATAAAACTCCAAAGCTTATGCTCCTTCGAGGTGGCGAAACAAACCCTCGATCCAATCCATAAATACCCGCTGATCGTCGCAATCAATTGGACAGAGATAAAAAAACAAACCCATTTGGCACCGGTTGATCCTAAGAAATTTTGTGCGGCCAACGAAGCAACATCCTCCTGATTCGACATTGCAGCTATGGAGGCGTGTTTTAAAAACACAAAATTAAGCAGAATATAGATTGAAGAGACAAAGAGTGTTCCTAATATCAGCGCTTTGGAAAGGTTCTTACGTGGGTTTTTTATTTCGGAAACGATATAGGAGGCGGAATTCCAACCGGTATAGGCAAAGGAGACAAAGACAAGTGAGAACGCGAATGAGGGAGTTTTTATTTCTGAAATCCAGGAACTATCCCATCGCAATGAATTTACCCCTTCTGACCCCATTGAAAGTCCCAGAATAATCAGCCCCAGAACAAACAAAACTTTAATAACGGTAAAAATATTTTGAAAGTTACTGCTCGATCGCAGACTTATTGATTGTGAGATCGCCACCAGGACAATGACCCATACGGCAAATCCTTTCCCCAAATCCCAGCCAAATACATGTAAATACTTGGTCATGGCCAGGGCTGCAAGTGAAACCGGTGCCGAAAAACCAACAATTAAAGAGATCCAGCTGCTTAAATAACCCAGGATCGGATGAAAAGCCCGGGAGAGAAAAATATAATCTCCCCCGGACTTTTTATAGTAGTTGCCTAATTCAGCATAACAAAAGGTGCCAAAAAGTGCGAGTAAGCCGCCAAGAGTCCAAAGCAGCAGGATCGTGACAGTATTATTCAGATATGCAACCTGGTAGCCCAGCGAGGTAAAGACCCCCGTTCCGATCATATTCGAAACCACGAGTGCGGCTGCTGTAATCCATGAGATCTTTTTCAAAGCAAGTTAATTAGGCCGCAAGTGTATTCATTTTTTATTGTTAAGGCAAATTTTTCAGCGTTGAAATTTTATAATGTAAAACTTAATCTGCCAAAATAGTATGATACTCCCTAAAATTAGGACAGAAAGTTAAGATATAAATTTACATCTTTAAAATAAAATTTATGTCAACAAGTGGGAGAAAATTCAGTAAAGAATTCTAGTTTAAAGTTGTTCTGGAAGCGATCAAAGAGCGGGTTCCTTTAGAAGTATTAGCCAAGAAGTATGACGTATATTCAGTTTTACAATCATGTGAGAATAGATCAATCTTTAGATTATCAAACGCCAAAACAGCGGTATGTATTAGCGGCCTAAATCGAGAATAACTTTTTTTGGTGTTGAATACCAAAAAGTTATTTTCCAATTGGTCCGAGGGAAATATAGCAGCGCATAAATATCTGAACTTGCTGCATTTATTGTCCGGACAATGAGGAGTATCTTAGTATTAATGATGTAGTTGTGGTGGAATAAATTACTGGTAATTAATCACATTCATAAAAGGCTTCATGAACAAATTATTTGGTTATAATGGATCTATTCTTCATATAGACCTGGAAAAAAAAACAACAAAGGTTGAAAATCCTTCGGAGAGTTGGTATCGTCATTTTGCGGGCGGAGGATTGATGGGTACAGCAATACTTTACCGTGAAACCCAACCTTTGACAGATTGTTTTTCGCCTGACAGCAGGCTTATATTTCTATCAAGTGTTATTGCAGGTATTGAAGCGCCAGGACTTGCACGTTTTAGTGTAGTATCAAAATCTCCGTTGTCAAATGGAATAGCAGAATCTCGTTGTGAAGGTCCATTTGGAACCTATCTTAAAGGGTCAGGTTTTGATGCAATAGACATTACTGGACAGGCGGAAGATCCTGTATACATTATCATAGAAAATAAATCAGTTAAATTTTTATCAGCAGATAAAATTTGGGGTAAAACAACATTAGAATCTACTAAAATACTTGAAAGTATTCATGGGAAAGAGGAAATTAAGGTTGCTGTTATTGGCCAGGCAGGCGAAAACCTTATTCGATATGCAAGTATCGTAACAGATTATTCAAACCAGGCCATGCGCATGGGAACAGGTGCTGTTATGGGTTCTAAAAAATTGAAGGCATTGGTATTGAAAGGAAAAAAAATGCCTAAGGTTTTTGATCAGGAAGGCCTGGAGGAATTAAAGAAAGTTTTTCAAAAAAAAATGCTGGAAAATACACTTAGCATGTGGCAAAAAAATCCACCTGGTTTTGCGGCTTCTGCCGATCTTTCGGATTATGAAACGGCTTATATAGGATATGAAAATTATCAGTCAAATCTCAGAGTAGAAAATTCGCATTATACACGACAAGAGTATATGCCCTATTTTAGAGGTGATAAGATTTGCCCTGGATGCCCAAACGATTGTATTAAATTTATAGCTGCCGATTTTGAGTTGTTTCCTGAAGCCACAGGGATTCATCAGGAGGTGACCGGCTCTTTAGGTCCCAATATTGGAAATGAGGATTTAGCAGTTATGCTAAAAGCAAATACGCTTTGCAATTTATATGGCCTTGACCCTGTTTCGCTTGGATTTACGCTGAGCTTTGCTATGGAATGTAGCAAGAATGGGCTACTTCCCGAACACCTAAAAGGGAGCAGAAAATATAATTTTGGAAATTCTGATGAGTTATTATCTCTAATTGATGACATCGTTTTTAGAAAAGGTTTGGGAGATTTATTATCTGAAGGTGTTCGAATTGCGGCTAACCGAATTGGGAATGGGGCTGAAAGATTTGCTCTTCATGTAAAGGGTATTGAAATGGTAAGTTTTGAACCTAGATCAATGACTAATTTGGCATTGGGTTATGCAACAGCTGCGGTAGGACCAAGATATGATATCTGTGAACATGATTGGGATTTTGATACAACATCAGGCTGGGAGCATACTTTGGATAACGCTCGAACGCTTGGAATTTCCGAACGGGTAGCAATGGAACAATTAAGTTTTAAAAAAGTAAAGAATTACAAGGAATTAAATAATCTTTGGAGTGCTTGTGATGCGATGAATTTATGCATATTCGCAAGTGCCCCAACAAGGGTATGGAGTCTTGAAATGATTGCAAAACTAATTCATGTCATTACCGGATGGCAAACAAGTTCATATGAATTTATGAAGTGGGGTGAAAGAAGGAACCATTTAATGCGGCTTTATAATAACCGGGAAGGATTGACTACTACAGATGATACTTTGCCTGCCAGATTTTTTGAAGAAACAATTCTTACCGGAAGATTCAAAGGCGTGGCCCTTAACAAAAAGGTATTTAAAGAGATGATACTATTTTATTATGAAATGATGGGCTGGGATGAAAATGGTATACCCTTAAAAGCAACTATTGTGGACAATGGATTAGATTTATAAATGCGAATTAATTTTTCGCAGTCATTTAATGGCCTGGCATGGGTAATATCTTAGTATATTTAGTGAGCCACTCATGGACTTTTAGGTTCGTGTTTTCGTTGTCCAGGATCATATTTTTACAGGTATAATTCTGGTTTTAATTTGGGTCCCGAAAGTTAGGAGATATTGGAATCAATTACTTACAAAATTTAGGTGACAATCATCCTTCACACCGTTTCGAATTCGAATTCTTACCTTTTGATCTTCTATCTTTCTGTTTCGATCCGCAATAATTGGCATCTGATCCTCGGTTTTTCTCCATAAAGCGGTAAACCTGCCGTTAAAAGATTCGGATTTAAAGTTCTATACAGCAATTATTCTTAAAATAGCTCCGATGATTCAGATCTGAGGCTCACCTATAGATTCAAAAATGGACCGGTTGAATCAAAAGCGCCAAAAAATTACCGCCCGGAAGATTAACTTTTGTATTCAGTTCAGAAAATTGCTCCCTTTTAGGAGATATCCTTTCGCCCATTTCAGAACCCTGGAAGATTTTTGCTGAAATTTGGAAGTAACCAAGGGCATTGCCTTCCATGAGAACACAGACTGAAAAGATTAGCAATAAAATTTGCCCTTACAGAACATAATTGATCATGGCTGCAAGGGTAAATTTTGTAAAAAACAGCCTATCTTTAATTAATTATAGCGGTAGGGGCCGGCACAACCTGTCCTCGTCCCGGGTAACGTGATTGTAAATCTGCATAAATGTTTTTCATCCCGGGTTCACCGGCTTTTGCTGCCCCCTTAAGTGCATTATAAAAAACCAGGGCTGCAGTGTAGGCTTCACTTCCCGTTAACAATGTGGTGTCATCCAGTTTCTCAACCATTTGCTGCAACGGATTCAACACCTTTTTTAGTTCGTTAAAGCCTTTGGTATCCTTTTCAAATTCAGCCATATCCATGTAATTAGGGACTATTTTGGGATTCTGTTTGGCATACTCCAACGCTTTAGTTAAAATTAAAACGAATCTTTATAAATTACACTATATTAAACGGTTATAATCGACTATAACCGTTTAACGACAGATCATTCAATAGCGCATTAATTCTGCAGTGAAGGTCTGACTTTAAGTAAGGCTCTCACTCCTATGCAGATTTGAAATTCTTCTCACTGGAATTTAGCCCGCAGCGCAACCTTGTTAATTTTCCCAACACTTGTTTTATCGATAAATTCTGCCCTTTGAACTTTTAATGTGATTGCTTCCCGGGGCAGGATCCCACTATCTACGCTGGCTTTTACCGTTTGGACAATCTCCCGGTCTTCGAATGTAGCACCTGCTTTTGCCACCACAATAGCCAATGGGACCTCTCCCCAGTTGGTGTCGGGATATCCGATGACAGCAACCTCTGAAACCCCTTCATGTTTTGCAATAACATCTTCGATTTCCAATGAACTAAGCCATTCACCGCCCACTTTGATCACATCCTTTGTCCGGTCAGTAATCCGGATGCTCCCTTTTTGATTCACACAGGCAACATCATTGGTATGCATCCATCCCCCTTCCCAGAGTTTTTCAGAATGGACATGATCCTTTAAATATCCCTGAGTTAAGTAAGGTGAGCGGACAATAATTTCGCCTGAGGTTTTATCATCTTTTGGTACATCCTTCCCATCAATATCTACAACACGTATTTGTGCTAATCCGATTGGGATTCCTGTGCGACAACGGATATCCATTTGTTCCTCATTTGACAGATTAATCTCTTGTTCAGTTAATTGAGCCAAAGATAAAATTGGACCTGTCTCAGACATTCCATATCCGCTTAATACGTCAATACCTCTTTTTAATGCCTCTAAGGCCAGAGCTCTTGGAAATGCAGCCCCACCAATAATACAGGTCCAGCCTGATAGATCACACTGACTTGAGGAAGGTTCTTTTAAAAGCATATTTAATATCGTGGGAACACAATGGCTAAATGTTACTTTATGGGTCTCAAGCAGTTTTAACAGCATCGCCGGCACATATTTCCCGGGATAGACCTGCTTTATTCCCAAAAAGGTCGCGATATAGGGTATTCCCCAGGCATGAACATGAAACATCGGGGTTAACGGCATGTAAATTGACTCCCTGTGAAGACGTCCCTGTACAGAATTTGCTGCAAGTGCCCCACCCGTTGAGAGTGTATGAAGGACTAATTGCCGGTGGGAGAAATAAACTCCCTTAGGTAGCCCCGTTGTTCCTGTAGTGTAAAAGGTCGTGGCCCTGGTATTTTCGTCAAAGTCAGGAAAATCAAATTCGGGTGAGGCATCTGTCATCATCTTTTCATACTCCCCTTCAAATTGAAAGTGATTTTTGCAGATCTCTCCTCCCTCGTCAATTAATATAAATTTACGACCCTCAGCTATACGGCCTCTGATCCCCTCCAATATTGGGAGAAAGTCGGTGTGACAGAGAATCACATCATCTTCTGCGTGATCAATGGTGTACATCATTTGTTCGGGTGAGAGGCGCACATTAATCGTATGAAGCACAGCTCCCATCATGGGAATAGCATAATAGGCTTCAAGGTAGCGATGTGAGTCATAGTCCATTACAGCAACAGTGTCACCCGCCTTTACTCCGATTGAAGTTAACATATTTGCAAGACGGTGAACCCGTTCCTGCCAGGTTTTATAGGTCAGGGTAAGCTGATCACGATAGACAATCTGCTGATCCGGATTATACCCCAGCGGTGCAAGGAATAGCTGTTTGATAAGCAGTGGATATTCGTAGGCTGATTTGGTTTTTTCAATCAAATTGCTCATTGCATTTAAGTTTAATGGGTTGCTGTTAAATTTGTTAGTAATCTTAACCGACTTAACTTCTGAAAAGTTTAAAGAAAATGCAAAGAAGTGAATTTTTCTTCATTGAACCAATATCCTATTTCCGAATCGGGATTTTTCAGGCGATATATTTTTATTTTAATTCTAGCTGCATCAGCAGGTTTAATGGGTGTGAATATTTTTTATTATCTCGGGTAGTTTATGAAGAAAAATAAGAGCCCCAACAATGCAGGAGATGCCACCAATGAGAATAGTATTTGGAACCCCAATTGTTTTAGCGGAAGTTCCAGCCAGCAGACTGCCAAAGGGAACAGTTCCCATAAAAGCCATCGTGTAAAAGCTCATAACCCGCCCTCGCATATCATCTTTTACAATAGTTTGCAAAAAGGTATTGCTTGATGCCATTTGGAGCATCATTCCAAGACCGATAAAAACCATTAGCAATAAAGATAAAATAAAGACTCTTGAAAATGAAAACATAATCAGTCCTGTTCCAAAAATAATGGCGGCAACAGGTATGATTTTAACGATTCCAATGACGCTGTTTCTGGAAGCCAGATAAAGCGCCCCGGATAGTGCGCCCAATCCCGACGCCCCAATTAAAAAGCCAAAGGTATGGGAACCTCCATGTAAAATCTCTTTTGCAAATACCGGCATTAAAACGGTATATGGCATTCCCATCAGACTAACTAATGCCAGTAAAAAAATATTGTATTTTATTGGAATCGAACCAAATGTATATTTAAATCCTTCCTTAAACTCCTTTAAAACCGCCTTGCCCTGACCTTTGTTAATATTCGGAGCAACTTTCATAAGCAGTAAAGACCAGATCACAAAAATATAACTTAACGCATTCAGCAGAAAGCAAATCCCTTCACCCGTTGTGGCTATCAGGATGCCAGCCAATGATGGTCCTACTAATCTGGCCCCATTGACTATCGATGAATTGAGTGCGATTGCATTTCCCAGATCTTCTTTCTTTTCAACCATTTGAATTACGAATGACTGACGGGCAGGAATATCAAAAGCATTGATACAACCCAGAATACCACTTAACAAAATGATCTGCCAAACCTCCGCTGAACCGGTTAAAACCAGCCAGGTTAAAAGGGAGGCCTGAATCATTGCCAGAATTTGCGTTGTAATCAGGATATGGTAACGATTCCACCGGTCTGTGAGTACCCCGGCAAAGGGAGAGATCAAAAAAGTGGGTATCTGCCCTACAAACCCAACAATACCCAGCAGTAGAACCGATTTGGTGAGGTCGTAAACCAGCCAGGGCATTGCAATCCGTTGTATCCAGGTGCCAATCAGCGAAATACTCTGACCGGCAAAGAATAACCTGTAATTTCGATACCTAAGTGAACGAAAGGTAGTTTTAAATCCGCGTGGAAGTTTTTCCTTAATTGTATTGAAGCGCTCTTTTTGCAATTTACCGTTGATTTTCGCATCCAAAAGTAATTAAACCAATGGCAGCAATTGCAATTTTAATTGTAAATTTCGGATATCCGGGAATAGGAATCTTTCACACCTGTTGCAAAAAGATTTAATTTTCTTACAATTTCGAACATGGTTGAAATCCTGTTTTTAAGGTAATTTCCTCACTCATTCGTCTTCATGATTATATGGACGAATTAATTGTATTACCGATGGCGCAGCGACAACAAAGTATTCAGGATGCTGTACAGAATTATGGAAAGCGTTTGTTCAGTTTCATACGCAGCCGCGTTAAAAATGATCAGGATGCCGAAGATATTCTGCAGGATGTATGGTATCAGCTAAGTTCTATTATCGATACCGAACCTATCGAACTTTTGAGTTCTTGGCTTTACCGGGTAAGCAAAAACAGGATCGTTGATAAAAAACGAAAAATGAAGCCTGAATCCCTTGAAGATTTTGCTTATATGGATAAAGAGGGAGTACTGGTATTCCCTGAGGCCATGCTTACAGACAACAGTAATCCCGAAACGGAACTTGAAAGGCTCTTTTTCAAAGAGCTGTTCTATAGAGCATTGGGTGAGCTGCCAGATAAACAAAGAGATGTATTTGTATGGAACGAACTTGAAGATTTGACGCTTCAGGAAATCGCTGATAAAACCGGTGAAAGCATTAAAACGATCATATCTCGAAAACGCTACGCAGTTGCACACCTGCGGGAACGTCTTCAAAACATGCAAAGGGAATATTAACAATTTTAAAAATTAGAAATTATGATCTGTTGTGGAAAAGAGCGGGGAAAGAGTTTTTGGATTAAAAGGGCCATTTTCATCCCGATAGCCATTGCGGCCGGAATTTTTGTATTTGGAACTGTGGTCATGCTTCTGTGGAACGGACTGCTGCCTGCGATATTGGGAGTCAAAACAATTACCTTCTGGCAGGCAATCGGAATACTTGTACTGTCGAAAATCCTATTCGGAGGATTCACAGGGCGACAGGGTCATCATAAATACCATGGCCACGGCAATCCGCATCACTGGAGGGGGAAGTGGATGCACCTTACTCCGGAACAGAAGGAAATGATGAAATCAGAATGGAAAGGACGATGCACTTCTGACAAAAAAGCGGAATGATTTTCTCGCCCATTTGGGGTGAATAAATTCACCTTTATCAGGTAAAAACAGTTATAAATGAGATGGCCAGGAAGTTATTGTAAGATAATTTTTCCTGGCCGTTTGTTTTTATTCTTCATGATGGGGGTAGATTTTCCAACCTTAAATAGGAGGTTTTCAAGGTTGGTTTAAGCTTTAAAAACCAAGATCTATTCCCTGATGAATAGCCACCCCAATTTGTTCGTGATTTTCACGTCGGCCGTTATAGTAAAGCAGCCAGCGCTCTTTCTCCATAATTGCGTATGGTTTGTAAACTGCGGAGGAATCCCATCCTGCTCCCGGTTTGATAATCGGATTCTCTTTAAACCTTTCCCAATTGGTGATTCCGTCTCTTGACCGGGCCATGCCAATTTGTGCATAATCAATATTCTTAAATCCAATGTAAAACATTAAATAGTCATTTGAACGTTTTATTACCTCGCAGGCAGTCACCTTCGACTGTTCCCATTCATTCATTGTGTTATTTGAAAATATAGGATTACGTTTATCTTTTATCCAGTTCAGGCCATCATCACTGGTTGCAAAGCCAATGGCATCCGGTTCATACTGATCACCTGCGGAATACCACATCTTAAATAGTTTTTCTTTCGTATCCCATATCACATGAGGACACATAACTGCAACTTTTTCCCAGGAAACATCAGGAGATAGAACAGGGTTATTGCTTTTCCTTTTCCAATTTTTGCCATCATTACTTACTGCATATCCAATCCAGGAATGTCCTTCGTCCTGACCGGTATACCACATATGATAACTACCATCTTTTAAGATAACTACCGGCCTGTTTAGATCCTTTTCCCAACTACTGCTATCCTGAAAGGCAAGACAAACAACAGGCAGGCTCCATTTCAAACCATCCCGGCTTTCTGAGATAGCGATACTTTTTTTAGGTCGCCACGAACAAAACATTTGATATAGTCCCTGATTGTTTTTTAAAACACTTATATCGAAAATTGTCCCCAATTCGCCACCTAATACCGGATTGTTTTCATATTTCACCCAACCTCCGGTGCACTCCTTATTTTGACCCGATATGGATATTAAGCATGAATATAAAACGACAAACAACAAAATTTTATTTTTCATAAGTAACAGATCTTCATTTTCTATAAAAGGCTTTAGCGTAATTGGAATTATTTTATCTGGCTACACTCCGACGCAAATCGGTATCTGCCAAATCAGTTTGTCATTTATACAGAAGTGGTGTGAATAGAGTTGCAAATTAGACACTTTTTTCGTAATTTGATTGGGATATACCGAAATTATTAGCGAATGATTAAAGTCTCCTTTAATATCTTAACACAAACGTTTTTCACTGGCTGTAAACTCAAAATATAGAATATTTTAAATATTCATTTGCAGGTCTAAGAGAGATGGACTAAAATTCAATTCCGGTGGATTTATTAGTTGTATATTTCAGAATTATAGATATTTAAGGTAATATAAAAGCTGATTATGAAGCATATTTTTACCCTGTTTTGCATTTCTCTGGTATTTAGCATTAATTTGTATTCGCCATCACTTATTGCACAGACAATTCGTCCGACCAGAAAATTACCAATCATCGAATCACGATCCAGTGGCAAATGCGATTATTATGTAATATTTCTGACAGGTAATGGTGGTTGGCAAAATTTAGTCCGATCAATAACCCATTACCTTAATGAAAGAAATATTTCAGTTGTGGCCATCAATACCAAGAAATACCTTTGGTCTGAAAAAGGGCCTGCACAGATTGGGTGTGATCTCGAATCCCTTATGTCCCGCTATGATCTGAAATGGGGTGAAAAAAAAGTGGTGTTTATTGGCTTTTCTATGGGTGCAGAAGTGCTTCCTTTTGCAGTTAATTGTATGGATCATAAATTCACCGACCAAATAGATGATCTGATTTTAATAAGTCCGTGGCAAAACGTTACGTTTAAAGTCAGACTAAGGGATTTTTATTCTGAAGCAAACAGGGGTGCTGATTTATATACAGAACTATTAAAAATTAAAAGAGAGTATGTCATCTGCGATGATACCCAATTTTCTATTGCTCATAAAGATTTGAACGGATTAGTCGATCATGTTCATTTGGGAGGTGGCCATCATTTTGGAGGAGATTATCATACTCTGTCAATACTAATAGGCAAAAGATTAAATTTAGAATAAATCAACTCTTTTTATACCAATCTGGAGCAATAATCTATCTAATAATTGGTTGACGATCTTTGGCACGTCCGGTCTGACAAATAAAGATCAAATTGCTATCGGTTGAACAACGATACTATTTGAACCAATTATTTGTAATAAAGTTGTATTTTTCCTCAGGTTTGTACTATACTTAAAGGGAGAGTATTATTTTTGTCTTTTCAGTTCAAATCAAACACAAACAACAAATAATTATTTCCTATGCAAAACAGACGAGAATTTTTGAAAATTTCAGCTGCAGGATCGCTAACCATGATGTTATTCGGCGCTGCAGGATGTACTACTGGCGTTTTAAAAGACCGGAAAAGCTTTGGTGTTGGTATTCAGCTCTATACTATTCGTGATGCAATGGCTGCAGATGCCAGGGGTACCTTGAAAAAAGTATCCGACATTGGTTATAAAAACCTCGAATTAGCGGGTTATTCTGATGGGAAATTTTATGGTTTTGCACCTGCCGAATTTAGTAAGATTGTAACGGATCTTGGAATGGTAAATTTAAGCAGCCATAGCATGGTGGAAGCACCATCTATTTCGCTTGATAAAGCCAAGCTTATGGCCGATGCTCATGCGGAACTGGGAGTTAAATTCTGCATTAAGCCATGGATTGAACCTGTTGACCGTAATATTGAATCGTATAAAAAGATGATTGGCGACGTAAATGAAGTGGCTAAAATTACAAAAGGCGTCGGAATTCAATTTGGATATCATAATCACAATTTCGAGTTCGCCAATATAAATGGGGTAGTCCCTTATTTTGATCTCTTTTTGCCGGGTATGGATGCTGATCTGGTAACTATGGAATTAGACCTTTTCTGGGCATCTAAGGCTGGTCAGGATCCGGTTGCTATGTTTAACAAGTATCCTGGCAGATTCCAGCTCCTTCATATGAAAGATATGCTTCATAATCAGCCACCTTTCTATGAAGTTATCAAGGATGATGTGTGCAGTGTGGGAGCCGGCGTAATCGATTTCAAAAAGATCCTCGCTGCAAAACAAATAGCAGGTGCACAATACATTTTTGTTGAAGATGATAATCAAGGCAATGGTAAACCATTTGAAGGGATCGACTTAAGTATTAAAAATCTCACGACCAAGATTCTCTAATTCCACTTAATTTAACTTATTTTATTTGTACGAGGTATTGTTATCCGAATTATCTCAAATCACATCAAGAATTTTAAAAGGCTCATATTTGTTATGAGCCTTTTTTATCTTTAAAATGAATTCGGAATTATTTGGGAATTTAAACTATGGAATGAGTCTTCCGATTAGCAGAGGTCTGGCACTTAAACTGAAATATTCACTGGTGGAATAGGTACTCCACGAATATCCTGTAATGGTCCCGGTGGAATTCGTATAAAGACGAAAAATCCCTCTGCCGATTCCGTCGTTAAAAACCCCTGTTGAGATATATCGCGTGTCAAGGCGTCCATGTCCGGAGGATGAAGCATCCATCACCGAAACCTCATATTGTTTCGTATTAGTTACCAGTGGTGCAGATGAGGTTCGAGCAACAGGCGCTGAGGCTACCAGCATGATATGTCCTGTATTTGTGCTGGTTCCTGCGGGATACTTTATGGCAATGATATCTCCACGGATTATACTGCTCACATTAGACACTTGCGAAAAATGATCTTTTGACTGAATCTCGTTGTAGAAAGTCACCGCAAATGGAGTACTGGTGCCAGTCCAGGTTTTGATGTAAGCATCAGTATATCCGTAAGTTTGCTTTAATAGATTTTTCAGCAGACCACTGCAGTCTGTTTTACAGTAATATAATGTTGCCGCGTTTACACCGGCCCATGTTACAATGTCCGCAGAGCTAAGAGTACTATAAATATTATTGGCCTCTGTAACGTTTTTTATTAGTAAATCAGCCCAATATCCAGTAGAATTATTTGTCGTAACTGCAGAAATAAGGGCAGACTTTTCATTGCTGTTATTTAAGTTTTGCTTGTTGGCAGGATTTATTTCAACTTTCTCACATCCACAAACTAAAAATGCAAGAAGAAGGCACATCGTTCTAATGTTAAAGTTAATCAGGTAATTGTAAAGATTGGAGTTCTTTTGTCTAATGTATTTAATTTTTAACATGATGTTTGGTTTTAATATTATGTGATTATGCAATTATCATAAAATTAGTGTTATCTTATCAAAATAAACGTTCACAAATGTAGCTCAAGTTTCTTCATATTGTACCTGGAAAAGGTTCTTTTTGCTATTACCTGCAATTTCAAACCTCGCTTTACTGCAAATAAGAATATGAAGCGACTTGTAACCTTTCAATGCGCTATACCTGAGGTTGCTTTTGTTAAAAGGAATTAAAGATAATCAGCTTATAAGTAATTAATAAAAAACTTTAAAAACAGGTGTACACATACGTAATTAATTGTATACTTGTGGCGTTTCTCTTTGTAAATAAAATGCAATAACAATGGTTGAGAAATCATTAACCATAATTAAAAAAATATTGCCGGTCAGGTAACGGATTCCTTCTGACCTTAAAAAATAAATTAGTTAAAAAATGAAATCAAATCCTATAACTTTTCGTGCCGATGAGGAGATCGCATTGATGCTCAATACTATGCATGTTCGCCAAACAACCGCAACTCTTTCTGTGCTTGAACTCTTTACTGCTATTCGTAAAGAAACAGTCCGTGAACTTAAGGGCCGATTCAGCCGGAAGGAAGTCATGGCATTAGTTGACAGTTATAAAGTTTCTACTCCTGGTTTACAGAGTATGGCTACAAGTTACGTTCTGATAGGACACACCAAGGATGCTGAGCGTGATTTTAAAAGCACCTCTTCCAATAATGCCAATTTAAATGTTCTGATTGACAAATTAAAGATGCTAACCTCCGGTCAGGCTGCAATCCTTCAGCTTGAGCTTTGGGCTTACTGGAATCGTAATGAGGATGATGTCCCGGACCTGGAGAAATTTATTGCCAGGTTTGTGTAATTGAGGTTTTCTGGTCTTAACAGATCGGAATGGATTCTGGCCTAAATCATTTAATTGGCACTTTCCTTCTTAATTTACAACGGTCTGCCGGGCTCTTTAATTAGCCTGCCATTAGTCTAATTTATGTTTTTTTTGTCCGGTTGGATGAAAAATTTATTTGGCTCTATTATTTTTAAGGTGGATAAGTATATATATTAAGCTCATTGTCCCGATGCATCTGAAGTAATGGGAAGCCAGTTGTTGGCAGATTTTAACAGAGTGAGAGGCATATTTAGTAGCGAGATTTGCAATATGAGTCAATTGGCTACTGCCAATCAAGCTGACAGCTCCCGTCCCGCACTTGCTGGATCTGGCCCCAAAGGTGGCCGCGATACATTCATCGATTTGCAGAATAGGAAGCTTTTCTACCCAAAGGTTTTTTTTTGTAGAATCAAATATTAATTCCATCGTGTCCATATTCAGGTAAATTTTTTTCTTTATAATCTTTTTTTGTTGTAAATTTAAAATATCTATGCACCCAAATGCTATGAGAAAATACAGCAGAAGAGATTTCATTCTTAATTCCGGTATATTCACCGGGATATTATTTTTCCCGATACCCTTTCCCTTTCCCTCTGCACCTATGCTTTCTGGTTGTGCAGATGTGATTTTAACCCCAATATCCAATGAGGATCTATTTTCATATATAAATCGGGTAAAAGGGAACTTTGATCAGACTCTTTACAGACAAATTGTTGGATCTGCAAATACGTTCAAAGAGGGGGATCTTGCTCAGGGAGTTGCTGCTTTTGATGATAATTCACGGATTAATGCAAGGAAATTATTAACAAATACAAAAATTAAAGAGCTCTGCCAAAAACCACTTTTTACAGACGATATCCTTACCCTGATTCAAAATACAACGGATCAACCATTATTCAATTCTATTTCCAACCAGACTTTAGGGGAATTCAAATTTTTTTTACTCCGGAGTCCGGAGAAAGATATTCAATCAATTTTACCAGGATTAACCAGTGATCTCATTGGGTGTTTGGTGAAGATCCTCAGTAATGAAGAGCTGATAACTATCGGGCAGAAAGTGTTTAACCCCTTACCCGGCAGTAAAATTGGTTCAAAGGGATATCTGAGTGCACGTATTCAGCCCAATTCCCCTACGGACAATCCGGACGATATTATGATGCAGGTGTTTAATGGTTGGTCGTATGGTGTAGGAGACTTACTTCTTGGAACTAATCCTGTTTCAAGTGATCCGGAATCTGTTGCAAAAATAGAAAACACCCTGCGTGATATTCTAAGCACATTCGGTCTGGAACAGATTATGCCCCATAGCGTTTTGTCTCATATCGATATCCAGTCAGAGGTTGAAAACAGGAATCCGGGAACTACGGGAATCTGGTTTCAAAGTTTGGGAGGAACTGTAAGTGCAAATAAGACTTTTAATGTTACCGTCGAAAAGATGTTGAGCCATGCCTCTAAACGGACCGGTCAATATGGGTTATATGTTGAGACCGGACAAGGTGCCGATTTTACAAATGGCAACGGTGAAGGATTTGACATGGTTGTTCATGAATCACGCAAATATGGGTTTCTACGTGCCTTAAAAACCCAAATCTCTAAGGTGCAGCCAAAACACTTCTCTGGTCCATGGGTTCATGTAAATGATGTAGCCGGTTTTATCGGTCCGGAGGTATTCAAGACTCGTGAGCAATTAGTCAGGTGCTGCCTCGAAGATACTGTCATGGGAAAACTTCATGGACTTACAATCGGTCTGGATATCTGTTCCACATTGCATATGGACATTACACTGGACGATCTTGAGTGGTGTATCGATCAGATTATGCCTGTAAATCCTGCCTATCTGATGGCTCTTCCCACAAAAAACGATCCAATGCTTAGCTATCTTACCACCGGTTTTAATGACCATGTCAGAATCCGCGCTAAATTCGGGTATAAGGTTAATGATGCGATGTGGGAGTTTTTCAAGCGGATTGAGATCATCGATCAAAACGGAAATGTTACTTCACATTTCGGCGATCCTTTGTGGGTCTACTTTAAATACAGAATTGCAAAAGGAGATCTAAGAAGCCACGATGAAATATATACCGAAGGGATGAAGTTAATCTCAGAAATTGAAGAGCGAGGTGTTCCTATTGCTCAGGGCTACGGCAAAAATACCTGGGTCCTTGAGCCGAAACTTGACAGGAAAATCCATGCATTATACGCTGATTCAAAGATTTGTCTCTGGAGAGAGATGTCTGAGAATTTTTTACTCTCCATTCCCAATCCGGTATATCTGCAAACGACCTCGACGGACAGAAGAGATTATATTTATCATCCTCCAACCGGTGAATTAATGAATGAACAATCGGTTGACAAATTGATCAGTTTGAGCAATAGCCGTAATGGCATAATTCCGGATGTTCAGATAATAATCTCTGATGGATTGAATGTTAGTGCACTTACCGATGAAGGACATCTTAAACCTTTTCTGGATTATCTCAATATCGAATTGATCAAGGCTGGTTTACGCGTATCGTCAGATCATATCATAATCAGAAATGGGAGGGTAAGAGCCGGATACAGATGCGGTGAATATCTATTTGGAAAAGATTCGGTAATCGATAACCCGAAGGGAATTATTCACATCATTGGTGAACGACCGGGCTCGGGACATCATAATTTTTCAGCATATATTTCGGCACAATTGATCAGCAATTGGAAAATGCGAGGTAAATTAGATCATAATAGCTCTAAAGTGGTGTCCGGCATTTCTGATACTGCTTTATTGCCTGAATTAGCAGCAAATCAAACGGTAAGGATTTTGGCTGAAATGCTTGATTCTGTTCGTAAGTGAAAAGTCAGGCAGCAATACCACTTGCTCAATCCCCGGAATTAGAAAAAACATCGTACTTAGGGGTATCATCCGGATAGGCTAGATTTAAGAGCCTTTTTGTCCGGAAACAAACGGATGGTGTTATAGTGTTGAAAAAAGTATTTAATAATAAGAGCGATATCTTTTAATTTTTAAACGTGAAAATCATGGAAACAAAGAGTATTCAACAGTTCATGAACAGTTACAGCGTTAAGATGATCATTGTTTCAGGATTAGCTATTCTGCTCTTAATTCCTTCGTTTTTAATACAGGATGTTATTCGTGAGCGGATTGCGCTAAGCCAGACTGTGAAACATGAACTTTACGCCCAATGGGGAGGAAAGCAAGTGATAGCAGGTCCGGTATTGAATGTGCCGTTTTTGGTTAGTGAACCGGGAGAGAACAATCAGGTTAATAGCCAACGACATGGTGTGGCACATTTCCTGCCTGAAACATTTAAAACAGAGGTGGTTCTGTTTCCTGAAACTAGGATGCGGGGAATTTACAAAGTCGTAGTTTACGAAGGGAGACTCAAATTGAAAGGGACATTTACTCAGCCTGATGTTTCACAATTGAATCTTCAGAATGCCAATTATAATTGGAAAGCAGCTTATTTTACAATTGGGGTTTCAGATATGCGAGGAATAAGAAATCTGCCTGAATTAAGTATTAACGGTCAGAAATGTAAGGTTGAACCCGGAGTTGCTGACACTGATTTATTCGAGTCTGGAATGACTGTAAAAGCCAATTCATTAGAGCTGAAACAACCGATGAATTTTGAACTTGATCTGGTACTTAACGGATCGGAGGACCTGTCGGTGGAACCATTGGGTAAAACCTCTGAGGTTACAATGAGTTCTGAATGGTCACAGCCGAGTTTTACTGGCGGATTTCTGCCAGCAAATCGCGAGGTTAACGCAAAAGGATTTACGGCTAACTGGACGGTAACTCACCTAAACCGCAATTTCCCGCAGCAATGGAATGACAGGAAATACAACACTCATGAGGCTAAATTAGGTGTTGAGCTTCTTATTCCGATTGATCATTACCAAAAATCAATGCGCTCCGTAAAATATGCCATTTTATTTATTGCACTGAACTTTATCATTTTTATTTTTATTGAAATTAAAAGCAAAATAAAGATTCATCCGTTCCAGTATTCGCTCGTGGCTTTTGCACTGTTGATTTTTTATGCGCTGCTAACTTCCATTGGCGAACATATCGGGTTTAATTGGGCTTTCCTTATTTCGGCAGTTGCGGTCACCTTATTGATTTCGTGGAATTCATTTACCATGTTGAAAAATGTACGAATGGTGGCCTGGATAATGCTATTACAAGCGGGCTTGTATTTGTTCCTTTTTACAATCTTACAGTTACAGGACTTCGCATTGCTTGCCGGAAGTATTGGCCTGTTTATAATTCTGACCATAGTTATGCGTGCATCGGAGCGAATTCAATGGTATTCCGAAGAATAAAAGTGAAAATATGAAAAATACCACCTTGATTTTTGAAAATTATATCTTGAGTTTTCATTGGCTTTTTATCTGCTTAAAGGCCAGTATTATAGAGAACAAGGGGGTTTCACTAACCAAAATTGCAGAATTCTGAATACGGTTTGTGATCAGTTTAACCATGCTTCCTAATTTTACATAAATTATTTACCACTTTTATTTAAACCTCTTTTGTTTTTATTTGTTGTATATTCGATTTCATTTTCCAGATTGAACATGCCATACCCGGTCATCCTTATAATTGACTTAAATATTGCAATTGGTTTGCGTTATGAAGTAAAGAATACTAACTGGTCAAACAGAAACGAATTTTTAAGGTACTCTTTATTGAAATTATTTTGCTGTTTACTGGTATTAAAAAAGCAATTAAAAGGACTTTTGATTGTGAACCTAGTTAGAAGTGGAAACCAATATTATTATTATTATTATTGTTCGGAACCTGGATCGGATTTATTATGATTGATGGTAAGACCTATTTGTTATTGGTCCTGGTATTGGGAATGCGGCTTAATTTAGTATAAGCAATTGCATAAAAATCACTAGTTGCATTTTCTACTGTTTTGATTGGACTTTCTAAATTTTAGTTTCTTTTCTGACAATAGAATTAATTAACCTTATTGTTTCTTATTAAAATCAATTGAATCAGTCGTTTGTAAAATATATATATAAATAATTAAACCTCTATTATACAATTTAAAATATGCTCAAAAAATCCGGTTCCGCAAAAAAATGTCTCCCGATCTTAATCGTTTTATTATTTAATTTGGCCATCTACTCCTGCAAAAAGGAAGAAGCCTCTCTTTTGACTCCTATTGAGACTGCAATGGATAGCTTTGTTGCGACCTTGGTAAAGACCCCACCTACAGCAGCCGATCTCTCTGATCGGATTAAAAATTACCTTATGGCACAACCTAAAACCTTTTACGGATCCACGGTTTCAATGCTTGATAAAAATGGCAAGGTTGCTTTAAGTCCCTATTGGTACCGATCGAACAATGCGCTTGTCTTTTTGGAATTAACAATCGATACAACTTATCGTATAAACACGCTGGAGTGGCTACGGACTCCTATAGACGGAGGTAAAGCTATTTGGACTGCTCCATTTTTCGATGCCGGAGGAGGGAATATATGGATGAGAACACGCGCCGTGCCTGTTTACGTAAATGGTAAAATTATTGCAGTTGCAACGACTGATATAGAGATTGCAAAACCAAATTAAACATTTCATTCTTAAAGTCGATATCGGAATAAAAAAAAATTGATAATGCGTATTTTCGTTTTAGAGATTAAACTGGTAATCTTCCAAATTGTACCACAACATTTCGTAATTCTGTTACTTAAGAGGGTCTGCGCAGATGCACTTTTCCATTATCAAAGTAACAGTTAATAATTTAAAATTTATAAAAATGAATACATACAAAAGTAGTATTAATAGAATCAAATAAGAATTTAAGGTGGATCTCTTCTGAGGTGTCCACCTTTTTTCATATCAAAAGTAAAATCACACTGGAATGGTTCCAACCATCAAAAGGAAAGTACTTTTAAACAGGCGACAATAACTTGCTCCTTTGTTGGATTTGACGTTTTAAATGCTACCTTCGTTTAACACCCGGTTAAATTTGACAGGGGCTGTTTTGATTAAAAAACATGCAGGATTTATCAAGCTTTGAAAATCAGTTAAGTCGCAAAAATTTGTTCGAGTCTTTTAAAACGCAACTGGCCAAAGATTTCGATGAAAGTAATTTTTCCTATGATTTTGTAGGGACTCTTGAGCCCGATTATGTTAAGATACATGAGAAAATTTCGTTTGAACTTTATTGTAACGGTAAGAAATCTGATTCAGATTTAATGCGTTTACTATATCGGGTTGATATCAGTGAAGCACAATTACACAAGTATTTTAAAAGAGATAAAACAGGAAATCAGCTAAACGTAATTGCCGAATTAATTATAAAACGAGTACTGCAAAAGGTCGTTCTAAAACAATTTTACACCACCAATCAAAATTCGCAGAAAAATAAGAGTGGGTATCCTGATTCAGATAGCCCGCTATCCGGCAAGTCGATCGGCTAGGCATATATAAATCAAACAAAAATAAGAGCTGGATTGATTCGGAAACTTTCTTGCAAATCCCCATTTTTTAGTCTATATTTGTTAAAGTCCAATTGGAAATCAGGAAGCTAAATTATAATAAATTAAGGCCTTATGAAAATTACAGGAATACTTATTTTAGTCTTATTGCTCCTCCCGTCGCTATCCTTTGCCGGAGAGGTTTATGGTACAATAAAAAGTGATGATGGAAAACCATTAATAAATCAGGTTGTACAGATAAAGCAATATGATAAAATATTGGCATCTGCAACCACCGATGTAAATGGCTTTTTTACTATTACTCTGAAAGAAGTAGGGAAGTTTAAACTTGAGGTGGCTGGATACAATGGTGCCAGTTTCGAGGTTTTTTCATCAAACAAATCAACGCGTTATAATTTATTGATGAGTAAAGCTGGAGATAAATGGATAGTGAAGAGCCTTTAGAAGGCAAAAAAGGGAGACGAGACTTATGGGACAAGATAGAGATTATTTTGCATCCCCTGGGTGGACTGATAACTGCCCTGACAATTACCTTGGTCAGTTATTTTGGTTCCAGTTATCTGAACAATAAGCAGAACAATGATTCAAAAATCAGGCTCTATACCGAACTGATGAGCAGTCGTGAACAAGCTGAAAGTGCCCTTCGAAAGGATATGTTCAACTCGATTCTGGGAACTATTCTTAAAGATTCCCACTCCTTAGATGAAAATATCCTGCAGCTTGAACTTCTGGCCTACAACTTCCATGAGTCGCTCAATCTGATGCCGCTTTTTGTTTACCTGGACCGGCAAATTTCGACAGAAAAAAATATCCTGCACAGAGAGGAATACAGAAAACGGCTCTATAAAATGGCTGGGGATGTTACCTCGAAGCAAATTTCGAGTCTCGAAGGTGCCTCTACCCGGGAGACTATGTTTATTACCTTCCCGGCCGATTCGACAACCTATAAACCGGGCCTTTCTCAGCAATTAGCAATGGATTGGAAAGATTCAAAGGTAATATATGATACAGTTACTGTTGGAAACACCATTTCAGTATATAAAAGAGTCCTATTTCTGAAAGCTTTGGGATATAATGTGGATGAGAAATCTGTTAATGTGAGGCTGGATATCGAGACATCTGTAAACAATAAGTTTATTAACATGGTAACCCAGGAGTTCACAATCGATTATTTTCAGTTTCCTATGATAGACAATACCCGCCTTTCAAACGACATGCGCTGTGCAGTAGTTATGCGCGATTTCGATTTTCCCAATTTTATCGAAGTTGACCTTCTGTATTTCCCGGGTTCACATTCAAGCCTGAAAGAAAAACCCTATTATGACGAGGTTGTAAAAAAGCTTTTAATGAACCAATAATAGGATTTTAAGGTATTTATGGCTTTGGGGTTTGAGCGGAATCGTTTGATATGAGTCTAATAACCTATTGATTGAATTAAGATTGCGCTTAAAAAATCTTAACTGGCTACCAATAGCTTTACGTATCTCTTTGCGAGTCTTATTCTTCTTCTGAGCAGTTTTCAAATAACGGTTACGGGCAATATTACGATAAGTCCTCTGCTTTTTCTCATGCAGGACAGGGTTGTAGAGCTAATCAATCAAGTGCTCTGATTTCTCTTGTGCATCTGATAACAGGCCCAGATCCATTGGATACGCGATATCCTGAGGACAGGCTGTGGCATCAAAGATGATTCTGCGTTTGTTTTTAACCTGAGAGAAATTAGAAAGGTTGTCCGAATCGGATGAATAACCGTCATCTTTTTCGGGTTTTCTATCCCGTTTGGCGAAACAAACTTAGCCCTTAATTCCGCTATCTTTTCGTTCATTGCATTCAGGCTATCTATGCCAAGTTTCTTCCGGAAATCAACAAACAGAGAGGCATCAAACGGTAGTTCTTTGATGAAGCTTGTATAGCCCAGAAAGTACTTCATATAAATGTTTTCAGCTATCTGATCAACTCCCTTACGATCATCAAGATTACAGCTGGGCTTAATGATCAGAGAACCTATAACACTTCTAGGATTTAACCCAGGACGTCCTGTACTTCTCACAGGTACATTCTTGAGATAAAAAGTACTAATCTCGTCCCATGGAATCAGTCCTGCTAGAACTACCCATCTGTTATTCGGATTAAGTTCACGCTCGAATGGGCTCTTAAAAGCATCCAAAGTAAGTTGATTCGGACTCATCTAGGCTGGAGTAGGTGCATGCTTTCTTTTTGACTTTTCCATAATTCCTTGCACTTGGTTATCCAAATATTGTTATAAATATTTAAATTTCAGCATTCAAATAGTTTTTAAGCAGACCCTTAATAATTGGCATAAAACAACTGCGAGTGATTCGAAATAAACAGTTAAGATTGAATGCCATTACAAGAACCCGATCTTCGAGGAGCTTGATCCCAGTTCCTCGAATTTTGAGATTTCCCATGATCCGCCGATGTAAAGGGATGCTCCACCCGAAGCAAACAACATTCTAATTGCATCATAGTTAAGTGTTTCAAACCGATTAGGCAGGTATTTCTTGCGTTGCAGAACCATTTCGAAGCATTGATAAAGTTGGCATCTTTAACGCCGGTCTGGGGCACTCCGTATGTTTGGCCGTCTGCGGTAGACCATGCACCACGAACCTATGCTATGAATTGGTCCATCTTTGATACCAGCCCGTTCAGCCAGGCCAGATAACCAACATTATACAGAGACTGTCCAAGGTCGTTGGCCGAATATTTATAATGTCGGCCCCCGTAACTGCTTCCAATTTGGCAAAAAAGGATGGGTCGTAATCAGCCGTTAGCTGGGGCTGTAATTCGATAGTTATATCCGGATGACTTTGAGTGAAGAATGCGTTGATACGGTTCAGTTGCGCCACATCCTCAATTCACCAGCTTGGCATAGTGTACCCAACCGGATTGGCACTTTTTTGCATCCCAAAACGCAAAAATAAATAGTGTTTTTATTATCGGGACAAAACATGATAAATAAATTACTGGAACCCTTTGTTCCTCATATTCTTTTATACATTTGTATTTTTTAAATTAATCCTTATCCTTTATCTCATTAATGAACCTGATTCATGAAGTTATCAGTTAAGTTGTTATTTGTTTTTGGAATTATTTTCGCACTAATTTTAGGTCTTTTTGTCGGCCGCTCCGTTAAATTAGGAAACATAAATCAAACCGAAATTTCAGGCACTATTGTCAAAGTCAATAATTACAGAAAAGCACAGCTTGCAGCAACAGAGACCAATATTTCAAGTCAGCTGTTATCCGATACCGACATGTTAAAAAACATGCAAAATTATTTGCGGTTTTACTATGCTACCAGTGCTAAAATGGCTGTAGATATCCGGTTTTCGATTGACGAAGCGAATGCAGATCAAGGATTCAAAAATAAATATATTAATGAGATTAGTGACCTGGTCACCTACGAAAAATCTTTTGCACCGGCAAGGAGTGACCTGCTAATAGCGCTGCGGGCTTCATTAAATCCGGGTAAAGCAGATCCTCTTTTACTGGGTGAATTTATCAACCAGGCAAACAATGTAATTGCCAGGATGAATTTCCGGAATCGCGTTATCCTGGATTTTATCGGTATTCTGGATTCGTACATAAAGGAGAATAAGACAATGGATTTGCCTGGGCTTACCCGGGCGCACGACCTTTTAATGTACAATGAACTCTACACCAGCTTAAAAACCAGGGATAAGCTTGTGCTCAAGTCATTTCATAAAAAGGGATTTCTCTCCGATGTTAAGAATCAAAAATTGGTTGACCCCCAAGGTTTGACAGATTTGATAAAAAAAGATTTGGAAAAAT
>CANJNY010000030.1 GCA_947475715.1 Prolixibacteraceae bacterium
ATTGGCTCGGCACTAACGTCGGGAAATATCCTCGTGGGAAGCAGTACCAATGTCGCTGCTGCAGTTGTTCCAACAGGCGATGTAACGATCACCAATACCGGAGTCACCGCTATCGGTGCCGGAAAGGTCACCAATGCCCAGCTTGCAGGCTCGATCGACCTGACATCGAAAGTAACCGGTATCTTACCCGTCCTTAAAGGAGGAACAGGAACCACCACTTCAACCGGTACAGGCAATGTGGTTCTATCCACATCACCAACCCTGGTAAACCCACTCCTGGGTACACCGACTTCCGGAGTAGCCACCAACCTTACCGGATTGCCCCTTACCACTGGGGTCACCGGAACATTACCCATTGCCAATGGCGGGACAGGTGCGACAACAAAAACAGCTGCTTTTAATGCCTTGTCACCGATGACTGCCTCAGGCGATATTATTTATGGCGGAACATCGGGAGCCGGTACGGCACTTCCTAAAGGAGCAGACGGGCAGGTGTTGACACTGGCCAGCGGAGTGCCAACATGGGCAGCAGCACCATCGGGTGGCGGAGCAGCAGCAGCCGGAACATTAACCGGTGCAACACTGGCTTCCAATGTGCTTAGTTCCAGTTTAACCAGCGTTGGAACCTTAGCCAACTTAACCGTTACCAATGCCATTAACGGAAGTGTAACTGGAAATGCCGCAACAGCGACAACTGCAACAACAGCTAGCACAGCAACTTCGGCGACAAACATTGCCGGTGGAGCCGCAGGTTCTATACCCTACCAAACCGCCGCCGGCGCCACTTCCCTATTGGCAGCGGCCACCGATGGTCAGGTATTAACCCTGGCAAGCGGAGTCCCTTCGTGGGTCTCCCCTTCCTCACTTCCTTCAGGCACCAGCAATCAAACCCTTCGCTATGATGGAACGAACTGGGTGGCTGATGGCAATATCACAAATGACGGCACTAACGTTTCAATAGGTAGTGGAAGTAGTGCAACGAATGGTTCTGTTGCTATTGGCAATAGTACAACTGCATCTGCAATATTCGCTACTGCGATAGGTAAGAGTACAACTGCAAATGCTCAATCGTCTACTGCATTGGGCCAAAATACAACTGCATCAGCAATGTTCGCTACTGCTATGGGTTATGGTACAACTGCATCTGCACAGTCAGCTATTGCGATGGGTAATAATTCAAGAGCATCAGGACAGAACGCTACTGCTATGGGTGATGGTACAACTGCATCAGGCAACAACGCTACTGCTATGGGTGGCAATACAACTGCATCAGCACAGTACGCTACTGCCATGGGGAACTTTACAACTGCATCCGGAATTTTCTCTACTGCTATGGGGAAGAATGTTTCAACCAATGGGAAAATGGGTTCATTTATTTTAGGTGATATTTCAACGGGGACTACAACCAACTCAAGTGCCGACAACTCTTTTACTACCCGTTTCAATGGGGGATATAGCTTTTTCTCAGATGCTGATATAACCACAGGCAATGGAATGTTCCTTGCCGGTGGCCAATTAGGAATAGGCACAGCTTCGCCTGCTGAAAAATTAGATGTTCAGGGTGGTAATATCCAAACAAGCGGCACTGTTAAAGCCGGTACAGTAACCTATCCGAATGCACATAATTCATCAGCCGGAGAGGTATTAACCATCGATTCAGTCGGCGTAGCCTCATGGGCAGCAGCCGCTGCCGGCGGATCGGGCGTTCCCTATACCGGAGCTACCGGAGCCGTTGATTTGGGCGCTTATGACTTAACAGTTAATGGAATAACGGTTGGGTCAAAAGGTTATATAAGTGCCCAGTCTTCGATAATGCTGGGTAATGGTGCAATCGTTGGAGATGTTGATGAGGCGACAGCGATCGGATACAATGCCAGTGCAACTGGAGATGGTTCAATTGCCATAGGATCTTCTGCCTCTGCAAATCAAACTTCAGGGATGGCTATAGGAAATAGTGCTACAAATGGTGGCTCATACAGTATGGCTATTGGATTGCAAGCTCACATTGGTTCCGGCGGTAATTATTCCACTAGTATTGGGTATGATTCAAATGCAGATAATAGCTATTCGATGGCCTTGGGAAATGGAGCATCGGCTACCGGAGATAACTCTACAGCACTGGGAAATGGCGCAATTGTTTCTGCAGCTAATTCAATTCAGCTGGGAAATACAGCCGTTACCAATGTAGCAACCAGCGGAACACTTACTGCAGGGGCGGTTACGTATCCGAATACTGATGGTACTGCAGGACAGGTGCTAACGGCCAATGCCAACGGAATACCCACCTGGCAGGCGGCAAGCGGCGGATCGGGTGGCGGCGGAGCCGCCGCAGCCGGAACATTAACCGGTGCTGCGCTGGCATCCAACGTGCTTAGTTCAAGTTTAACCACCGTTGGAGTGCTGACGAATGCCACGGTTCAGGGAAAAGTAGTTGTTGGTGCTGCTACCGAAACATCATCGTCTGCAGTGCTGGAGGCCACATCAACAACACAGGGATTTCTGCCTCCACGTATGTCCTATGATAATAAAATAGCAATTTTAGTGCCGGCTCAGGGGTTGATGATTTACTGCACCGACTGCGGCGCGAAAGGGGAACCCGAATATTACAATGGCACAGAATGGGTAAATATGGTTGGAAGTCCGGCAGCAGCACAATCTCTAAAAATCGGATCTAGTTATCAGGGAGGTATAATTGCGTACATCTATCTGCCCGCAGATGGCGGATATGTTAATGGTGAAGTTCATGGAATAATCGCCGCACCTGTGGACCAAAGTACAGGTGCTATGTTAAGTGACGGTGATAGTCCGTCAGGAGCCCCAGGATTTGCTATGGCAATAGCTGCTGATTATAGAGGTGGTGATTATACCGATTGGGGTGTACCCAATAAAGATCAGTTAAATAAATTATATCTAAATAAAACGGCTATTGGTGTTTTTAGCACTAATGGCTATTGGACTAGAACCCCCAATGGAGATGGTTATGCCTGGTCCCAATCCTTCCTCGATGGTTCACAGAATGACACCTCGAACAATACTTTATTAAGCGTTCGTGCGGTCAGAACTTTTTAATGCTAAAAAAATTAAAAAAACAACATGAAAACAAAGATGATCATCATCGCCGCTGCCGGATTTGTGGCATTGGCATCGCTAACCACCGAGAAGGTTTACACGCTTAAGTTCCCCGAAGCAGATCTGAACCTGCATTACAAAAACTTAACCATCATCCGGGATATCGCCTCGAAAAGTAACCTTCCGCATCAGGAAGTGCTCTTTATCACCACCAGCATCGACAGCCTGCAGAGGGATATATCCACACAGGTGAAGGGGCAGCTTGAGCCACCGGCTAAGAAGTAAATTAAGTAACCGGGTGAATTGAGTGACCGGGAGAATGTTCGTGATTTGAACATTCACCCGGTCACTGCTTTGAAACGAGTTGATTTGTCGTTGTTCTAATGGAGCTAAATCTGAATCAAAGATCAGCGAAGCTAATAACCTCCGGTGTATCTTGTGGAACCGGAGGATGAAAGAGCCCCGAAGGGGTTCCATCCTTGCAGGACTGTGTTTTTATCAGTTTTATTTAAGTGGTTTTGCAACCGGTGACCATGCCTGACTGAGTGTTCAACCACTATGTGGATGAGGCAAAAACGGCGAAGTACTCCCACCATTACCCTCTGCAAGATATGTGGGACCCCGGTAGCGAAAAGTCCTTTCGATTATACTAGGCAAATGAAATATTCCTTAATTCTTCCGCATACTTTTTTAAACCCGATTCAATCCGTTCAGTCACCTTTCGGCTTGGTTTTTTAATTCCTGCAACATATTGCCTCATAAGGCTTTGGTTGATTCCAGAAATCCTCGCAAGACTTGTTTGATTAATTAGTCCATTATAACCTTCAAGTAGTGTAGGGATATCCTGAAAAACATAGTAAAAATCATATGGCTCATTCATCCATTCAGCACGTTCCTCCTCATACAACCCATTAATGTGAAAGGTAATACCAACTTGTAAATCACGTTTAAGCTTCCCGATTGAATCACGAGCTATAACATATCCATCAACTTCGGGCAAATGAGCTGACACTCCAATGCCTGCCTTACTTACTATTACCTTTAGTATTTTCATTTTTAAAAAATATTTCGTGTCATATCAATATTCATTCTGCAAAATCCTTAAATCTTAATAACCTCCTTTACTTTAAATACTCTTTTCATGGAAAAGATATTACCTGAACAAAAGTAACTAATTTTGCTACTAACTGCAAGTCCAGATTAAGAAAAATAAAAAATGCAACAAACGCTCCAAGATAACATGGAGGACTAAAACTAAAATGCTTAACGAGCTATTTTCCCTATGCACTGAAAGAGCTAAATCGGAATAAGAGGCTGTCTAAAAACTCTGTGACGCCCGGTGAATCCGCTGTTTAACTAATTATATTACATAGCCAACAGTGCAGGCACAGTGTCACACAGAGCTAGAAAGCTGTTTTTTAGGCTTTTTAGACACCCACATGAAAAGGCAAATGCAAGTGCCCCAAAGGGGTTCAAACCTGGAAGGGCACTGTTCTTATCCGTTTTCTTTTCATGGGTTGGCATCCACGGTGACCATGTGTGGCAGAGAGTGTTCAACCACTTCGTGGCTGGGGAAAAAGCGGCAATGCATTCCATACCCCCGGTTACGCAAGCTTCACCGGGGGTTATTGAGATTTGGCCACTTCGTGGCGAAGAAATAGGTTGGAATATCGCCTAACACGTAGACCATATGATATCGCTTACCATCAACCAAACTTTTCGTGCCTTTTTGGTGCCTTGGTGTTTTGGTGGCAGAAAAGAATTTTACTTAAGTTTGAATTGTATCGGTATCGTATAAGCCACATCAACCGCCTTACCCTGTTGTTTGCCGGGCTGCCAATCGGGCATCAGTCCAACTACCCGAAGCGCCTCAGCATCCATATCCGCCTCAACCCCCTTGACAACTTTTGATTCCTCAACTTTTCCTGTACTTTTGATGATAAAGCTAACAACCACGGTTCCCTGAACATTGGAAATTCTTGCCTGAGCGGGATACTTAATATTCTCGCCCAGAAATTTCATAAGAGCGTTAAACCCTCCAATGTATTGGGGCATTTCCTCAACCACAACAAAGGGCTCATTTGACTTTTTCAGATGATCTTCAACCTCCTTTTTCAAGGTTAGCTCTATTACACCATATTTCCCTTTTTCTCCATATTTATCAATTGCGGTCTGATCCTTTAAAACATTAATCGACTCGATTGTTTCAGGATTTAACCTATCCATCTTCACTTTGTCGATAATAACGCCATCAAGGACTATTAACGGAGGATACTTTGAATCAAAAGATTTATGATTTTCACTATTGGCTAACTGAGATGATGGTAAATTCTCAGAAGCTCCATTACCAACAACCATCACTTTTTCAATCCCTATTGATGCCCGCTCCAACTTAATCATCATGGGATTTTCTCTGTCAGCTTTGGAAAGAACAGTTTCATATCCAATGTATGAAAAAACCAGTTCGCCGTTCTGAGGGACATCTGTTAATTTGAATTTTCCATTTTCGTCGGTAGTAGTTCCCATAGTCGAACCTCTCAAGATTACGGAGGTCCCTGCCAAAGGTTTTCCATCCGGATTGACAACGGTACCTGTAGCGGTAACTTTGCTTTCCTGACTATTATTCATCAGATTCGTGAAATCAGATTTTGCGTCAGGCGCGGAGATGTATTCAGGTTTCGCAAAGGCATAGAATACCAATGCCATAAGTGGCACGATAAGCAGCAGCCGAAGTTTTCTTAATGGGGAATGTATGTGATTTTTCATCATCTTAAATCTTTTTTTATTCAGTGAATAATTAAATGAATTAGCCAGGCTGATAACCGGTGCCCCAAGAAGCTGGTTCAGCAGTGTCGCCCGGTAAATTGCCGGATCGGAAGTGTTTTGCAGCGCCTTCTCATCGGCCAGGTATTCATGGTTTTGCCTGATCAGGTGGGCGTATACCCACACGAAAGGATTAAACCACTGCACCATACAGAGGAGCTCCGCAAGTAATAAATCGAACCAGTGCCTTTGCCGGATATGTTCCAGCTCATGATTCACAATCTCCCTCGTTTCAACATCAGACGTTGAAGGATTGACAAAAACGTAGGAGAAAAATGAAAACGAGGCAGCATAAGCGGTCGTGCGAACAAGTTTTACAGCACCGGTAACCTCATAACCGGCTTTTCGCAGTTTCAGGATAACTTTTAAATTTTGCCAAAAAAGCCTGAATGCCAGCCAGCCGATTCCAACAACGTATAACCAATAATAGATAGGAATTACCGGGGCCGGAGTTTCAATAACCTTTGCCGACAAACCCGAAATTGCAATGGTTCCGGTTGTTGAAGGAATGATAACAGCATAATGCCAGGTAAACAATGGGAAAACAAGCGAGGCAACAATCCCCGAAAGAAGGTAAATCCGATTCAATTGAAAATACCGTTCATTACGTAAAACAGCCAGAAAAACAAGGGTAAAACCTGTCAGCCAGACGGCCGATTTTAAAAGGTAGAAGCCAAAAGTTTCCATATTATTCTGTTTTTTTTCGTTTCGCTAATTCCATCTTTGTATCCTCAAGCAGTTGTTCAAGATCTTTGATCGACAGGTCCTTTTCGCGGGCAAAGTAGGATGCCATGGCGGGAAATGAATTATTGAAATAATCGTGAAGCAACCCGAAAAGCTGCTTGCCTGAATATTCATTTTTCATCACCAGCGGGTAGTAAACAAATACTTTTCCATAATCTTTGTGTCCGACAAAACCTTTTTTCTCAAGTATCCTGATCACAGTAGATACCGTATTCCGTGCAGGCTTTGGTTCATCAAACCGGTCGCGAACCTCCTTGACCAATCCCTCTCCCATCTCCCACAGGATCTGCATCACCTGTTCTTCTGCTTTTGTTAATTGCATTGCCTTAATTTTTAATTGTCAATCCTTCAGTGCAAACATACAACTATATTTATAGTCATACAAGTGTTTTGGGGATTATTTGACTATCTTTATAGTTAAAAATAAATTACAGGTTTCGAATGCATGAATAGTCCTGTAAAATACTTATCCAAACTTCGTATTTAAAGGTTTAGCCAGGATTCTGTAGAGACGCACAGCTGTGCATCTCTACCCGCCATAACAAACTCTCTATCCTCCATAACAAACCCTCAACCCTCATAAACAAACTCTCTATCCTCCATAACAAACCCTCAACCCTTCAAAACAAACCCTCAACCCTTCAAAACAAACCCTCAACCCTTCAAAACAAACCCTCTCCACTTCAAAACAAACTCTCTACCCTTCAAAATATCTTTGCAATCCTTTCAAACAACTTTAATAAACCTGGAAATCATTTGTAAAACAATCCCAACACAGCTAAAAATCCGGTGACCTCACCCCTGTCCTCCACAAAAGAGAGGATGACTAAAACATGAGTAATCATAGATCAATACAAAATAATGCCCACAAGGCACCAAATCACAATCCACCAAACGCTTTATCAAAACCATGACAATTATTTAGTGCCTTTTTAGTGACTTGATGGCTTGGTGGCGAAAAATATTTTCATATTTTTGTCAGTAGAAAGGGTTGAAATCAAAAGCGCTTTGGACGTATTTAATGCCGGGCTTTACAGGTAATAGTTGATCAGACCCTTCTTTCAGGCAATATATTTGGTATTGCCTTTTATATATCGCTGCCAAATGGTGAGGGTGCCTTCAATAGGAAGTGTAATCAGCCTTTTGGCGGCATTTTTTTACTGGCAATTTCCATATCAGGTTAAGTGAAATGTAATGCTGATAATTAAAAGCAGGGTGAGATATATTTATAAAGCTTGGCTGATATAGGACACCAAGTCTAAAATACTTTCCAATACGGTATGCTCCACTGAAACTTAAGCCAGCTGCATTTGTAACAATCGAATTGTTCACGCTGATAGTGTCACCAAAGGTCTGATAATTCCATGAAAGCTGTGAAAGATTGATTCCGTAACCCAGATCGACACTTCCTATTATCCTATTATTTCTTAAACTGGTGTATACAGCGCTCCCTGATTCGATATGACCATTTCCCAAATGTTCCGCAAACCGACCCATTCCTGCCATTCCCCCTCCAACGGAAAACGAAAGATAACCATTGTCCCTGTAGAAATATTCCAGTCCGGGTTCGATTCCGAATATTCCGCCTGCCTTGTACTGTTTCTCATTCGTGGTGATCCGAACCATCGTGGTGAAAGGAATAGCTAAAGTGAGGTTAATTGTCCCTTTTCGAACAGGAGCAAATCTCTGGAATTTTAATGATTCGTCATCACCTGAAATATAATTTCTTGCAGGATAGCCGTATCTCTTAAAATTATCCCGGTCAACCAACATTCCAATTCCGTAATTACTAAAAATATTATACCAATAGGCTACCGAATTCCGGGGTGCCAACCATACTAATGTTTTAGCGCTATCCCTTTGAATTTGAATCGAAAGAGACTTTTTGCCACGGGGAACATAATATCCGATGGATCCATCTAAATCGCTTAGTGAAGAATCTATTAATGCGACATTATCCACAGAAATCACTTTAATATTCTTGTCTGATGACAAATAGATCTTTTGGACAGGACTATTTAAAATAGTTGCGCATGATGACCCCAGAATTAATAATACGATTACCGGATACAAGATAAATTGTCTATTCATGGCGGGCAGAGTGAATTAACGTTTTAAATAAATCATATATTTGACGATTATAAACAAATGGGACTGCTGGCTAAAAATAACATAATTTTAAAAACCTGACTATGAGAAATCTCTTTATATACCTTACATTATTTCTGTCATTAAATGCGCGGGCACAGATAAAAACTCCGGCAGATTATGTGAACCCGTTTATTGGCGCCAGCACCAATGTAGAAAAAGCCGGAGCTCTTCATGGTCTTGGCAAAACATTTCCGGGTGCGACTACCCCTTTCGGCATGGTTCAGGTAAGTCCGAACACCATTACGGGAGGTGATAACGGACCGGGTTACAGCTATGAACACACTACCATTGAAGGATTTGCATTTACACAAATGAGCGGGATCGGCTGGTATGGTGACCTGGGAAATTTCCTGGTTATGCCCACTACCGGAGCATTGAAAACTTCTTCAGGGCGAGCCGACCACCCCGGTGAAGGTTACCGTTCACGGTATTCCAAGGAGGACGAAGTTGCGAAAGCGGGTTATTATGCAGCCACATTGACCGATTATAAAATCAGGGCAGAGGCCACGGCAGCACCTCACAGCGGGATGCTTCGTTTTACGTTCCCGAAGAACGACCATTCGCGGATCCAGATTGATCTGGCACGCAGGGTTGGGGGCACCTCGACCGAACAGTATATTCAGGTGATTGATGATCATACAATCCAGGGGTGGATGAAATGCACTGCTGAAGGTGGCGGTTGGGGAAACGGAGCAGGCAAGCCGAACTACACGGTACACTTTTATGCAAGCTTCAGCAAGCCCATTGCATCTTTTGGTGTATGGAGTGCGGCGATCTCTGAAAACCAAAAACTAAAACGTGAAAACATCGAAAGCGACAGCTTCCGGGAACTCATCGCAAAATCCTCCGTAGAAAAAGGTTGTCGGGAGAAGAGAGGGAAGCATCTTGGTTTCTATACGGATTTTATAACAACGCAGGATGAACAGGTTGTTATGAAAGCTGGTATCTCATTCGTAAGTATGGAAGGGGCCAAAAACAATCTCAATTCAGAGATCGAGGATTTTGATTTTGATCGCATTAAGGAAAACAGTAAAAAATTATGGAATAATGCCTTAAGCAAAATTACTGTTTCTGATCGTAATGAGGAAAACAAAACGATCTTTTATACTGCCCTTTACCACACCATGATCGACCCACGGTGTTTTACCGATATTGATGGAAGCTACCCGGGTGGCGATGGGAAAATCCATAAGACCGACAAATTCGTTAAACGGACCATATTCAGCGGATGGGATGTCTTCCGTAGTCAGTTTCCGTTACAAACGATCATAAATCCGAAAGTTGTAAGCGATATGATTAACTCGCTTATTGAACTAGCAGACGAGAGTGGACAGAAATATCTCGAGCGGTGGGAATTTCTCAATGCCTATAGCGGTTGCATGATTGGAAATCCAGCCGTTGCCGTAATGGTCGATGCCTATAACAAAGGGATTCGAACCTTTGATGTAACGAAGGGTTATGAATATTCAAAAAACAGTTGCGAAAGATTTGGAAATGGTGAACGCGGATACTCCAGTTCGATTTCTGAAACACTGGAATATTCTTATTTTGACTGGTGTTTATCGATTTTTGCTGATAGTCTGAATAAAAGTGAAGATGCTTTAAAATATTTTAAACGCTCCAAAAACTATACAACCATATTTGATCCAACAGTAAAATGGTTTCGCCCCAGGAATGAAGATGGCAGCTGGCAAAAATGGCCGGAAGAGGGGAGATTAAAACAAGACTATGGTTGTGTGGAGAGCAATCCGTACCAGCAGGGGTGGTTTGTGCCGCAGGATATATCTGGCTTGTGTGAATTACTTGGGGGTAAATCGAAAGCGCTGGCTGATCTGACTGAACTTTTCAGTAAGGTTCCCGATAACATGATGTGGAATAACTATTATAATCAGGCCAATGAACCGGTACATCACATTCCGTTTTTGTTTAATCGTTTAGGAGCGCCGTGGCAGACGCAATACTGGAGCCGCCAAATCTGCAGGCGAGCTTACCACAATACCGTTGAAGGGTTGGTTGGGAATGAGGATGTAGGGCAGATGTCGGCGTGGTATGTTCTTGCCTCAAGCGGATTGCATCCGGTATGTCCTGGTGATACCCGTTATGAAATTACAAGTCCAGTATTCGAACGTATTGAATTTAAACTTGATCAAGGCTACACTAAGGGAAAATTATTTACAATTATTGCTAAAAATAATTCGTCAGAAAATATCTATATCCAGTCGGCCACGCTTAACGACAAACCCTACAGGAATTGTTGGGTTGATCATCAGACGATTGCCAACGGTGGAACTTTAGAATTGCTAATGGGTGATAAGCCAAATAAAAACTGGGGAATCTAAAGTTAAGTTAAAGAATAAATCCTGATGAGCAAAAGTTCGTCCATGAAGATGATTTGGAAGATATTTTCCGCTATTAAACCTTTGAGAATTCCAAACAAAGAGGTTTGAAATTCCGGATTTTTAATTCATCTTTTCATCTGTTTTTAATACCGGACTTCAGGATATTTGAAGAGTTATTAAAAATTTAAACACCTGGCTTAAATTTTTAATAATTTGCATCAAAAGTGAAAGAGATCATATTCAATATTGCTATTTCTACCTCTTAATTTTAGGCGAAATTTGTAGAATTAAAAGACAAAAGAACTTCTCTTTATGTAAGTTGATTCAGCAGAGTACGAACCTTAAAAAAAATGAGTATGAAAAGAACAATTGTATTTCTAATGTGTATGATAGCAACTATCCTCACATTCGGGCAAAACCGGACCCAGAATTTGCTGCAGGAGATTCAATGTACTCCTCCGCAATTTACCGGAATTAATAATGCCGTACCTATTCTTGTAGAGAACAAATTCCCTTCCATTGAGCAATACCTTATAGATAAAGTTGGCTATCCGGAAGAAGATGTCAGGTTACTTACTCAGGGAACAGAAGTTGTTTCGTTTACTGTAACACCTACAGGGAATCTGGCAGACATTACAATCATTAACAGTGTATCAAATAGTATTGATCTTGCCGTAATCAATGCTCTTAAACAAACCAATGGGATGTGGAAACCTGGCTTTAATGATGACAAACCTTCTGCAATGGAGAAAGAGATCTCCATGGTATTTAAAATTGAGGATCTGGCTAACAACGATTTCAGGGATATAGCCAAGCATTTTTATGCCGATGGTTCAAGGGCGTTGTTCAATAAATCGAACCCAAAGAAAGCGTTAAGATCATTTGATAACGGGATGGTTTACTTACCAAATGATAAGGCGCTTTTAGTCTTGAGGGGATTGACCCGGTTTGAACTTGGAAATAAGGAGGGTGCATTAAGAGATTGGACCAGAGTCAAAACCTTGGGAGGAATGGAAAGCAAGGAATATCTGGAAAACTTTAATAGCATGAAGGGTTATGCCGAAATGATTAACGTTATAGAGAAATAGCTAACTAAAGTTTATCTGGAATAATTAGTTAATCCGAAAAAACTGAATTGTTTTTAGGGATGTTGGATGAAACTATCTCAAGGTAATGTTACTTTTGAGATAGTTTCATATTTTTTATTGTACTGAATTCGATTTTTTCCACGCTGCATAACTCTAAATTCAATGGTCGTATTACTTTTGCTTACTATCTTTATCAAAATCGGATGTTTAAAATAAAATACCTTGGATTCGTTCTGGCAATGTTTTCCTTAAACGCTTGTGCCGAACTTACTCAGGTTGCTAAAACGGTAGCCAGCCAGAATATGCCCCTTTCCAATACCGATATAATTAATGGACTTAAGGAGGCGTTGCTGGTAGGAACAGACAGTACTGTAACCCATTTATCAGCTGTAGACGGATACCTTAAAGATTTAACAATTAAAATCCTACTTCCTCAGGAGGCTAAAACAATCACCGATAACCTATCAAAGCTTCCTGGTGGTTCTAAATTAGTTAATGATGTAATAATTCGGATAAATCGCGCAGCTGAAGATGCTGCCAAAGGGGCAGAACCGATTTTTATCAGCTCTATCAGGGAGATGAGCTTTACGGATGCGCTTCAGATTCTGCGAGGTCCTGACGATGGTGCCACAAAATATTTTGAACAAAAAACGACTCTTCCACTAAGCGAACTTTACCGTCCCATGATCAGAGAATCGCTCAATAAAGGTCTGGTTGCAGGAATCTCAACCCAACAATCGTGGAATGAATTAACCAAAGACTGGAATAAATTAGCAGGATCATCATTAGGACAAATCACAGGGATGAAAGTGGTTGAAGTAAAACTCGAAGAATATATCGTGCAACAAGCCCTAAAAGGTCTGTTTTTGAAAATTGCAGAACGTGAAAAAGATATCCGCAATAATGCCAGTTCCCGCGTAACAACAATTTTAAAACGGGTTTTTGGGTCTGAAAAATCGAATTAAATAACTAAACTAAAAAAAATGAAAACATCCATTCTTCTGACCAGGGCAAGAGCCACCCGAATCTGGGTCATTCCTGCGCTCCTTATTTTGCTTTATACGGCATGCCAGGAGGCCAAAATCGCCCCACCGGTTACTGTAACAAAAAACCTGCGAGCTCCGGCATATCCGTTGATCACTATTGATCCCTATACCAGTGCCTGGTCCGAAACAGATAATTTATATGATGATGTGGTTCGACACTGGACCGGGAAACGTTTTGGATTGATAGGTGCCCTGCGTGTGGATGGCAAGGTATTCCGTTTTATGGGAAAGGAAGAGATTCCCAAAAAAGCGATCCTTCCAATGGCCGATCATGGCCCCTGGGATTGTAGCTATCAATTAAAAGATCCGGGGAAAGGATGGGAACAACCCGCATTTAATGACTCCAAATGGATCGCCGGAAAGGGAGCGTTCGGAACACCCGAAATGCCGGCACTGGCCACCCTGTGGCAAACCAGGGATATCTGGGTTCGAAGGGAATTCTCAATGAATTCTAATCTTTCTGATTCACCAGCCTACCTGATTTATTCACACGACGACGATTTTGTCCTTTACCTGAATGGCCAAAAGATCGCAGATACAGGTTACGCCTGGAAAAACAATGTCGTTGTTCCATTAACCGGAGAATTGCGTAAGTTGCTTCATGCCGACGGAAAAAATGTGATTGCTGCCCACTGCAAAAACCGTATCGGCGGAGGATATGTCGATTTCGGTATTTATCAGGATAGCAATCAAACGGCTATTTTTAATCAAACAGCTACGCAGAAATCGGTAGCTCTATCTGCAACTCAAACTCACTACCGTTTTTCGTGCGGCCCGGTAGACCTTAAACTAACTTTTTTATCTCCTCTTCTGCCGATGAACCCCGACATCCTTTCACGTCCGGTCAATTATATTAGTTATGAAACGCTGGCCTCCGACGGAAAACAACACGAAGTAGAGATCTATTTCGAAGCCACTCCCGAATGGGCAGTAGACCATATTTCGCAGGAAGTATCTCTGGAACAGGGTAAAACCGACGGGCTGACCTACTTTAAAACCGGGACAACGGAGCAATCCATTTTGGCCAAACAGGGTGACGACCTTCGTATTGACTGGGGCTATTTCTACCTATGCGGGACCGATGCTCCGGAGATAAGCTCTGCAATGGGAAATTACAACACGATTAAGCAGGATTTTGCAACAAATGGCAAACTGAAGTCCGGAACTGAATCTAAACAGATCGCCCATATGGCAGAGGCCATGCCTGTCATGGCGTTTGTTCATCAACTTGGGAAAGTGGAAACAAAACCGGTATGTGGGAAGATCATGCTGGGATATGATGATTTATATGCAATTCAATACTACGGCGAAAACAGAATGGCATGGTGGAAAAAAGAGGGTAAAGTAACGATGGACGATGCACTGAAAGCTGCTTCTGCCGAATTTGAACAATTACGCGACAGCTGTTCCTTATTCGACAATGAACTTTGGAAAGACGCCGTTAAAGCAGGGGGCGAAAACTATGCTGAATTGTGTGTTCTGGCATTCCGCCAGTCAATTGCAGCACATAAACTAATTAAGGACAAAGAGGGAAATACCATATTCCTTTCGAAAGAAAACTTCAGTAACGGATCAATCGGAACGGTCGATGTCACCTATCCTTCGGCACCACTGTTTTTATTGTACAATCCTGATCTTCTCAAAGGGATGCTCACCCCGATTTTCTATTTTTCGGAAAGCGGGAAATGGACAAAACCTTTTGCAGCACATGATGCAGGAACTTATCCCCGAGCTAACGGACAAACCTATGGTGGAGATATGCCTGTTGAAGAGAGTGGAAATATGTTGATTCTCACAACGGCTATCGCTCAGGCAGAGGGGAACGCGTTATATGCTGAAAAACACTGGAAAACTCTTACAATCTGGGCAGATTACCTGCTTCAAAACGGCCTAAATCCTGAAAACCAATTGTGTACTGACGATTTCGCAGGGCACTTTGCACACAATACCAATCTATCGATCAAAGCCATCATGGGAATTGCCGGATATGGAAAACTTGCTGCAATGCTTGGAAAAAATGAGATCGCCGAAAAATATGGAAGCCAAGCCAAAGAGATGGCGACTAAATGGATTGAAATGGCCAACGATGGTGATCATTTCAGATTGACATTTGACCAACCCGGAACATGGAGTCAAAAATACAACCTGGTGTGGGACAAAGTGCTCAACTTAAATATTTTCCCGAAAGAGGTGGCTGCAAAAGAGATTGCATACTACCTTACCAAACAAAACACCTACGGATTGCCTCTTGACAACCGACGCACCTACACCAAGTCAGACTGGATTATCTGGACCGCAACACTAGCACAGGATATGACAACCTTTCAGAAATTCATCGACCCTGAGCATAAATTTGTTAATGAGACACCAAACAGGGTGCCAATGACCGACTGGTACGAAACACCCGATGCCCGTCAGGTTGGATTTCAGGCACGATCAGTGGTTGGCGGATATTTCATCAAAATATTGGAACAAAAAACAAGTAAGCAATGAAAACAATCCTAATAACCTGCCTTCTTTCATTTTTAATACTAGTGGTGCATTCTTCCACCCCTAAAAGTCTGGAGCCTAAAATGCTGATCGGGCACCGGTTTCTAACATTTAACACGGTGATCCGCGTTAATCAGATTGAAGTTGCAAGAGATAAGAATGTTGGCCAGGACGAACGAAAAGATCATACTCCGGCAAGGGTAATTAAATTCAGAAACGCCATTGAGCAAGGATTTCCCGGGGCCCGAATTACCTGGGCATTCAGCTGGCTGGCCTTGCACGACACGTCGGCCAATTATACCAAAATCAGGGAGCTCGTCGTAGGTTATCATGAAAAATACGGAGACGAGATCACCTTTATTCCGGGAGCTTATTTTGCCAATGCCTATAACTCTACCGAACAGGTAAATAAAGATTTACACGAAGGGCTTGCTAAAGTATCTGAAATTACAGGCAAAGGTTACCGTCCCAACAGTGTAGTTGCCGGCTTTCTATCGGCTCCAAATCTCGAATTCCTGTCCACAAATGAGGGAATACATGTCTGCCAGGGGAATATCTGGAGCCAGTATGCCATTGACAATCAGGATGGAGACGGATCTGTTTGCTACCCCTATTATCCATCTAAGGAACATTTTTGTAAACCATCACAAGGGACTAATGATTTTATTGATTGTGTAAACCTCGATGGCTGGACCTGTGATTTTTTAGCCGCCCGCAGAGCAGGTGGTGCCGGAGGGTTTAACAGCCGGATGGGTGTGGGTCCCATTGAAACACTATATAAATACGGAGAGGAGATTGGTATAAAAGAGATGATCCATTCAACGGCCATCCACTTTGACCGTGGATTTGAGTTGAATGGTTTTGCCTGGGTTACCAATTGCTGGGAGTTATCATTACCAATCGAGGTCTCCGGATTAACAAAATGGCTCAGCGAGATTAAAAAACGGTGGCCTGATACAGAATTAATTACACAGGGAGAATTTGGACTTATCTGGCGGGATCATTATAAAACCAACAATTTTAATTACCGGTTTGAGGAAATTGGTTCCGGAATCGGAGGGTCTGATGCCGGGATGAAAATAGAGTGGCTGATGAATAAAACATTCAGGCTGGCCCTTTTCTCTAAAGCAAAAAGTTTCCCTGAGCAACTGGTTATTGACTTTACCCGTTACGATTTAAAGGCTGTAGAACCGGTTTCTGCCAGCACACGCAATTGGAGTCTGATGGGAGAAATCAATCAGAAACAAACACGTCCTCAGGACAATCCTATTCCCTTGAAAAATCTTGGGAAAGATTCAAAGGCTGTTATTCAAAAAGTCTATCCGGTACTTTTGAATAAATAATACGACATCTTTTTATTCTTATTCCTTAATTCCTGGTATTCCATTCTTAAAATTAGAGTTATGAACAAACTTTACTCACTCGCATTTCTTTTTATTTTATTTGCTTGTACAACCCAACATGAGCCCAAGGTTCCTTGTTATGTTTGGACAGGAGGACCTGAAAAATCGACAGATGCTGAATTAAAGGCAAAATTTGCAGATCTCAAGAATAAGGGTGTTGACGGTCTGATGTATTCTGCCGGTCAGGAGCCTGAAAATTACATCCGGGTTGGAAAAATTGCCAAAGAGGCCGGATTAAAGTTTTATACCTGGATTCCAACAATGATTCAGGGAGTGAATCCGAAACTCAAGGTGGAATGGTATGCGATCAATGGACGGGGAGAATCGGCTTTTGACAAACCTGCTTATGGAGCTCATTACAAGTTTTTGTGTCCAAACCGCGAAGAGGTGTATCAATTTCTGGCAGATATGTATGGCAGGGTTGCCGACATTCCGGAAGTTGATGGGATTCATCTCGATTTTATCCGGTTTCCCGATGTTATACTTGCAAAAGGATTATGGAAAAAATATGGCCTGGTGATGGACCGGGAATTCCCACAGTTTGATTATTGTTACTGTGACAAATGTGTAGCGGATTTCAAGGCTAAGACAGGGATCGATATCAAATTGGAGAAGGATCCTTCACATGTAGAAGCCTGGAAACAATTCAGGTATGACCTGATTACAAATATGGTGAACAGGCTGGCAGCTATGGTTCATTCCAAACACAAAGAGATAAATGCGGCTGTATTCCCAGGCCCTGGCTCAGAGGCCAAAAAATTAGTTCGCCAGGAGTGGAACAAATGGGATCTTGATGCATTCTTTCCGATGAATTACAACGATTTTTACCTCGAAGGGACTCCCTGGATTGGAAGGATGTGTAAGGAAGGGGTATCAGCCCTTGGAAATAAGAAGCCTCTTTACAGCGGATTATTCATCTGCCCCGCTCCTGAAAAGAAAATTAATGAACCTGATCCTGAGAATCATGGATTATTACCCGAAGAGCTGGAGGATGCAATCAGGGAATCTGTTGAAAATGGCGCAGCAGGAATATGTCTGTTTACCCCTGAACGAATGACTGCCAGAGACTGGATAATTTTTGATAAGGCTATTCACACCAGATTTGCTAAGAAATAAAAAAAGATATTAGAGCAGCTTAATTTATAAGACTGAATTTATCCTATATATTATCCTTAATTACTTATAAAGCCTCGCAACGGAATTTCCGGTGTTAAAATTCTATGTGCATAAGACAAATTTTGATGTAAATTAGCGATGTAAATTTTCAATTTTTAATAACTTAATAATTATTTTTGAAAATACGGAATAAGAAGAACAACTAAACAATCGCGATGGGTATTGTTGCGATAACGACCAACTAAATACGCAAAATCAATTTTCATGGCAGAAGACCTGACATTATGGAGAAAAATCCAAAATGGGGACACCGTTGCATTGAAGGAATTGCACAACCGGTATTATTATCAAATGATAATTCAGGTTAGAAGGATGCACTTAAATCATATTGGTTCGGACGAAGTTGTATCTGATTGCTTCATTAAACTGTGGACCAAACGGAATGAAATTCTGATTGAGCGATCCGTAAGGTCTTATCTGTTTTTGATGCTGCGCAATACATTAATAGACCATTCGCGAAAGAAAAAACAATTTATCCATGTTGATTCAGAATCGACTCCCGAGGCTTATGAAGAGATGGACACTGAGGAGCTGGATGATTACGCCAAACTGTATAATGCGCTGGAAAGGCTTCCTGATCAGCGACGCCGTATTCTGGAATTGGCAGTTTTTGATTCGTGCAGTTATGCACAAATAGCCGAAAAGCTTCAGATCTCAGTTAACACCGTTAAGACTCAGATGGGAAGAGCCTACCGCTTTCTCAAGGAGGAGCTTGATCCTAAAAGCATTAAGGTATTTTTCATGATCCACTCCAGAAGATTAATGAATTAGACCCTTTAGGTAGATTACCGACTACCACAGGTTAATAAATACATGGTACCGGAATTTCTTTCTACTGGTTGGAATCATTTACAAAAATCAATTTATTTTTTATTCATAATTCACATCGCAGCTGTCACCCTAAATGCGTACTAATTCGTCATATACCAAAACCCCATTGTATCCATGACCGAAGAACAAGATTTCCATTGGGAAGAAATAGCCGGCAAACTTCACCGGGAACTAAATATTGACGAAGAGGGAGAATTCATCCGGGAGATGGATGATCGCGCGCGTCAGGTGGAATTTGAAAAGGCACAGGTGATACACGACCAGCTTGCTGAAATTGGATTGATTACAGTTGAGGCAAGAGATCATTCATGGGAAAGAGTAGAAAACGGGATTAAACCAGATCGGTTGAATTGGCTTAAGGTTTTCGTAAAATACGCGGCTATAATTATTGCAGCCTTTTTTTCAGGCAGCATGATTAAATCTTTTACCACGGCAGACAAAGAGGTCTTGTATTCGGAGATCAGAGCTCCCCACGGCCAGATGAGCAAGGTTGTCCTGCCTGATGGAACTAAAATATGGTTAAATTCCGGAACTACAATAAAATATCCTGACCGTTTTACAGAGGAGAAACGAGAAGTTACAATTAGTGGTGAAGCATACTTCGAAGTGGCCAAGATGGATCATAAACCATTTCTGGTAACTACCAAAGATCTGGTGGTCGAAGTATTTGGAACCTCATTTAATGTCTCAGCCTATATTGATGATGACGCGACTTCTGTTACACTTGTCGAAGGGAAGGTTGAGATTATAGGCACTGATGGTAAAACCAGTGCCCGGCTTAATCCAGGACAATTGGCTGTAAAGAATAAAAAAGAGAGCACTATTTCAATCCATAATGTTGAAACCAGTTTTTATAAAGCATGGATTGAAGGGAGGATATATTTTGATGATCAACCTTTAAATCAGATTGCAATTAAATTGGAACGATGGTTTAATGTGAATATCGAATTTGCAAATGACAATCTTAAATCCTATAAATTTACGGGAACTATCCTGAAGAATAAGCCTTTGGACCAAATCATGCAGGCGCTGGAGTTGCTGGCCCCCATAAGATTTAAACACCAGGTTAATACAACCGGGAAAGATAAAATAACAATCTACAAACGAACTTAAAGAAGAATGCCTATGAAGTATTGTAGTTAAAAAAAGCGGTGAAGATGTTCGTACCATCCTCACCGCACCAATTGATTCAAACAAACCTATATTGTCAAATTTAAATCATCCAAATTTATGAAAATGTATCGACTTATCCATGGTGGCGAACGACCATGGACAAAACCTCTTCGCATTATGAAACTAACTGTTATTCTGATATTTGCGAGCATGGTTGCGATGAGCGCCTCCTCCTATTCCCAGAACACAAAACTCAATTTATCGGCAAAGAACACCTCTTTGATCGATATTTTCAGATTAATTGAAGATCAAAGTGAATTTTATTTTTACTTTAATAAAGAAGAAGTAAAAGCCAAGGAATCAGTTTCCGTTGATGCCAAGGATGCCATTGTTACCGAAATCCTGGATCAGGTATTATCAAAAACCGGATTGGAATACCGGGTAATCGACCGCTATATTGTGGTCAAGCAGAAAGGGAGTGCAGATCCGGAGCTGACCATGCAGCCCGAGCGCAAGGTCACCGGCCAGGTATCCGATCAAAGTGGCATTTCATTGCCCGGTGTATCTGTTTTCATCAGCGGGACAACAATGGGGACCATTACCGATAATGACGGAAAATTCCAGTTAAATATTCCTCCTGATGCAAAAACAATTGTTTTCTCATTCATAGGAATGGAGACTCAGGAAATTGCAATTGCAGGCAAAACAAATTTCGCGGTTGTACTTGCTCAGTCCAGTATCGCAATCTCCGATGTGGTGGTTACCGCGTTGGGGATTAAACGGGAGAAAAAGGCACTGGGATACTCTGTTGGAGAGGTGAAATCAGATATGATGGAACGTGTACCTCAGAAAGACCTTCTAGGTGCATTGGCCGGAAAAATGTCAGGGGTAAAGATTACCAATACCTCGAATGATGTCAACGCAGAAACCTATGTCAATATCCGTGGCATTACTTCCCTTGCAGGAAACAATGCCCCACTGGTCATTGTGGACGGAGTCCCTACCGGCGATCCAAAGGTGATGAAAGACATTAATCCTGATGATATTGAAAGTGTTACTGTATTAAAGGGGCCAAGTGCTGCAGCTCTTTACGGATCCAGAGCCGGAAACGGTGTGATCCTTATTAACAGCAAAACTGGCAAACAGGTTAAAAACGGGATCGGTGTCGATCTTAGTGTTGGAACAACCTACTCCGTTCCTTATAAATTCATCAAACTCCAAAACCGTTTCACCACAGGTATTAGCGGGGTTCTGAATGAAAACTCCTACCAGCAATGGAATGGTCCTGAGGAGGGTACTTCAGCCATTCAGTGGAATACCAAAGGGGAAGCCAAACCTCTTAAATTTTACAATAATGCCCTTAGGGATTACTTTCAAACCGGATTGGAAACGGTTTACGATGCAAGCGTTAATGGTTCATACGATCGCGGAAGTTACCGCCTGTCAGTTTCCCATTTAGGGGCAACAGGGGTTTATCCAGGGGTCGAATTGCAACGCAACGGAGTGAATATGTCGGTTACTTATGACATCACCAAGAAGGTGAAGCTCTCTACCAATATTGATATCTCAAACCCTTATTCGGACAACTATCCGGTAAAAAACGGAGGTGACACACAATATATGGCAGTCTATCAGACTCCTCCTCATGTTAACATCAATGATCTTAAAGATTATTGGACAACCCCTAACGTACTTCAAAAGGGGACCAATAAAGCGCACGATAATCCCTGGTTTGCGGCCTATGAACTGAAGGATGCCTTCTCCCGGGTCAGAGGTTACGGAAATATGAAACTTGATTACCAGATTCTTCCTGATTTAAAGTTGATGGGGCGCTATGCTTTAAACAGCAATAATGAAAAAAGGGTATACCGTCAGCCATGGTCTAGCTATGGTGGTGATGGAGGCGGAAACAATAAGCCTCAGGGAACTTACAATCAGACTATCAATAATATGAGAGAGATGAATACCGATTTCCTGCTCTCATACAAGAAGAAAATTGGAAAATTTGAGATTGACCCTTCGGTAGGAGGTAACCTGATGACTCAACGCAGTTACAGCGCCTATGCCGGTGGAGATCCACTTGTACTGGCAGGTCTATACACCCTCTCCAATGTAAACAGGAATGGTCTGACTTATTATGATTATACCTACAAAAAGAACATTTATAGTGTATATGGTCTGGCGAATATAAGTTATAACAACATGATCTTTTTAGATGCAACCGCAAGAAACGACTGGTCAAGTACATTACCGGAAGCCAACAGGTCATATTTCTATCCATCCGCTTCATTAAGCGTGCTTATAAACGAGATGGTTACTCTTCCTTCATGGGTCTCTTTACTGAAAGTTCGTTCAGGATTGTCTCAGGTAGGTAAGGATACGAATCCGTATGTAATTGCGACTGTTCTAAACCAGGGAACCTGGGGTGCGAATACCGCCTATTCAGTACCAGGAAGTTTACCGAATATCAATCTGAAGCCCGAGATTGCAAAATCATTTGAAATTGGTACAGATGTCTCCTTTTTCGGTAACAGACTAGGCTTTGACTTTACTTATTACAAAGTTCAGAATACAAACCAGATTCTGAATGCCGCCACCTCTTCCATGTCGGGATTTACCTCTGCAACAATCAATGCAGGTAATGTTGAAAATAAGGGGATAGAAATTGGAATAAACGCTATTCCGATAAAAACAAGGGATCTTACCTGGGATTTAACGGCAAATTTCACCCGTGAAAGAAGTCAGTTAAAAGAGCTTACACCAGGTATCAATCAGTTCCAGTTCTGGGAAAGCACCTCAGTGTATGCATGGACTCGCGTAGGTGACTATGTGGGTGATATTTATGCCAGAGACATGGTCCGTGTAAAAGAAGGCCCTTATAAAGGCTGGGCATTGCTCGATGCAAATGGTAAAATGCAGACGAATAATTCAGATGTTGTGAAAGTTGGCAACTATATGCACGACTTTATGGTGGGTATGCAAACGAGCTTATCTTATAAAATGTTCACTCTCTCTCTTAGTTTTGATTGGAGACAAGGGGGCAAGTATTATGATCAGACAATGATGCGTTTGTCCAGAGCAGGAAAAGTGGAGAAATTCCATGACGATGCCAATTCCAGTACCTTTACAGGTCTATTGAGCAACAATTCCTTTAATGGTGATGTAAATGCACTTGCCGGTGAGATCAAGGCTCATCCCGAGATTTACCAGAATGATACCTGGATCGGTGGACGGACACAGGACCTTGGTGGTTTCCTATACACAAACGGAGTCTACGAAGGGAGTTTCTTTCCGGGTGTGAGATCTGACGGAGCAGGCGGATATGTAGAGAATTTTGGTGCCGCAGGAACCAAACTTGTTAAGGCATACGATATCTTCCAGCCTTCTGGAGGTTATTGGAATACCGCTACCAGAAATAAATGGATCTATGATGCTTCATTCATAAAGCTCAGAGAGATCGCTATTTCATATACACTTCCAAAATCAATTTCGGGAAAATTACATACTCAGAAAATCATCCTATCGGCTTTCATGAAGAATATCGTCCTTTGGGCAGCAAACAAGACCAATCAGGATCCTGAATCGATCTACAATCAAAATGGTGGCGATACACGTCAGGGATTGAGTCTTTGGAATGCTTCTCCGATTATTATGCCTACCGGTTTTAAACTCAATGTCACCTTCTAAAATCGAAAGAGATGAAAAAAATTCAATTTATATCGAAAGAGATGAAAAAAATTCAAACTAAATCTTTCAGCATTATAACTGTTGTTATGTTGCTGCTGACAATATCATGTCAGGATCTAACAGAGATCAATAAGAGCCCTAATCAACTTAATGCCAGTGATATAAACGTTAAGTATGTATTAACATCTGTGCTTTCGTCTTCGTCATCCAACTATATTCGTGCACAGGTTTACGGAGGTGGAGTTGGTATTACTGAAGCTATGCAATACCTGCAGAGAGACTATATCGACTTTCAGGGTCCAAACACGATGCTATGGAGTCCAGCCCCTTTTTCGAGTTTCTACTCTTCGTTAAAGAACAGTCAGTATATTTATGAGAATGCTAAATTCGAGATACTGGAAGGGAACCAAAAGTTCTACCAAGGCGTTGGATTAATTATGCGTAGCTTCTGGTTCGGTTTCTTTACTTCAGCCTATGGCGATATTCCGTATTCTGAAGCGATGAAAGCACAGGAGGGGAACTTTACCCCGGTTTACGACAAGCAGAAAGATGTATTCGTTGGGATATTGAAAGATCTGAAAGATGCCAATGATATTTTAGCGACTGTAACTTCTGTAGATGGGGCTGCCACGGCAGACCTTATGTATCAGGGCGATGTCACAAAATGGAGAAAATTCGCCAACTCATTACGATTAAGGTACTTAATCAGACTTTCTGAAAAATTATCCGATATGACCGCTGCAGGTGTCGATGTTAAAGCAGAGGTAAATTCAATGGTGGGCAATTCCGCAACCTATCCGATCTTTACTTCAAGCAGCGACAATGCCTCAATTGCCTATCCCGGAACTGATGCCTCCAATGGATGGTATGGTGGACCGCTTGGCTGGACCAACAGATCAGAATTTTATCGCCGCAAACCTTGTGCAACGTTAGTCAATGAGTTAAGGGGCAATATGGATCCTCGCTTAACCGTTTTCATCCGCCCTGTCGATACCCAATTGCATGTAAACCCTAATGCCACCGGTTATGTTAAACTTTCGGATGGACAAATTATCCGCAATATCTCTCCGTCAACCTCCGGTGTTGCGACTCTTGATACCGCAAGATATGTGGGATTACCTCCGGCACTTGGAGATCCCAACCTTTATAATCTTTATACAGGAACAGACTTTAATGCGATTAAGGCACTTAACCCCGGCATTTACACTGACCTGGCAGCCAATCCCAATGTCTCGTATCTTGCCGACAAGTATGCTCAGGACAAAAATGATGTGGTAAGAGCTGTTTATATGAGCTACGCCGAACTTAGTTTTACCCTGGCTGAAGCGCGTTTAAAAGGATGGATTTCCAGTAGTACCGCAGCCGATTATTATCAGGCAGGTGTTACCGGCAGCTTAAGGCAATATAATGTCGCCAATGGTAGTATGACCGTTTACAATCCTCAAAATCATGCCTTGGTTCCCTTTTCTGAAAGTACATTTCTAAGTGACCTTACATCCAAATTTAACAATGCAGACAATGACGATGCTCGTCTAAATCTGCTGATGACCCAAAAATGGCTGGCAGATTTTATGACTCCGGAATTTTGGTTTGACTGGCGCAGGACAGGTTTGCCAAACTTTGGAGCAAAATTAGTTTCAGGAAGTAATGGGAAAAAAATCCCGGTAAGATATATTTACGGTGACGATGAAAAAATACTTAATAAACCAAATGTTACAGCAGCAATTGGAACATTATCGCCTGTTGAAGATACACAATGGAGTAAAATGTGGCTATTACAGGGATCAAGCAAACCATGGTAATCCGACTAAATCAAATAGACTAATCGCAAATTTTCGCGCTCCTTAATTTGGATTAAGTACCATCAATATTTTTTTCGCGGAAATTCGCTTAACCGGGATAGTTTCATAGTGCTATCCCGGTTTTTTTATTGATAATTTGTAACATTCTGCTATCTTTGAATATATTTTAAAAAATGCCACTAATTCTTATGCGGGTCGGGAGATCAACCCGCGCTGCTGGATAACCTAATTTTTATAAATATTCTTACTAATGGGAAAAGCTGTCTCTATACTGTTACTTACGGGAGTGCTTGCAATTACATCCTGCGTTTCAACAATGTCTGTTAAAGATAAAAACGGTCAGTTGATTATTTCTGATGCCGGAAAACCTGTTCTTCAATACAATTACAAGACGGTATATGAAAAAGAGGCTATTGATACCCTGGCTGCCAATCATTATGTCCGTGAAAAAAATGACACCTTTATGGCAAACCCAAGCATATATGCGGTGCCACGAAGTAATTATATCCATCCGATATATGGCGTAAAGGGTGAACTACTAACGCGTGACTGGTCGAAGGATCACCCACACCATCGCGGAATTTACTGGGCCTGGCCTGAAGTTGATTTTGGATCAAAACGTGGAGACCTTCATGCACTGCAAATTGTTTTTGCAAGGCCAACGGGAAAAATAAAGCAACAAAATGGACCGTCATTTGCCCAAATCGAAGCGGAAAATGTTTGGATGTGGAGAGACAGTATTCCAATTGTGCGCGAAGTGGCGGTAATCCGTGCGTACAGGGAAATCGCCCAGGGGCGGATAATCGATCTGGCGTTCCGGTTTGTAGCCCTTAAGGATAGCATTACTATTGCCCGGAGGGGTACAGAACACTACGGTGGACTGAATGTAAGAATGCAAACTCCAAAACAACAAAAAATTACCGTTTACACAGATACTTCAATCGTGATCCCAAGACGCGCATGGTCTGACCTGAGCGGAATATTTACCGGAAATACCAGTTCTTCAGGGATTATGGTCATACAACATCAAAAAAATCCTGATTATCCCGGAGACTGGGTCCAATATCCTGATCTGTCATGGTGTCAGCCAACATTTCCGGCATCAGGAACCCGCTTCCCATTGAAGAAAGGTAAATCCCTGATTCTTCGGTTCAGGCTATTTATCCATTCAGGCACTTTACCCGACCGGAAATTAACAGATTCACTTTGGGATAGCTTTAATGCAAATGATAAGGCTGAGCCAACATTCTCATTTCCTGAATAAGATAAAAATCATTGAACTAACAGCCCTTATAAAAGCTTGAATTAGTATTATTGAACTAATTTAATTAATTGTTCTCAATCCATCAAATCCTATGAAAACAAAGATTACCGTTTCGAATGTTTCGCGCCGTCAGTTTATCAAAACCACAGGTGCTGCTGCAATTGCAGTACCCATGATCGTTCAATCTTCTGCACTTTCGGGAAAAGGGATGGCTCCCGGTGACCGGATTAATCTTGGAATCATTGGGTGCGGGGGACTGGGTAAAGAGAATCTCCGAGCCTGTACTTCTCAACCTAATGTAGTGGTAGTTGCAGCGTGTGACGTATGGAAAGATCGGTTAGATCCTGTGGTTGAAAAATTTAAGGGAACCTGCACCGGATATACCGACTTCAGAGAACTGCTTAAACATAAAGATCTCGATGCCGTTATCATTGCCACTCCGGCCCACTGGCATGCCATAATTGCAATAGCAGCAGCCGAAGCGGGTAAAGATATCTACCTTCAGAAACCAATGACCATGCATATCGGCGAAAGTTTTGCAGTCCGTAATGCGGTCAGAAAACATAAGGTCATCTGCCAGATTGGAACACAAATTCATGCCAGTGAAAACTACCGTCGGGTAGTCGAATTAATCCGATCGGGGAATCTGGGGGAGATTTCTACCGTACGCACTTTTTTCGTAATGAACGAGGCTCCCAACGGTATAGGATTAGGAAATAACACCTCAAATGTGCCCAAAGGATTGGATTGGGATATGTGGGTAGGACCGGCCCGAATGCAGCCTTTCAATCCAAATCTGGTTAAAGATGCCTTTTATCACTGCTTCTGGATGGACTTTAGCGGTGGCTGGACTCCGGGTATGGCTCCACATATCCTCGACTTACCGATCTGGGCCCTCGATCTTGGCTTCCCCACAGAGGTGAGTGCATCGGGTGGAAGATTCGTTATTAAGGATGATAGTGATGCCTACGATAACCATGAGGTACTGATTAAATATCCAAACCTCACCATCTCGTGGATGAACTCTTCAACTAACAGTTATGGTTTCGATTTTGCAAAGGAACAAAAGAGTCAGCGCAGATTAGGGATCTATTTTCATGGCGTGAATGGCACCTTGCAAACAGACTACGATGATCACTTGATTTATCCCGAAGGAAACCGTATGGATGGGAAGATTACACCTCCGGCGACTATCGCTCCTTCGCCCGGTCACGAAATCGAATGGCTTGAATGTATCAAATCACGCAAACAACCTTCCTGTAATCCGGATTATCATGCCCGTGTCGATGTTCCCATTCAACTAAGTACACTTGCGCTGAAACTCGGCCGATCGATTCGCTTTGATCCCCTAACGGAAAAAATAGTTGGAGATAAGGAAGCCGAAAAACTGGCTATCCCCGAATACAGAGCGCCATGGAAATTTCCAAAAGAATACTTGTAATCTGAAAATTGAAATCATACTAACCATATTAAAACAGCATAAAAAAAAGCAGTATGGAGAAACCGGCACGTTTAATGTCTCTCGATGCCTTGAGGGGATTTGATATGTTATGGATTATCGGAGGGGAGCATGTAATCCGGAACCTTGCCAAAGCGAGTGACAATACATTGTTGAATGTCGTTTCCAATCAAATGGAACATGTCGATTGGATCGGATTCCATTTCTACGATCTGATAATGCCCCTCTTCCTGTTTATGGTTGGTATGTCAATCCCTTTTTCTGTAAGTAAAAGACTGTCGTTGGGTGATTCGAAAAATAAGATTTACAGACATGCTATTAAACGGTCGGCTATCCTTTTTATCCTTGGGATGGTCTCCCAATGTAACCTGCTCGCATTCAATATTGATAAGCTGTTTATAATTCACGACACGTTACAGGCGATAGCAATCGGTTATTTCATTAGTATTGTGATCTATACCCAACTCGGACTGAGAAAGCAAATCGCAATTGCCGCAGGACTTTTATTTTTCTATTGGATAATTCTCACCTTTATTCCCGCTCCCGGACACCCGGCAGGCCTAATGGAACCTCAGGCAAACATAGCAAAATATGTAGAACAACTGCTTTTCGGAAGGTTTGATGATGGTCCGGCACCATACGCATGGGTGCTTGCTTCACTTGGTTTTATTGTGACAGTGATGTCCGGTATTTTTGCCAGTACAATCATTCGCAGAGATCAACGTCTTTCGTTTGTGAAATCTTCCAATATCCAGATCCACAAAACGCTACTATTGGCCATTACCGGATTTGCTTTGGTTCTTACAGCAATGGTCCTGAACATTTGGTTTCCTGTGATCAAAAATATCTGGAATCCAACATATACTTTTCTAACCTCAGGGATAAGTTTCATGCTATTTGCTCTTTTTTACTTTGTTATTGATGTAAAAGGATATCAGCGATGGGCCTTCTGGCTGAAAGTAATCGGAATGAACAGCATTGCCGTATATATCGGTACTGACCTGATCGATTTTGAAGGTATTGCAAAAAATCTGGTTTTCGGGTTAAAGCAATTCAGCGAACCGTTCTACCCCGTAATCGTATCGGTTACCGGTTTATTAATTATTTATGGAATAATGTATTACATGTATAAAAAAGGGACTTTTGTGAAAATCTGAGGCATTCAGCAATATCCCGGATAACTGAGCATGACAAAGCCCTGAACCAACTAATCCAGTAAAAAATGATCCTATCCAATCCTCTCCTTGGAACCGGGCTTCATGCAATTGGCGGAGCATCTGCATCAAGCTGTTATTTACCAAATACCCAAACCCGCAATTGGTCGTGGGGAACATTCTGGTTGGTCCAATCACTCTTTGCCTGGATAATCATGCCTATATTGGTCGGTTGGCTTACTGTTCCCGATTTCTTTACGATTCTTGCGGAAGCCCCATCCAAACCTTTCCGAATGGCATTCCTCCTTGGTTGTGCCTACGGTTTTGGAGGGATGTCGTTTGGGAAAGCGATTAAACATATCGGATATTCCTTAACCTATACACTTGCCATTGGCATTTCAGCCGTATTAGGCACGATCTTTCCGCTGATCATCTTTGGTGGCTTAGGAAGTTTCTTTACCAAACCGGGTGGTGAAATTGTTTTATCAGGGATGATCCTCTCAGTCATAGGTGTACTATTTTGCGGTTGGGCCGGATTTAGAAAGGAGAAGGACCTGAATTCGCTTGACACAGGAAAACCGGGTTTTAATATGACTATCGGTTTATTTCTTACCATTGTTGCCGGAGTGCTATCCGGTGTATTCAATCTTTCGCTGGAATACGGGCAGCCGATTGCAGATATTGCGGCGAAACATGGTGCAGGCAATTTCGAAGGAAATGCCAAAATGATTATCTCCACAGCCGGTTGTTTTTCCGTAAATTTCATCTGGTTTATAGTCGCAGGAATCAGGCAGGGAACTCTTGGTGAGTTCTTGCCTGGCAATGGAATACCCGGTAAAATGATGGTCATGAATTGGATCTGGTCGGCCCTGGCAGGAACACTCTGGTGCTCCCAGTTTTTCTTTTACGGACTTGGGCATGTTCAGATGGGCAACTTCCAGTTTGCCAGTTGGGTACTTCACATGTCAATGCTGATATTTTTCAGCTTTATCATTGGCGTATTGATGAAAGAGTGGAAGGTGGTTAAACCTAAAACCTATCTGGTACTGCTAATTGGATTGCTGACGCTGGTAACCTCCTTTTGCATTACCAGTTATGGAAGCTATATCGGGGAGCAGATTATAAATAACAAGCATTAATAATTAATAGAGCTTACTTCTTGAATAATGAAAATACGTTTAATCGTAATCGTAGCTTTTATAATATTTCCTAACCTTAATTTATGGTCCGAAGAAAAAATTAATTTTCCGGTTGAAAATTCAGATACCACGAAAATCGATCAAAAGCTCCCTATCGAATTTAAGATTCCCCAAAAACACCAATACCATCAAACCCTCACGATGAAACTGTTCCTGTCGCAGGCGCTGTTTGACGGGAAACATAAACGCAGGGACAACGGGAAATCCGAAGTTTTCCTCAACTATGAGCAGGCGCTAGAGGTGATTCGAAAGATTGACAATCTCACCTTAGGTATTCCAAAAATCATCTACCTGGTTGGTTGGCAATACAATGGTCACGATTCAAAATACCCCGCCTGGTTTGAGGGGAATGAGCGGTTAAAACGCTCGGGAGATAAAAACTCCTTTGAAAGTTTGAAATGGCTGATGACGGAGGCCGAAAAGTATCACACCACGGTAAGCCTTCATATCAATATGTTGGATGCATACGAAGATAGCCCGCTTTGGGAAGAGTATCTGAAAAATGAGATCATAGCAAAAAACAGTGATGGATCGCTTAGAGCCTGTGAGTGGGGTCATCCCATCAGTTACGCTCAGGAGTGGAAGAGCGGATATGCTCAAAAACGTATTGACCGGATTTGTGAATTGTTGCCACTTGCCAAAGCCGGAACCATTCATATTGATGCCTTTCACTCCTGGCCTCCGGTACCGGTTGTCGATAAAAATGGCACTGATCGTATCGATTTCACAAAGGGTCCAATTAGCCCATATCTGAAATTCACAGTTCAGGATGAAACCGATGCCCAACGAAAGATTTTCAGTTACTGGGCCTCCAAGGGGATTGATGTTACATCTGAGAGTGTCGATTTTTTGCGCGAATCGGCTTTTGAGGGTTACCAGCCTATGGCATGGCATTTCGGAGGTCTTGAAAATTATATCAAATGGCCTGCATCCTATTATTGTGGTGGCAAGGATGACGGTGAATGGGGGAAATTATTCGGCTCCAGTATGCACGGTGAAGATATAATCAAAAATGATTCCCGGACTTTAGCAGGTTTTAAAGAACAATTCTGTCTTAAAACAGTGGTCTGGTATTACCTGAACAGGTTAAATCGCTTGTATCTGGTGAATAGCAACGAAAATAAAAGGGTGAAATTCTCCGGTCAGGTCTCCACAATTCTTTCAAATAAGAATTATTACGTCATGAAAGAGAAAAACATAATAGTCGAAAACGATAACCTGCTTATTCCTGCGTTATGGATAGGCGACCATGTTATGATTGCCTATAGTAAGAAAGGATATAAAAACAGATTGTGGGAACTTCCCCTGAGTTGGGAAGGGTCAGGCAAATTAAGAATCAGTCGCATTACCACTGAAGGAAAGACATTTCTGGAATTCTCCAAATTAGACCAGTTAAAATTATCATTATCCTTAGCAGAAGATGAGATGGTACTGATTGAAAAGCTTTAAGTATAGTTTGAAATTCATATTAATAATTCCGATCAACTAAAAACACACGATAAGAATAATATGATGATTATTTTAATCTTTTGGTAAACCAATGAAAGGTTGAATATCGTATCTTCGTGAAAAATCAAAGTAAACTAAAGCCCAATGAAAAAACTAATCTCATGGCTGACTGCCATTTTCTTTGTACTGAATTTGAATTCATCATTCGGTCAAAAGGCTCAAATCTCTGAAAAACAGGTTCCCCTTGTGACCTACCCGTATTCAGATCCTGATCCGATTCCAAACTTAAGCAAATTCTATCCGTACTCCCGTTTTGAGGGATACTCAGATAAAGGGTCGGAGCAGAAATGGAAAATGGTAGAGCTTGAAAATGACTATATCAAACTCTGGATTACCCCCGAAATTGGCGGAAAGATCTGGGGCGCGGTTGAGAAAGCCACTGGAAAAGAGTTTATTTATTACAACCATACCGTTAAATTCCGCGATGTGGCGATGCGTGGCCCCTGGACTTCAGGGGGAATCGAACATAACTTCGGGGTAATTGGACATGCACCAACAACTTCATCACCCATTGACTACCTGGTTCGCGAAAACGAAGACGGCAGCGTGAGTTGCTTCGTTGGAGCAATCGATCTCCCTTCACGTACAAGATGGAGTGTGGAAATTAATCTTCAAAAAGACAAGGCATACTTTACTACCCGCTCGGTATGGGACAATCCCACCAAAGTTGAACAGTCGTATTATAATTGGATGAATCTCGGAATTAAGACTGCCGGCAATCTTGAATATTCATTTCCCGGAAATTACTTCCTCGGACATGATGGGAAACCTTCACCATGGCCAAACGATAAGACCGGCAGAAAGCTTAATTTTTACGAGAATAATAATTTTGGGGAATATAAATCTTATCATGTTTTTGGAGAAGCCACCGGCTTTTACGGTGCTTACTGGCATGACGACGATTTTGGATTTGTCCATTATGCAGACTACGATGACAAACCAGGAAAAAAAGTTTGGATCTGGGGATTGGCTGACCAGGGAATGATCTGGGAAAAATTGCTGACTGACAAGGACGGACAATACACTGAAATACAGTCAGGACGACTTTTTAACCAGGCGGCAGGAGAGAGTAGTAAAACCCCTTTCAAAAACAGAGGATTTGCTCCCGGATCGACAGACGAATGGACTGAATACTGGTTTCCTGTTAAGGGAACGAAAGGGCTGCAATATGCCGAGCCTTCAGGATCTGTGAATCTTAAGCAAGAGGGGAATTCGGTTACATTAGGCTTTTGTCCAAATGAGAAAACGGATGGAATACTGGAAGTACGCAATGGAAGTGCAATTGTTTTCACAAAGGAAATTCATGCTAATCCATTACAAGTGACCAATGAAATAATTAAATACAATGGAGATTATAAAACGCTAAGTGTTTGGTTGGGAAATAAACTTCTTTTTGAGACTAACCGCGATAAATATTTAGTCAAACGTCCTGTGCTTTCGCCAACGGCATTCAATTGGGAAACAGCATACGGTTATTATATCAAGGGAAAAGAGCTCGAACGGCAACGTGAATACAAACTTGCAGCAGATGAATACAAGAAATCAATGGAGGTCGAACCATTCTATGTTCCGACCCTTATCGGGATGGCAAATCTCGCCTATCGCAAGACAGATTACAAGGCTTCAATCGATTATGCGTTAAAAGCCCTTTCAGTGGATACTTACGATCCGGAAGCTAATATGGCATATGCACTTGCAGGTTTGGCTTTGGGAGATACGACCTCTGCAATTGACGGCTTTTCGATGGCATCGGCAAGTGTTTCACAACGAAGCGCGGCTTTTAGTGGTCTGGGATCAATTGCAATGCAACAAGGTAATTATAGCAAGGCACTGGCTTACGCACACAAAAGTCTTCAATCAAACCAGATGAGTTCAGACAATAGCCAACTCAAAATTCTGGCACTTCGGAAGCTTGGGAACAAGGAGCAATCCATTCAGGAACTTTTACAACTCGAAAAGAAAGATCCGTTGAACCACTTTATCCGTTTTGAAAAATATCTTACTGATCCCTCAACAGAAAACAAAGCAAAGGTTCAGAGTCATATCACCGGTGAGATGCCTCACGAAACCTACCTGGAATATGCCTTATGGTACCTGCGCAATGGACAAATGGCAGATGTTTTAAAGGTTCTTGATCTGGCACCGCAGGATCATCCGATTGTTTTGCTTTGGGAGGGATTTCTGAATCACCAAACCGGCAAAGAACAAGAAGCAATGGCATTGGTTGCAAAAGCGCTTGAATTCAGTCCGAAATTCATTTTTCCCTCGCGTGAAGAAACACTTAACCCACTGGAATGGGCCAGGTCTAAAACTGACAACTGGAAAATTAAATATTATACCGGCCTGGTTTATCTCAATGCCGGAGCAGTAGACAAGGCGAAAGGATTATGGAACAGTTGTGCTGAGACACCCGATTTCTACCCATTCTATATTGGACGTTCACGGCTTTCGGAACCGGGCAGTGATCAGGCACAGGCGGATATTGAAAAAGCACTATCCCTTGCAGGAGATGACTGGCGGGCAGGGATGATTGCCTCTAAATTCTATATGGAAAAAGGAGATAATCTAAAGGCAGAGGAACTGGCTAAAACTTTCTATACAAAAAATCCGAAAAGCTATTACCTGGGTCTCCAATATGCCAAAATGCTGGAGTTAAATAAAAAGTATCAGGCTTGCATCAACCTGCTGCAAAAGTTACAGGTGCTGCCCAATGAGGGGGCGACAGATGGCCGAATAGTTTGGAAAAATGCAAACATTGGAAATGCCCTCGACCTGATAAAAACGAAAAATTATAACAAAGCACTGGAAAGTATTACCCGCTCAAAACAATGGCTGCCAAATCTTGGTGTTGGAAAACCTTATGATGTAGATGAACGGATGGAAGATTTCATCGCGATGCAATGTTATCAAAAACTAAAAGACAAAAAAATGGCTGATCAAACCAGAGAAAAAATCTCAGGAAAAAAAGCGCTTCAAAACTTATCATCCGGAGCAAACGATTTTCTTACAGCATGGCTATTGAAAGATGCCGGAGATAAAACAGAGGGGGATCGGATTATGAAAGAATTATCTGACAAAAATCCGGATGCAAAAAATATTCAGTGGAGCGTAGCCGTATATACCAGCAGCCTCGAACGGGCTAAAACCCTGTCAAAAGAGCTTGGAAAAAAAGATGAGCAGACACTCTTAATGGAACGGGTTATAGATGAGTTGCTCCAGCTGGGATCGTATTGTTGCCAACCATAATTAAATTTTAAAAACCTGTTGTTTCGCTATTCAGAACCGGTGTTTACTAAAGTATACAAATGCTTACATCTATGATACAATAAATTAGAATGAGAAATATTCATCTGGTATTTTTGACAATCCTACTGATTGGAAACTCTTTTCAGGTTCAATCAGCAACCAAAACACCAAAATACAACCTTGAATTTCCCACCCTTGCCACCACCTGGGACGAAGGGATCCCATTGGGAAACGGAATGCTTGGTGCGCTTATCTGGCAAAAGGAGGATCATTTACGCTTCTCACTTGATCGCGCAGATTTATGGGATTTACGGCCGATGGAGAATCTTTCGAAACCTGAATTCAATTTCAAATGGGTTCAGCAGCAAGTTAGAGATAGCAACTATAAGGTGGTTCAGAATATGTTTGACGTCCCTTATGACGCACTCCCGGCCCCTTCTAAAATCCCGGGTGCAGCCCTGGAGTTTGACACCAAAAGTCTGGGAGAGGTTAGTCAGGTTAAACTGACCACCGAAAATGGAGTTTGTGAAACCAATTGGAAAAACGGGGCCCGACTTCGAACATTTGTTCAGGCAGACAAACCTTTTGGGTGGTTCCGATTCGAAAATGTGTCAAAAGATTTTTGCCCGATACTGGTTCCTCCACAATACCGAAAAGCGGGCACAAGCAATGCTGACGATCCCGTGTCCGGTCAGGATTTACAGCGACTGGGATATGAGCAAGGCAGTGTGGTCGGGAATCACAACAAACTTGTCTATAAACAAAAAGGGTGGAATGGATTTGAATACGAAGTAGCTGTTGCCTGGCATACTTCCGGAAAGATCCTCACCGGAACCTGGACGATCACCTCTGATCCGACAGGAAAAAGCGGAGGACAAACTGCAGGAAATCTTGTATCGGCAAAACTTACCAACCTGAATTTTAAGCGGGCGCTAAAATCTCAGTCCCAATGGTGGAAAAATTTCTGGAGCAAGTCAGCTATCAATCTACCTGACACCATACTTCAAAAACAATGGATTCTTGAACAGTATAAGTTTGGATCTGCGGCCCGGGCCGATGCACCACCCATTTCACTTCAGGCAGTGTGGACAGCCGATAACGGAAAATTACCACCGTGGAAAGGTGATCTCCACCATGACCTTAACACCCAGTTAAGTTACTGGCCCGCCTATTCTGCCAATCACCTTGATCTGGAGGAGGGGTATCTGAACTGGTTGTGGAAATATCGGGAGTCCTTTAAGCGCTATACTAAAACCTACTTTGGAACTTCAGGGATGAATGTCCCCGGAGTAACCACGCTAAATGGTGAACCAATGGGTGGCTGGATTCAGTATTCGTTTGGCCCTACTGTGGGATGCTGGCTTTCGCAACATTTCTACCTCCACTGGATCTATTCGAAAGACGAAAATTTCCTGCGTGAAAAAGCTTATCCGTGGATTAGTGATGTTGCCACATACCTGGATGAAATTTCGGTTAAGGATGAAAAGGGGTTACGAAAGCTTCCGATCAGTGCAAGTCCTGAAATTCATGACAACTCGTTAAAAGCCTGGTTTACTCAAACCACGAACTATGATCTGGGTTTTATACGCTGGACCTTTGAGAAAGCGGAAGAGCTCTCCAGAGAGTTAGGCAAAAAGGAGGAAGCCGACAAATGGCAACGGATTTTAAATGAGTGGCCAACATTTGCACTTGATGATCAGGGAGGAATGGCCTTTGCTCCGGGCCATCCGTATGTAGAATCACACCGCCATTTTTCACATCTTGTTGCCTGGCATCCGCTGGGTGTTATCGACTGGTCGAACGGAGAGAAGGAGCAGGCTATCATCAAATCGACGCTTGAAAATCTTGAAAAGAGAGGTCCGGACTGGTGGTGTGGATACTCCTGGAGCTGGCTTGGGAACCTGTATGCCCGCGCATTCATGGGAGATAAAGCCGCTGAAGCTTTGCGGATTTTCTCTGAAAACTTCTGTCTTACCAATAGTTTTCATGCCAATGGAGAACAGCATGACAAAGGATATTCAAAGATGAAATACCGTCCATTCACGCTTGAGGGGAACTTTGCATTTGCGGCGGGAGTTCAGGAGATGCTGATCCAAAGTCATACCGGAATAATACATATTTTTCCGGCAATCCCTTCAAAATGGAAGGATGTGTCATTTTCGACACTGCGAACATCAGGCGCCTTTCTGGTATCGGCTGAGCAAAAAGAGGGAATGGTAGAAAAGGTGGAAATAACTTCAGAACAAGGGGGCGTGTGTAAATTAAAGAATCCATTCCAGACCGCTTCATGTCAAATAAAATACAGTTGGAAGGGGAGCCAAAAAACAGATAATGAAATTATAACGATTGATTTCCCGAAAGATGGACGGGTTATTTTAACGAATTAGCCCATGCATCAAATCCTCATTTTAAAAATCGATTAATATGCATTTCTTTCGCCGCTATGCGGCTGAAAACAATATTGATTCGAATTATTTGCCAACAAAATAACGCCGCTATGCGGCTGGTATAAACGGAACCATCATTTAAAAAAAACATACCCCAAAGCCGCGTAGCGTAAACATTATGGTTGAATCAATCATAAAATTCAAATAAATATTGGTCTTTAAATTCAATTTCATAGTTTCTAAGAATCGCCATATATTCATCCCGAAATGTTTTTGCCCGATGATGTTCTACCTGTTTCATAATATATCGGATAACATTGTTTCGCTGGCTACGTGAATAGCTAAATCCACCATAACCGCGCTGCCATTCAAAATGGCCGATGATAAATTTATTTTGATTAATCCATTTTGACGAGTTTGCTTTCACCTTTTCCATAATGTCAGACAGCGCGACATTGGGACTTTGCTCGAAGAAAACGTGAATATGATTTTTGTAACCACCTACTGCCAAAGGAAATTGGGTTAAATTAGTCAATATCCCGCTAATGTATGCACAAAGTTGAGGCATGAGATACTGATCCAGGAAATTCTTCTGCCCTTTTACTGCGAAAACGGTATGAATATTAATTTGGGTATAGGTATTTACCATATCTCTGATTCCATCAGTATATGAATGTTACCTATCAAATATAATGAATTTTACGAAATCTCCATCAAGATATTTTCGAGTGAATTATTGGGTGTTATTTTCATTTTCTCCATCAAGCGAGATCTCTTTTTATAAAGACTGGCTAATTCGACATTCAAAATCTGAGCAATATTCTTATTACTCAGGTTTAATCGGATTAATGCGCAATACTGAAGATCGGAAGTGGATAACTCAGAATACTGTTCAAGTAACCGGGAGGTAAAATCGGGAAAGATGATGTTAAATTTAGCGATAAAATGTTTTCTGTTCTCTTTCCCATCTTTAATATTGTCCAATTGATTAAAAAGCAATTTCAACAACCGCTCTTTTTTTTCACTCTTTATCTCCTTCTGTTCATTCCTGAGTTTCTCAACCTCATCATTATGCGACATGATGCTGACCATTTGCTGGTCTATTATGGCATCCTTAATTTTACCCCTATCTAATTCGAGATTGACTTTTTCAGAGAGCTTTTTATTGCGATTTTTATGAATTTCCAAATCTTCCCAATGCCTGTAGGCACGCAGATAGAAACGATAACCCATATAAGAAATTAGTATAATCACGAAAAGAGCGCATATAATCCACAGATAATATTTACCTTTTAAAACTTTATTACGCTTATCCAACTGCAAATAATCAGCCACTAATTGTTTATTTTGTCGTTCGGTCTCCTCGATCCGATATTTAGCCTGCATTTCGAGGGTGGTCCGGTCATTCTGCTCCTGGTCCAGTTGTTCGGACAGCTTAATAATCGCTTGCTGTTCAGCAATCAATCGCTCTGATTTATTCTGGTATTTGAGAAATGGCAGAGCGGCTTTTTTGAATTCCAGTTTAATCTTTACAGACGATTGCTGCAGTAAATCGGATAATTCCTTGTTTGCAAGGATTGCCAAACCGACATCAAACTTTTTCTCTTTTTCAAGACAATTTAAATAATAGACTGCACATTCAGCTAAACGGTAAGAGTGGACCTGGTGAAGCAAAGAATAAGCCTTACCAAGGAGACCAAGACTTTTTAAAAGATAACCTTGCTTATAACTGTTCAGACCGAGGCTAAAAGTAATATATCCTACCATTTCGAGGTTGCCGGTTTTTTCAAAGTACGACAAAGCCTCATTAAAATAGGGATATGCCTCCTGATATTTCGCGGTATTGATCAGGATATGACCTATTGAAACAGAGGTTGTATAGAATCTCAAAGGATTATTAACCTTTTCTGAATCAGACTGAACCGCTTTAAACTCCCGAAGTGCAAAATCATTATTGCCCATATTAAGCTCAAAATTGGCCATCTTTATTCGCATCAGAAGAAGATGTTTTTTGCCCGATTCTCCATTTTTCTGATCAATTGAAATCGCCTCCAATGCTAATCTTGTGGCATCTTCAAAATTGTATTGCATTCCTTGCAAGGTGGCCAGTTCTCCTATTATTATAGCTTTTGAACTTTGATTCCCGATTTTATCCGCCATTGAAAGTGCTTTCCGATAAGTTGAATCTGCCTTGCCCCAGGCACCTATTTGGGCATAGCAATTCCCCATATTTTTAATTGCCCGCACCTTTCGGTCATTTTCAGGAAGCAGCGGAATACCCATCTTTAGATAATAAATAGCGGAATCGGCCTGGTTGTTCATACCGTAGCCGATGGCAAGGGTAGTTAAGGCAACTCCCTTTAACGAGTCTGCCATACCAGGGTTGCTATAAAGAATCTCCTTTAATTCTTTTTGTGATCCCGGCCGATCCTGAAATATCCCGCTACGCCCAATCACATTGAGCTTATCAAAGATATCCTTAGGGGGTGATTGCGCATTTACACCCAACTCGATAAGCAAAAACAGGATAAGAAATGGCACTAAACACTTCATTACAACACTAAAATTACTGGACAAATATCAGACAAAATAAATAAATAATAAACTTAAGATACTCTATATAAACACACTTAAAAATATTTTACACTTTTTAACAGATCCATAGAGCTCAATTTTTTGGCATCTTCGCCGTTTATTTTAATCCTTATTTAGATTCAATATTAACAATATTATTTTAAATCAGAACAAAAATTTAAGGGAATATGAAAACAAAAATATCTGATATTGATTCAAAGTATGTTTAAATAGCTCCCTGATACACCAAAAAATCCAAAGTAATCCTTGTTGATAAACGGCAAAAATGGGGGAAATATTGTAGAAATCAAAAGTACAATCACCAGTTTAGTTTTAAAATATTACATCATATAAATTTATATCCTCACAAAAAATCAATTCAATTTGTACCGAAATTGAATTGATTTTTTGTGATAATTGAATCATTTCAAAAAAATTATGAAAAAGATCCTATTCGCATTAATAATCCTTTTTTCAGGATTATTATCACTCCATTCCCAGGTTTTATATAGTACAACGCCTAAAGGCGGTCCTGATTTTGGAGGTACAATTGGTCGATATAATTTGTCTACTCAAACTTTCAAGGTTGTACAATCTTTTCAAAGTGGTTCTTCTAATGGATATATGCCAACAGGCAGATTACTTCATGCCTTGGACGGAAAACTCTATGGCATGACCATTTATGGCGGAGCAAATGGTACAGGGGTCATTTACTCCTTTGATCCTTCAACACTAAATTTCAGCAAATTATTTGATTTTAGCGATAGTGATGGAGCAAATCCACTTGGTTCCCTGATTCAAGGAAGTGATGGCTTGTTGTATGGGATGTGCGAAAATGGGGGAGTTTTAGATGGTTTGGGAGTTTTATTCTCTTTTGATACTACGAATAACAACTATTCGATCGTCCATCAATTTTCGGCTGCCACAGGATCAAACCCAGTCGGAGGCCTTATACAATCGGTTAATAATAGCCCGGTGATGTATGGAATGACCAAAAATGGTGGCGATTATGGATATGGAACTATTTTTTCATTTGATCCATCGGATGGCACTTATTCCGACATTAAAAATTTTACAAATTATGATGTAGCATCAGTCCCCACGGGAGATCTATTAGAGGCGACAGATGGCTTATTATATGGGATGACCGCATCATTGGACGGAACATCCGAACTTTTCTCAATTAATATGTTTACAAAGGCCTATACAACCCTGAGGAGTTTTGATCAGGGCGATGGTAATAATCCCAGAGGAAGTTTAATTCAGGCAAGGGATGGCTTACTCTATGGTATGGCATACGGAGGTGCGAGTAATAATAATGGAGTAATCTTCTCTATGGACCCCAATACTGAGGAGTATAAAGTTGTATATAATCTTGATGATTCTCAGGGGGATGGTTACCATCCATTTGGTAGCCTTTTGCAGGGCGAGGCAGGTGATGATAAATTATATGGGGTAACACACCGTGGGGGGGCGAACAATAATGGAACTATCTTCTCGATTGATCCCGCTAATTCCAGCTTTACGAAACTGGCAGATTACACCGGGCTCAATGGATCAAGACCACAGTGGGGTTCGCAGTTTACATTCGTTGGTGGCCCGACCCCTGAGCCTCCTGCACCAACATCTTCAAATACAACAATTTGCAGCGGCTCAACCGCAAATCTTTCAGCAACAGGTACAGGAACTTTATTATGGTACGATGCTGCCGTAGATGGCAACTTCCTCCAAAGTGGAAACTCTTTCACTACACCTGTGTTAACCAGTACTACAACCTATTACGTCGAGAATTACACAACCTTATCCAGTGAAACCCGTACTGCGGTAGTGGTAACGGTAAATAATCCAATAATAATTGGTCCATCTGTCATAAATATTGGATATGCGACTACGCTAACGGGTTCCGGTAGTCCGGCCTCTGCGAATCCGTGGACATCGTCGGATAGTAATACAATAAGCGTAAATAGTGCAGGATTGATCACCGGTATTGCAACAGGTTCTGCAACGATTACCTATACCGACTCGATCGGATGTCAGACAACTTCATTGATTAATGTCGCTCAGTTTAGCCTGGGCAATTACACGAATGCAAGTATTACCAATCCGGGTGGGAATACTACGGTGATCCCCGATGCATCTCCGACCGGAACAATGGGAATAACAGCAACCACATCAGCTAATTTTCACGGATTATTTACGGTTGATCATACCACCGGCATCATTAATATTACAAACGCTTATCCTGCAGGATCCTATACAGTTACAGTAAATGCAGGAAGTGATGTAATCAAAACCTTCACACTAACGGTTGGCAATGCTCCTTGCAGCCAGGGGAAGTTTTATTCACCCAATACACCGGAGATACCCTCCGGAAATGGTTCGCAGCAAGTAGCAATCGCTGATTTCAATGGTGACGGAAAAACTGATATTGTCTCTTTTAATAGCTGGGTTAACACAATTACAATTCATCTTGGTGATGGGAATGGTGGATTTACCAACTCTGAAGTACCGATTAATTCCCATTCCGAAACATTTGCTCTTGCCGATTTTAATGGTGACGGCAGATCCGATCTGGCTGTTGTAGGAGGTGCTGGAATAATCGACAACAAATTATTAATTTTACTGGGAGACGGAACGGGCGGATTTACAACAGGATCAAATATCTCGTTTGGGAATCTTGCAAAGATCGTTGCATCTGCCGACTTTAACGGAGATGGACATCCCGATCTGGCAATTACCCAAGGGAATAGTATTTTCATCCGCCTGGGAGACGGAACAGGTAATTTTTTCGGCACAACCGAAATAGCCACTTCAACCCCTTCTTCATTGGCCTTTGGTGATTTTAACCAGGATGGGAAAATTGATATGGCAGTCGCCAACACTTTAGATGACGTTGTGCCGGGATCCGTTACAATTTTCAGAGGTGATGGATCTGGTGGTTTTACAGGGTCTACCCCTATTCCAACAGGTGTAAGTCCGGTGGGATTAGTGATCGCAGACTTTAATAAGGATGGAATTCCCGATCTGGCTACAGCAAATGGCGGAAGCAACGACATATCCATACTTATCGGTGATGGGTCAGGTAGCTTTACTCCGGCTTCTGCAATTTCTGTTGGGGCCTCTCCCTCCGGCTTATCGACCGGCGATTTTAACGGAGATGGAAAGATTGATATTATTGAAGTAAACTCAGGTGCAGGCAATGCCACGATCCATTTTGGAGATGGATCAGGTGGATTTACAGACAATGGAGAGGTGGCCGCCGGATCTAACGCTATGTCCATAGCAAATGGTGATTTTAACGGTGACGGAAGACTTGATCTGGCAATAAGCAGTATATCAACCGCCTACG
>CANJNY010000031.1 GCA_947475715.1 Prolixibacteraceae bacterium
CTGACATTAGGATTTTTATTCTATACCCTGATTCGTCCCTATTTTCTTAAGATATTTCCTTCTCCCCTTGAACTGGAACGTCCTCAGGAGCTGGTAAGGCGATATGGAAATTCGGCACTTGATTACTTTAAGACTTACCAGGATAAGATGATTTTTGAACCGGAGGATTTAAATTCATTTATTGCCTACCGTCCAGCGGGAAATTATGCTGTTGTACTCGAAAATCCTGTGGCGGAGAATGAAATACAGATGAAGCAATGCATCAAACAGTTTGACAGGTTTTGTTTTGATATCGGATTAAAAAGTATTTATTACCGGGTCTCGGAAGATGATTTACCTGTTTACAAAAGTCTGAAAAAGAAAGTTATGTTTCTTGGACAGGAAGGTATTGTCGATTTGAATCTGTTTTCACTCGAGGGAGGGGCGAAAAAATCGATTCGCAATGCACTCTCTAAAGTTAAAGAGCGCGGTTTTACTACCCATATCCATCAACCACCAATAAAGGACGGTCTGCTTCAGAAAATTAAATCGGTATCCGATGAATGGCTTGAAGAGACAGGCAGAAGTGAAATTATCTTCTCTCAGGGGATGTTTATCTGGGGTGAATTGAAACAACAAACACTCATTACGGTTGAAAATTCCGAAGAGAAGATTGTCGCTTTTTTGAACATTGTGCCAGATTTTGCGCCAGGGGAGGGGACATGCGATTTGATCCGCAAGACATCAGACGCTCCCAACGGGGTGATGGACTTCATCATGGTTGAGCTATTCCGTTATTTGAAGTCGGAAGGGTTCTCCTTTGTTAATATTGGCTTTGCACCTATGTCCGGATTGGATGATCCCCATACATTTAAAGAGAAGTCAATGAAGTTTGCTTATGAAAAAATTCGGGGCTTTTCACAATATAAGGGGTTGCGCGAATATAAGGAGAAGTTTGCAACGGTTTGGGTAAATAAATACCTGATCTATGAACATGATTTTGATCTGCTTCAGATACCTGGCACTTTGATGAGGGTGATTAAACCGTAAAATTGCAGTTTAATAACTATTTACTGCCAATGAGAAGGATGATTACTCCTGTTACAATGCCAATCAATAACCAGGCTTTTGTTTTTATATTTTTTTCGTTAAACAGTATCGCTCCCAATGTAAATGAGATAATTACACCACCCCTGCGAAGTGCCGAAATTATTGAGATTAACGATCCGTCGCAGCCGATGGCATAAAAATAGAGAAAATCGGCAACCACCAGAAAAAGGCCGATCATCGGTATGGACCAACGCCATTGAAACGGTGTATTGGCATGACGTTTAGGGTACCAAAGGAAGATTATAACCGGCAAAAGCAAACCTACCTGATAGATCGCTGACCAGGCCTGCATAGCCATTTTATTGAAATTGTGTACCAGAAATTTATCATACAATCCACTTACCGATCCAAGCAAGGTTCCTGCAATGAGGAACAGCACCCATTTATTGGTTGTGAAGTGAAATCCTTCAGATTTTCCGGCAAGGGAAAATAAATAGAAAAAGATTAGGGTAACTGCTGTTCCAATCCACTGAATCATGGAAAGGTGTTCTGAGAAGATTACAATGGCTCCAAGAATTACCCAGATTGGGCCTGTTGCCCGTATTGGGGAGACAATTGTTAAGGGAAGATGTTTGATGGCAAAAAACGCAAAAATCCAGGAACTGGTAACAAGGAGTGATTTAAGCAGAAAATAGCCGTGCTGTTCAACAGGAACTTGTGGAATAAAAAAAATAGTCTGATCTAAAACTCCGGGATAATATGCTGACACAAAAACCAATGGGAGAAAGATCGTTGCATAGGTTAGCGTGGATAATAAAAGTACCGGTAAAACAGCATTCTGATTTAACGAAAGCTTTTTAAAAATGTCATAGGTTCCAAGAAAAATAGCCGATGCAACGGCAAACAATGCCCACATAACTTAAATAATAAGCGGGCAAAGGTAAGATTATCATCAATATAATGAATATAATCAGGGTTAGATGGATATTAAATAAATGCTATTTTTTCCTGAAAATTCCGGTTAAAGACCTGGCTTTTTGAGAAAGTTGATTTAACCCTTCGTCAATCAGGCTTTTTTCGAAATCGTCGGTAAACATTAATTCCGGACTCTCTTCAAGCTCATTGGGGTAGATGAGTATAAAATCGAAATTTTCGAAATTTTTTGCCATTAACCGGGGAATGCTCTCCTGGTTAATTTTATATGAAATCCCTCCATTGCGTGGCAGAGTAATGATAACCAGGTCGGAAGGTCGAATATAAGCCGAAATACCTATGAAATCATTCCAGTCTGTAAACTCGATATGATTAATTGAGAGGGAGATTTTAACGGTATGCATGTACTCCTTTACATGGCTGAACGTTTGCGGAGTTGAGAGGAAATCGCAAGGAATTTTCAATGTTTTTGCCAACCTGAACACCCGGTCCAGCCAAAGATTAAACCCATATTCGCGATCACCATACCGTGGGCAAACGACCACAATTCTTTTATGTTGGCTTAATTGAGGGGAGATACTGCAAACCCAGACAGCCTGTTTGGTATTTTCAACAATATATTTGATAACATTTCCGAATAAAATATCTGTAAACTGACTTTTTAATGCAAATCCGATAATGATTTCAGTTGCAAAAATTTCAGTTGCAACGCGTTTAATACCACTGGGGACATTTTGACTGATTGTAGTAATGATTTCGACCTCCTGATCCACCGCTGAAGCATGAACCATCGCTTTCTCGAGCGTTATTTTTGCCTCAACCAGCTTTTGCTTTGCCTCAAGATCATCTTCGACTACCGATAAACTGACAATCGGAAACCGATTTTTAGGATTCTTTATCGCCATTGCAAGATCCATTAAACGCTCCATATTTTTAGGATTATAAATCGGAACGAGAATTTTTTGATCATTCACCGTAGGAAGAACAGGTGCATTAAATTTATCCATAATCAAAACCTGTTTGGCAGAATGTTCTGTAACAAACGAGGCAACAAGACACGTAACCAGTATCAGTACGATGGTTCCATTTAAGATATTCTCGTCCACGATTCCGATTCGGAATCCGACCATAATTACTGCAATCGTGGCAGCGGCATGCGAACTGCTTAAACCAAAAATAAGGTTTCGGTTTGCATTCGAATACTTGAAAATAGCAGCTGTTATCCAGGCAGCAATGTATTTTCCGATTAACGCCACAATGGTTAAGGTTGCAGCAATCATTAGTGCATGCGGACCTTTGAGGAGTACGCCAAGATTAATCAGCATTCCAACACTGATCAGGAAGAAAGGGATAAATAGTGAATTGCCTACAAATTCGAGCCTGTTCATCAGCGATGAGGTATGCGGAATGAGCTTGTTTAGTGCAATTCCGGCGGCAAATGCACCGATTATGGGTTCGAGGCCCGCCAGTTCTGATAGAAAGGCAGCCAGAAAAACCATCGCAAGGACGAATATAAAATGGGAATTTTTCTCCCCTTCAAAGTTTCTGAAAAACCAGGTAGCAACCTTGGGTATCAACCATAAAACAATGGTTAGAAATAGGAGTACGGAAATCGAGAATTTTATCCAGAAATTCATAGTTAGTTCTCCCCTGACAGAACCGCTGATAATGGCCAATATGATTAGTACAGCCGTGTCGGTAAGCATGGTACCGCCAACAGTAATTCCTACCGCTTCATTTCGCGATATGCCCAGGCGACTAACAATGGGATAGGTGACCAGGGTATGGGTGGCAAACATGCTCGAAACTAAAAAGCTTGTTGCAAAACTAAATTCAAGCATGTAACGGCATACCGGATATCCAATGACAAAAGGGGCAGCAAAGGTGAAGAATCCAAAAACAAGGCTTTTATGTTTATAGTTGGCAAAACCCTTTAAATCGAGTTCCAATCCGGCCAAAAACATGATATAAAGCAATCCGATGGTTGAAAAAAGGTCAATCGCAGAATTTTTGGCAATCAGATTCAATCCGTTCGGACCTATAATGACCCCTGCAAGGATTAATCCGATAATGCCTGGAACTTTAATTCTTCTGAAGGCAAGCGGGGCAAGAAGTATGATAAATAAAATTAAGGCAAACACCAAAACAGAACTTTGAAAAGGTGTTTGAAATATATGCTGAAAATTCTCTACTACTTTATCCATCTGTAAAAGACAATTAATGGCTCATTTTCCGGTTTAAAACCAAAGCTCAAAATTATTCTTTTAATGTCATAATTTTCATCTCCTTTGTTATTTTTATGCCTAAATAACGATCATTATTTTAGAGGTTTAAAATTCAAAAAAATGCTGTTTTCCGAGTATTAAATAATCAATTTTAAAATCATGGATGTTATTTATGGCAGGAGCTAAAACTTATCAACCAAATTGTGTTAATTACTGCCGATACAATTCGATTGTGACATTTTTGTTTTTCATTATATTTGTGCAAAATCCTTTTTAAAATGGTCCCAGGTTATTCTGAAGAATCGATTCGTACGCTTGATTGGAAAGAACATATCCGCAAGCGGCCAGGAATGTATATTGGCAAGTTAGGTGATGGCTCAGCCGGCGATGATGGTATTTATGTGCTTTTAAAAGAGGTGCTTGATAATTCTATCGATGAGTTTATGATGGGTAACGGCAGGAAGATTGATGTAATCGTATCTGACGAGCTTGTTTCAGTGCGCGACTACGGCCGGGGGATTCCACTGGGAAAACTTATGGATGTGGCATCACGAATGAATACCGGTGCGAAATACGATTCGAAAGTTTTTAAAAAATCGGTAGGGTTAAATGGTGTGGGTATTAAAGCAGTCAATGCATTATCTCATAAATTTTCGATTAAAGCGATTCGGGATGGCCGAATGAAGAAAATCGATTTTTCAAAAGGTGAAATAGTCAAAGATTACGACGAGGTGGCCACCGAAGAGTTAAATGGCACAGCCGTGGCCTTTGCCCCTGATAGTGAGATATTTAAAAATTTCCATTATATTGAGGAATTTGTAATTCCATTGCTAAAGAATTACACTTTTCTCAATGCCGGGTTAATTATCAATTTTAACGGAGAAAAATATATCTCAAAGAATGGTCTTTTTGACCTGCTGGAGGAGAACCTGGATCAGGACCCGGTGTATCCAATTATTCATCTCAAAGGAGAGGATATCGAATTTGCTCTCACCCATAGTAACCAGTACGGTGAAGATTATTATACCTTTGTAAATGGGCAGTTTACCCCTCAGGGGGGAACTCATCTTGCCGCTTTTCGTGAAGCGTTGGTTAAAACAATTCGCGATTTTTATCACAAAGAGTTTGACGCATCAGACATTCGGGCCTCCATTGTTTCAGCTTTAAGTATTAAAGTTGAAGAACCAATTTTTGAATCGCAAACCAAAACTAAACTTGGTTCTAAGGATATGGGCCCTGATGGACCTTCGGTTCGAAATTTCATTATGAATTTTGTCCAGAAAGAGCTGGGGAATTTTCTTCATAAAAATGGTCAGACTGCCGAAATTCTCCTTAAAAGAATTCAGGAATCGGAGCGGGAGCGGAAGGCAATTTCCGGAATCCAAAAACTGGCAAAACAACGGGCCAAGAAAGTTAGTCTTCATAATAAAAAATTGCGTGACTGCAGGATTCATTATAACACGAATCACGAATTCAAGGAGAACAGTTCTATTTTTATTACTGAGGGGGATTCTGCAAGCGGATCAATCACCAAATCACGTGATGTTACGACCCAGGCTGTTTTTAGCTTACGTGGTAAACCATTGAACAGTTATGGTTTAACGAAAAAAATTGTGTACGAAAATGAAGAGTTTAACCTGCTTCAGGCTGCACTCAATATTGAGGAGGGTATCGATGAACTGCGTTATAATAAAGTAATTATTTCAACTGATGCAGATGTTGATGGGATGCATATCCGGTTATTATTAATCACCTTCTTTTTACAGTTCTTCCCTGAATTAATTAAAAAAGGGCATCTCTATATTTTGCAAACACCATTGTTCAGGGTGCGGAATAAAAAGAAGACCATGTATTGTTATTCGGAAATTGAACGCGACAAAGCTGTTAAAGTTCTGGGAGCAAGTCCTGAGATTACCCGGTTCAAAGGCTTGGGAGAGATCTCGCCCGATGAATTTAAAAACTTTATTGGTGAAGATATCCGGCTAGATTCTGTAATTCTGAATAAAAATGAATCAGTTTCTGATATGCTTGAATTTTATATGGGAAAAAATACACCCGACCGTCAGGATTTTATTATTGAAAATCTTCATGTTGAAAAAGATGAACTTTAATTGATATTATCCCTGGTTTTGTCGGTATTGAGACCTTCAAAAAAATATTAATAACCCCAATTCAATTGTTAAAATGTCTAACGAAGAAGATATCGAGCAATTACCGGTTCCGGATGAGAATGAGGCAAAAAAGGAGCTGCATCATATTGTTTATTTGTCGTCGATGTACCAGAACTGGTTCCTCGATTATGCTTCTTATGTAATTCTCGAAAGGGCGGTTCCCTATGTCAATGATGGATTAAAACCTGTTCAGCGCCGTATTCTTCATGCAATGAGACAGATGGATGATGGCCGGTACACCAAAGTAGCGAACATCATTGGACAAACAATGATGTATCACCCTCACGGGGATGCTTCAATTGGGGATGCACTGGTTCAGCTTGGTCAAAAGGATTTACTGATCGATGCACAGGGAAACTGGGGTAACATCTTAACCGGCGATGGTGCTGCAGCTCCACGGTATATTGAGGCACGCCTCTCAAAATTCGCACTCGAGGTGGTCTTTAATCCCAAAACCACGAAATGGCAGCTCTCATACGATAGCAGGAACCGTGAACCGGTCACCCTGCCGGTGAAATTCCCCCTTCTTCTGGCTCAGGGTGTCGAGGGAATTGCAGTTGGTCTGGCCTCGAAGATCCTCCCTCATAATTTTATTGAACTGCTCGATGCCTGCATATCCTACCTTAATCATGAGTCATTTGAACTCTATCCCGACTTCCTGACCGGCGGGTATATCGATGTTCTAAAATATAACGATGGGTTACGCGGTGGCGCAGTAAAGATCCGGGCAAAAATTGAAAAAATAGATAATAAGACACTTACTATAACTGAGATCCCTTTCGGAAGAACTACTTCATCGTTGATTGAATCAATTGTCAAAGCCAACGAAAAAGGGAAGATTAAGGTTAAGAAGATTGATGATAATACGGCAGCCAATGTTGAGATCCTGATTCACCTGATGCCGGGAATCAGCTCCGATAAGACCATCGATGCACTTTATGCATTTACCGATTGTGAAGTTTCTATTTCGCCCAATGCCTGTATTGTTGAAGACGACAAACCTAAGTTTATTAATGTCACTGAAATTTTAAAAAGATCGGTAGATAAAACTATCGATTTGCTTAAGCTTGAGTTGGAGATTCATATGGGTGAACTGGAGGAGCAGTGGCATTTTGCTTCACTTGAGCAAATTTTTATTGATGAACGGATTTATAAGGATAAGGCATTTGAGGATTCAGCAAGTATCGATCAGGCAATAAGTCATATTGATACACGTCTTGAGCCATGGAAACCAAAGTTCAGACGGGAAATTGTCCGGGAGGATATTCTTAAATTGCTTGAAATCAGAATGGGGCGCATCCTGAAATTTAATACGGATAAGGCAACGGAACTGATCAAAGGAATCGAGGATAGTATTGCAGAGGTTCTGGCAAATATTCAAAATCTTATTCCCTATACCATCGCCTGGTATGAACACCTAAAGACCAAATATTCAAAGGGGAGAGGTCGCAAAACTGAAATCCGCAGTTTCGAAAATATAGAGGCAGCAAAGGTTATCGTGGCGAATGAAAAATTATACATCGATCGCGAGGAGGGATTCATTGGGACTGCCTTAAAAAAAGCAGAGTACCTGTGCGATTGTTCCGAGATTGACGATATTATCGTTTTCCGTCGGGACGGCACCTATTTTGTCAGCAAGGTTAGTGAAAAAGCATTTATCGGTAAGAATGTGATTCATGTTGCAATTTTTGAGAAGAATGATAACCGGACGATTTATAACCTGGTATACCGTGACGGGAAAGCAGGTTCAACCTATATGAAGCGCTTCAGCGTAACTGGCGTTACACGTGATAAGGAGTACAATATGACGATGGGGAGCGATGGATCACGCATTCACTATTTCAGTGCTAATCCAAACGGTGAAGCAGAAGTACTTCGGATCACCTTTAAACCTAAACCCAAACTTAAAAAGCTTGTCGACGAAATTTATATGGCTGAGCTTGCTATAAAAGGGCGTCAATCGATGGGAAACCTGGTAACAAAAAACGAAGTTCATAAAGTTACCTTCAAGGAGAAAGGAATTTCTACCCTCGGTGGCCGAAAGATATGGTTTGATGAGGATGTGCTGCGCCTCAATGCAGATGGCAGGGGTAAATACCTGGGTGAGTTTATTGGAGATGAGAAAATCCTTGCAGTCGATAAAGATGGTGGATATCAGGTTTATTCCTATGATCTTGAAAACCATTTTGAAAAGAATATTCTGCTGATTGAGAAATTCCGCCCGGAGAAAATTGCTTCTGTTGTCTACTTCGATACCGAACAAAACTTCTATTACGTAAAACGATTCTCGATTGAGGCAAATGGCGGTAAGCCATGCACTTTTATCGGTGATTATCCGGGGAATAAATTAATCACCATTACATGGGTATCGTATCCCCGGCTTGAAATTGAATTTGTAGCGGATAGATACAACCGACAGAACGAGGTTATTGATGTTGCCGATTTTATTGGGGTTAAATCCTACAAGGCAAAGGGAAAGCGATTATCGAGTTATGGGGTGTCAAAAATTACTGAGCTGGAACCAATTATTGAAGATGAGGAGCCCAAACCAGTCGAGCCCCCACCACCTCCTGTGGTTGTCGAAGTTCCCTTTGAGATCATCCGTCATCCCGACGATAGCGATATGAGTCAGATGGAAATAAATTTTGAGTAATGAAGATTTATCTCATTGGGTATATGGGTTGCGGAAAATCCACAATCGGAAGAAAACTTGCTGATTTAATGGGAATTAGTTTTGTTGATCTGGATAAATATATTGAAGAGCGCTATTTTAAAAGCGTTCCTGCCATTTTTGCGGAGGAGGGGGAGGAGCGTTTTCGGGAGAAGGAGCGGGCTGCTCTGATTGAAGTTTCTGAATTTGAGGATGTAGTTATTGGTACCGGTGGCGGTGCACCCTGTTTTTTTGATAATATGGATGTTATGAGCAATAAAGGGGTTACTGTTTATATTGCCCCCGACACGGAGGTGCTGGCAGCACGGCTTATCAAATCAAAAACTGAACGACCCTTGATTATTGGAAAATCATACGAAGATCTTATTCTGTTTATTAATGAGGCCTTGAAAAAGAGGGCTCCATATTACGAGAAGGCAAAAATCATCATTCGTGGTGAAAATAATCTCGATCCACAACTGGTAATTGATAAAATCGCTCAACTAGGTTGAATATATGGTTTCTAATTTTATTTCCGTAGAGCGTAAAAGAAACTTTAGAAACTTTAAATTTTGTGATAATCAAAAAAAAGATTGCCATTTTCGGCAATCTTTTTTTTGATTATGCAGTTTGTTTGCTTACATTTCTGTAGGTGTAGGAATAAAAAATATGCCTTCTGGCAAACCTTAATAAGGTTGATGAATTTAGAAATTTATTGTAAATATTTTTTGGAATTCCAAAGTATTCATAAACACTCCCATCCTGAAAGGTAATTTTAAGTGTTTGTCCTTTATAGGAATAATCTTCAATCCCTGAGTTATTCGTAGTATGGGTATATCCCTCGAGATTAAATGCCTGTGTTTCGGGTGCAATACTGACCAGGAAGTGATAAGCTTCGATGATACTTTTACTTTTATGTTCAGCCTCTGCTTTACGCTCTTCATCAATATATTTATCTGGGTGCCACTCTTTTATTAAATTCCGGTAAGTGGTTTTAAGTTCAGCAAGATCAGCATTTGGAGTTATGTCCAGTAGTCGTCTGTATTCAATAATACGCTTCATGAATCTATTTAGTGTAATTTATTTTAAGGGTGCAAAGGTAATCAAAACAACATAACTACCTAACTTGCATTGAGGAAGTTGATTCCGATTTTGAATATTTCGGTAATTATTCATACTTCAACATTGAGGTTATTTATTCAACCTTCTAATCTGCTCCCTCACATAAGTTCCACATTCGGTTAAATCTGCTTCTGTCCAGTTCCCTTTGGGTGAGGTACCAGGTTTAATAATTGCAGTGGACTCATTTTTATCGGTAATATGCCATACTGCCCAACTTAGCCGGTTCTTTTCCAGCCAATCGAGCCAGAGGTTTGTTTTTTCATGGTTGATCTCCCCATTTCCATTCGATTGGGCCACACCCCATTCGGTGACGAAGAGGGCAATTCCCCTTTTTATTGCCAGGTCTGCCTTTGCCCTTAGCTGCTCCTGATGGCCAGGGTCTGAGGAATAGAAATGAAATGAGTATACGAGGTTATCGAAGCCTGCAATTGGATCTAAAGCAGCCATATCGACTTCCTGATCCCACCTGGGGCTTCCGATGACAATAATATTTTTAGAATCATATTTACGGATTATTTTAATTACTTCGGTTGAATAGTTTTTTACCTCTTGCCAGCTTTGGTGCACAGGTTCATTAAATATTTCATAAATTATATTGGGGTTACCACCATATTTTTGGGCCATGGTTGAGAAAAATTCTTTCGAGGCTTCCAGATGTTGCTCTGCGTTATGATCGTGCCAGTCAATCAGAACATAGATCCCATTCTTAATAGCCTGGTCGATTACATTTACCATTAGGCGCATGTGCTCCTTGCTATTTTGCAGATATCCCCCATCTGGCTGGACTCCCATAGATGCACGCAAAAGATTTATTTTAAAATCTTTCGTTAACCAGTCAACTACTTCCGGATTGTAATATTTTTTTCCTTCCCAGATACTCCACGAAAGTGAGATCCCGCGTAATTGGGGCGGTACCCCATCTTTATTGATCAGTTGATTTCCCTGAACCTGAAGCTGACCATGTAAATCTACAGGTCTGGTTGTTTTTGCTGTTACATTTAAGGAAATAATTAGAAATGTCGCTGTTAAAAATTTGATTGAAATTTTCATTATTATATAATTTTATTGTTAATTACCTGATTCTTTTACCCAATACATCGGGAAAACCCGCCATGGCTAAATCACCCTTGTGTATTAGAAAATATATCTCATGGCACTTTTCATTCGGATGGTTTAAAGGATCTGATTGTTTGATGAATCTGCTTTTCCAATATACTTGGAGGGGAGTACCCCAAATTCGTTTTTAAAATGTTTGCTAAAATACTTTGGATCATTAAACCCCACCTGAAATGCTATTTCTGAGACGTTCATCTGGCTCTTAGATAAGAGCAGGGCCGCCCGTTTCAGACGCAGCGAACGGATAAATTCCAAAGGTGGTCTGCCGGTAAGAGCAAGAATTTTTTTATAAAGTAAGGTCCTGCTCATTCCCATATCCCGGCTCATCGCTTCAACAGAATAGTCAGTAACTCCCATGTTTTTCTCAACCAGCTCAAGGCTCTTACGGATAAATAATTCATCCAGTGAAGTAACCGCAATATCCTGTGCTTCAATATGAATCTTACTCCGAAATACTTGTCTTGCATTTCGTCTTAAATTTATAATATTGGATATTTTAGCTTCCAGGATTTGAAAATTAAACGGTTTTGTAACGTAATCGTCTGCCCCTGTCTCTAATCCTTCCAATTGTTGCTGTTCTGATGATCTGGCAGTTAATAAAATCAACGGGATATGGCAAATGGTCCGGTCCGATTTGACCCGTTTACAAAGTTCAATTCCATCCATTTCAGGCATCATTATATCACTGATAATTAAGTCTATAGAGGTAATTGAGATTATTTTTAAGGCTTCAACTCCATTTGAAGCTTCGTAGATTTGATATTTCTGAAGCAGATTGTCCTTGAGGTAAAAGCGCAGATCATCATTATCTTCAGCAATAAGTAATACCGGCCTATCGGTAGAAATCAGACTATTAGTTTTTTCAATGACCACATAATGATCATGGATAATTTCTTCTTCTTCAATGACCAACGGAGCAGTTAACCCCGAATTGTTAATCGGCAGCAGTACTTTAAAGCAGCTTCCTTTGCGTACTTCACTGGTAACAAAAATCTCCCCTTCATGCAGTTTTACAAATTCAGCAACCAGTGAGAGCCCGATTCCTGTCCCTTTTTCAACCTGACCACTGGTGTCGACCTGGAAAAAACGGGTGAAGATTTTGTCAAGTTTATCCGCCGGAATTCCAATTCCTGAATCTTCAACTTTAATGACGAGTAAGTTTTTTTCGCTGTTTAAAGGGTCATTTTTAACAGATTTTATTTTTATGGTTACCGAAACCTGACCATAACCCGGCGTAAATTTAAATGCATTGGAGAGCAGATTAAACATGATCTTCTCCAGTTTATCCTTGTCGAAGAAAGTATTTAACTCTTTAATCCTGCTTTTAAATACCAGTTGGATATGCTTCTGTTCACTTAGGTTTTTAAACGATGATACCGTTTCATTCAAAAATGATACAATATCACCCATGGATGGGTTGTAATTAAATCCTTGCACTTCCAGTTTTCTAAAGTCAAGTAATTGATTAACCATTAGCAATAACCTCTTTGCATTTTGTTCAATTAATTGCAGGTATTTGGCTTCCGGTTTATCCTTTAATTCGCTGAGTAATTTTTCAACCGGTGCCATGATTAAGGTCAAGGGTGTCCGAAATTCATGGGAGATATTGGTGAAGAATTTGATTTTCAGTGAGTCTATTTCGTGAATATGTTGATTTTCAATTCTTTCATTTTCAATCCGCATGTTTATTCTCTCCCGAACTACAATCAACTGACGGAGGAAGAGCAAGATCAGGAAGATCAGGATGGCATAAATCAAATAGGCGATCCAGCTTTTCCAGAAGGGAGGGAGAACAATGATTGTAAGAACAATCTCTTTTCCCTCTGTATTTCCCTTTAATTCTTTTACCCGGAACGTGTAGGTTCCGTTGTTGAGGTTCGTATAGGTTGCCGAATTTTTATTCCCTTCTGATTTTACCCACGTATTATCGAATCCTTCAAGTTTATAAGCGTAGACATTTTTCTCAGGAAAGAAATAGTTTAAGGCTATAAATTCAATTGTAAATGAATTTTCGTGATACTTGAGTGCAATTTTATTCGTATTGAAAATTGGTTTTTCCAATAGGACACGATTGTCATATTTTTGACCATACGGGACACTCTGATTAAAAATCCGGAAATCATTAAATATCATTTTTCCCATCGTATTGTCTTGCTTAATCTCATCCGGATAGAAAGCATTTAAACCGTCCGGACCACCAAAGAATATCTCACCGTCTTTAGTCCGAAGTGCAGCCGATGGGTTAAATTCTTTACCCTGAAGTCCATCTGTGAGATTATAGTTTGTAAACGAAAAGTCAAATTGCTCAATGCTTTTGACATGGTGTATATTGAGTTTTGATATGCCGTTTTTTGAACTAATCCATAGGTTTCCGCTTTTATCCTCGACAATCCCATGGACACTGTTTGAAGGCAACCCATCAGTGAGGGTAAAATGCCGGAATAAATTTTTACTCCTGTCAAGAAGTTCTAACCCATTCTTTGTACAGATCCAGAAAAATCCCCGACTATCCTCAAAACAATTCACCACATAATTGCCGATTAGCGAGTTGCTGTTTTCCGGCTGATTTTGAAAACATTTAAAAGTTTGATTTATATAATCATAGGTAGCAAGACCGTTGGTCGTTGATATCCATAACAGGTTATTTTTATCACGATACATGGATGAAATATAATCGAAGCAAAGGGTTGAATTGGTCATATTCCGACGGGTGAACCGGCCAGATTGTGCATCAAGCCGGTTCAGGCCGCGCCCCATTGTTCCTACCCACAAGTTATTATGAAGATCTTCGCTTAAGGCATAGATCCGGTTATCCGAGATGGATGTCGAGTCCTCAGACTTATATTTATAAACTGTAAATTTTCCTGTTGCCGGATCATATTTATTAAGCCCTCCAAAATAGGTCCCGATCCACACCTTATTTTGATGGTCATTGAACAACGAAACTATAATGTTACTGCTTAGGGAATTAGAGGATGAGGGATTGGACTGAATCCTGGTGAATTTTCGTGTTTTCCGGTCGAAATAATTGAGCCCTCCGCCATCAGTCCCAATCCAGATCCCCCCTTTCTGATCTTCAATAATTGCGTTAACATCATTATTTACAAGACTATTGGCCTCACCAGGAATATTTTTATAGAGTCGAAATTTATTGATATTTTGCTTATAATAATTGACCCCTTTTTTTGTAGTACCCAGCCAGACAATACCCTCCTGGTCACAAAGAACGCATGAAAGGCCGTTGGATGAGAGTCTTTGATCATCAAAGGGTTGATTTTTAATATTCGAGATAACCCATTGTTTTTTATCAATAAGATAAGCGCCGCCACCATCCGCTGCGACCCAAATCATTCCATCGGTATTCTGCGAGATGGATCCAACTCTTTTTAACTCATTATCATTTCTTACAAGATTACTGAAATTATTGTCCCACGCATCGGTGGTTGTATGAAAAAGATACAACCCGTATAAATTTCCTACCCACAGGTCGTTATCGCGATCGACATATAACCGGATAACGCTACTTACCAGTTCATCTGAATTATCCGGTATCTTAAATTTTCTGAATTTTTTATTGGCAGGGTCGTACCTGATAATGAATCCATTCTTTGATCCCATCCAGATAATTCCATCGTGATCCTGAACAATGGATATTATTCCGTTAATCGATGCATTGCAGTTGGTACTGTCGATTAAGATGTTGTAGCTCGAACCGTCAGCAACATTATTGAAGTAACAGCCGTTATTGGTTCCTATCCAGATATTCCCTTTTTTATCGGATGCCATTGAGTTGACATAGAAGATATCCCCGCAATTATTAGTGTGTGTAGTGGTGTAGTTCGAATTTGTAAACTTGTAGGTTTGTCCGTTAAGGATACTGACTCCATGTTCAGTTCCAATCCACAGATCACCGTTTTTATCCTCACAGATTGTATTGATATTGTTATTAACAATCATCCCGTTAATCGGCTTATCGCTTGTGAAAACCTCAAAACTGGAGCCGTCAAAACGATTCAGCCCGGCATTTGTTCCAAACCAGACAAATCCTTTGGAATCACGGTAGATGCAATTGATTTGATTTTGAGATAGTCCGTTATTAACATTGAGATGTGAAAAAACATAGCTGTTTTCCTGCGCTAAAACCGTAGTGCAGGTAAGGATCATTCCCAATAATAATTTGAAAAACAGATCAATTTTACGCCAGTTTAGTACTGCTGATGTGAGGTCTCTGGAAATAACGAAACAGGTTGCAAGTTTTATTTTTTTCACAAACTTTTCAGGTCTGGTTTTATGGATTTTGGTCTGGAATATTTCAGATGTTTCACCCTTTTTGTACCATGATTTAAAAATACAAAATAGTCTTGAATTAAATTTTGCAAAAGGGCTAATTTAACAATTGACCCCCGTTATTAAAACAAATTATACCCTAATCCCGAACAAATAACCTAACATCATTAACAAATTACACCTTCATTAAATAACCTTTTGTTGTAAATTTGATAACATAATTTAACGCAGTTTAACAATTTACGCGTTAATTGTTAACCCAATATTATATGAAGATTAAAAGACGCACCTATCTGGTTATTGAAGTGATCATTTACATGATTATTATAATCAGTATTCTAATCTTAATTAATAATTTATGAATAAAACCTATTTGGAAATGACTGACAAGACTTCAGATTACTCAAGATTTAGTATTAACAATTTATCCAAAATCTATGAAAAGTAAACAAATTTTTCTCTATTTATTAATTTTTGCGTCCTTGGGGGCATGGGCTCAGAAGAAAATCACCGGCACGGTAAGTGATTTTACTAACTCGCAAACTCTTCCGGGGGTAACAGTACTTATTAAAGGTGATAAAGCTACAGGTACAATTACCGACATAGATGGACGCTTTACATTATCTGTTCCAAATGAAAAGAGTACACTCACCTTTTCATTTGTAGGTTTTGCCCCACAGGAAGTGACCGTTGGGAATCAGACAAACATTAATATTCAATTGAAAACCCTTATCCAGGATATTGATGAGGTAGTTGTGATTGGTTATGGTACCATGAAGAAGAGTGATCTCTCAGGGGCCAGTGCTTCGTTATCGGGCGATAAATTAAGAGGTACCATTGGTGCCAATCTTGATCAGGCGTTGCAGGGTAGGGTAGCCGGGGTTACGGCAGTTCAGACTTCAGGGCAGCCTGGCTCATCGGTTTCTATCCGTGTCCGAGGCCAAAGTACCATTAATGCCAATGCAGAACCTTTGTATGTAATAGATGGTGTACCGGTACAGATTTCCGGACACTCGGGCTCTGATTTCGGGTTAGGAGATGCGTTGGGAAACGGCTCAACCTCCACCATTTCACCCTTGTCTGCGATAAATCCTTCTGATATTACTTCGATGGAAGTTCTAAAGGATGCTTCAGCCACAGCGATTTATGGATCACGCGCTTCAAATGGGGTTATTCTTATTACAACAAAACACGGTAAAGTAGGGGAGGCCAAATTCACTTATGAAGGGATGTATGGCGTTCAGCGTCAGGCAAAAAGATTGAGTGTGATGGACTTGCAGCAATTTGCCGAATACAGTAATTCCATTTCTGCAGAAACGGCAGGGCGTGAGCCGCGCATCGAGTTTTTGGATCCCTCCATTTTAGGAAAAGGGACTAACTGGCAGAACGCCGTTTATCAGATTGCCCCAATGCAGAGCCATACCATAAACGCATCAGGTGGAACAGAAGCGGTTAAATATTATGTTGGCGGCTCATACATGGGACAGGATGGAACAGTGGTAGGAACTAAATTCGACCGTCTTTCTGTTCGCGCCAATCTGGATGCTCAATTAAAGAGCTGGCTTAAAATGGGGATAAATTTCAGTTATTCAAATACTGACGAACGTTTAGGACTGGCTGATAGTGATGAAGGGATTATCAATATCGCTTTATTATCTACACCAGATGTTCCGATCTATGATATTAACGGCAATTTTACCAGTGTATCACGCGAAGGTGTTGCATCACGCGTAAATCCTATTGCAAAAGCCCTCGAAGAAGATAATTTGCTTAAACGTTTTTCTCTTACAGGCAATATATTCTTCGATGTCACTTTTATGAAGAATCTGACCCTCCATTCTGAATTGGCAATGGATAAGGGCGGTTCTAATGCGGAACGTTTCTTACCTTCGGCAACTTACGGAAGCTGGTCCCGTTCAATTAACAGTGATTCAAAACAAAACAATCAAAACCTGTTTTGGCAGGTGAAAAATTACCTGACCTATTCAAGAGATTTTGGAAAACATAAGGCTACGGCAATGTTAGGTCAGGAGATGTCGGAATCAAACTGGAATTATTTGAGCATAAGTTCAACTAATTTACCAGATAATACGGTTCATAATCCAAGTTTAGGTCAGGATCCAAAAATCGGTGGAGGATTTGGAAGTAGTTCATTGGCTTCGGGATTTGCCCGTGGCACTTACAATTATGACAACAAGTATTTTGCCACCTATACTTACCGCCGTGACGGATCTTCAAATTTTGGGCCGCTTAACCGTTGGGCCAATTTCCATGCGACCGCAGTTTCGTGGCGCCTCTCGAACGAGCAGTTTATGGAATCGTTGAAACCTGCAATCAGCAATATGAAATTACGTTTTGGCTGGGGACAAACGGGTAACCAGAACATTGGCGGTTACAGGTGGGGTGCTGCTATTTCACCAATGGAAAGCGGTTTGGGAATCGGCTATCGTCAAAGTGGGATTGCAAACCCTTATATTAAATGGGAAACTCAGGAGCAATATAATCTTGGACTTGATTTAGGTTTGCTCAATGATCGGATTGAACTGACTTTAGATGCGTATGATAAAACATCGCACGGAATGTTAATGCAAATGCAATTGCCATCCTACATGGGAACACGTGGTAACGGTTCAAGTGCATTGGCCGCTCCCTATGGAAACTATGGAACTATTAATAATAAAGGTTTTGAATTTACCGCAGTTACCCATAATTTAAAAGGGGCATTCGTCTGGGATTCAGAACTGCAACTTACTTTTAATAAAAATAAACTGTTAGCTCTTGATGGAACCAAATCTTCATCAATTGAAGGTTACGGTCAATGGAGTGATGTGGTTACCCGTACAGAAATTGGTCAACCACTTTATAATTTCTATGGCTATAAGGTGATCGGAATTTTCAAGGACAAGGCAGATATTTTAAACAGCCCGACCCAGGAAAAGAACCCGGTTGATGGTGTCTCTTTCAGCCGTACTAATACCGTATTCCCGGGCGACTTAAAGTTTGAAGACGTAACCAAAGATGGGAAAATCGATGAAAAGGACCGTACCAATATTGGTTCTCCAATGCCTAAATTTACCTTCGGATTTAACAATACCTTCCGTTATAAGAATTTTGATTTAACGATCTTTGTGAACGGAACCTATGGAAACAAGGTGTTTAACTATTCTTCGATTAATCTTTCAAGTATGACTTCGATGTGGAATAATCAAGCATCCATAGTTACCGACCGCTCACGTTTAACCCAGGTTAATCCGGCATTAGCCTATCCGTATGTAAATTCAACAAATCAAACGATTTATAACTGGTTTGATGATATCGACAACGTGAAAATCTCTAATCCAGGAACAAATGTGCCTCGGGCGATTCAAAATGACCCAAACAGCAACCACCGTTTGTCTGACCGTTACATTGAGGATGGATCGTATTTACGTGTAAAGAATATTGCATTGGGATATAACTTCCCCAAAAAGACCTTAACTAAGCTTCATTTGCAATCTTTAAGAGTCTATGCAAACATTCAAAATCTTTATACTATTACTAATTATACGGGATTGGATCCTGAAATCGGAGCCAGTACGGCAAGTGCATCGGGTAATGTTTATGGTCTTGACAACGGTCGCTATCCGTCACCTCAGTTTTATACTTTCGGCCTAAATCTATCATTCTAATTTTTTGAAAGGAAATAAAAATGAAAATACTTAACATTAGAAAATTGGCTTTTGCCATTTTATTGCTGGCCGGAATGGTTTCATGCAAAACTTTCTTAAATCGTCCTGCAGAAGATAGTTATACAATTGACGGATTTTATCAAACTGATGCACAATGTTTTCAGTCTGTAAATCCCATCTATAACTCACCATGGTATGATTTTCAGCGTGGATTTGTCAAAATTGGCGATGTACTCTCCGGAAATATCTATTATGGTACTGATAATGCCTACCAATCATTTGTCCTTAAATCGAACGATGATGATTTGAGAAATGCATCCGCATCATTGTGGTCTGTAAACGCTTATTGCAACGGAATTGTAGAAAATATCAATTTAAAGTCCGGACCAGCAGTCAGTGAAGCTACAAAAAATACGGTAAAGGGTGAGGCGATGACCTGGAAGGCAATGGCCTACTTTTACCTGGTTCGTTGTTTTGGAGCAGTGCCGATCATTCATAATAATGCAGCGGTTATTTCGGCCAATGAGTCAAACTTTCTCTATCGGAATAAAATTTCCGATGTATATACCTATATGGTTAAGACCTTGGAAAATGCAATAGAATTGCTGCCTGAGCATAATCAACCCGGAAGAATCGACAAGTACAGTGCCTATGGCCTTTTGGCTAAAGTTTATCTTGCAAAATCGGGTTATGGATTATCCGGAACCCGCAATGCGGATGATCTTTTAAAGGCAGCTGAATACTCCAAAAAGGTTATCGATCAAAGCGGGCGTGTGTTAACCCCTGTATTTTCAGATATTTTCCGTCTGAAAAATAATTTGGCCCCTGAAAATCTTATCTCATGGCAATGGACCGTAAGTACCCATTGGACCAGCCAAAATACGGAACAATCGGATCTTGGATTAGCCGGTTTTTCAGAATTTGCTGACACATGGGGTACGTGGGTATGTCTGACTATTGACCTTCAGAATGCATTCGGAGAGGATGCCCGCAAGAAAACTGAACGCAATAACGACGATGCCCGCCGTAAAGCTACAATGATGATGATGAGTGACCATTATGAATATTTCTGGGCTGACAGAGGCGGTTTTACCTACAACTGGAACGGTTCAAAAGTAACTCATCCGGATGGAAGTTCATCTCAGTTAACCTACGGAAGTCCTACCGGTTCGAACTGCGTTAAGCATATCGTTGGTGACAACAATGACCATGTGATTGGCAGTGGTATGGGTATGGCCCGTATGGCAACTTCATTAAGCACCCATCTTCTGCGCCTTTCGGATGTATATCTTATTTATGCTGAGGCTGTTTTGGGTAATGGTTCCTCAACTGCGGATGCAACTGCACTCAATGCATTTAACGCTGTTCGTGGTCGCTCTGTAAAGAATTATGTAGCTAAAACTTCACTCACCTTCGATGATATTTTTAATGAGCGTCGTCTGGAACTGGCAGGTGAAGGTGATTTCTGGTATGATTTTGTCCGTTTAAGCTATTACAAACCGGATGAAGCAAAAGCACGCCTCTCTGCACAGGAACGTGGATACTGGAATAATCTCGATGGATATTATAAAGGAATAGCACAACAGGCCGATGTAACTCTGGGCAGTTGGAAAGTCCCTACAAGTAATATCAGCTTTGAGATTCCATTTCCTGATACCGATCTGGCTATGAATCCTAATTTGATGAAGGAACCCGTTCCATTTGATTTTGGTTCCATTGGATATTAATTTGTTAAAATCTAAAAGCATATCAGATATGAAAAAATATATACTTACAAATTTCAAATTACCGGGATTATTAGCGCTAATGCTGATTTTATCAGCAACTCTATTCCAGGCATGCCAAAAAGATTCGGGTACCGGAGGCGGAACACCAAACGTCAAATATATCCGTATCACCGACCCACTTAAATCCGATTCCCTGATTGCACATGCATTTATGGGCAATACGGTGGCAATTATGGGCGATAACCTCGAGAATGTTATGGAGATCTGGTTCAATGACCAGTCAGCGATACTGAATACCAGCTTTATGACCAATAAAACGATCATTGTGGCAATCCCTAATGTTATTCCCGGGACAGTAACCAATGAAATTAAGCTGGTTATGCGCGATAAATCGATCGTGAAATACCCCTTTGGTGTGGATGTTCCATCACCATTGATTGAATCGATGTTATGCGAATATGTTAAAGATGGCGGAACGGCCGTGCTTAAAGGTAACTTTTTCATTAATGACCCAAGCTCTCCACTAAAAGTGATCTTTCCGGGAAATGTTGAAGGTACAGTGCTTAAGGTTACTCTGACTGAAATTCAGGTGAAAGTTCCATCCGGAGTTGGCCCCGGCCCAATGGTCGTTAAAAGTATCTATGGGTCATCACGATCAACCTTCTATTTCCGTGACGACCGCAATATCTATCTTAACTTTGATGAATTTACTTCCAGTGGAAGCTGGCGTTCCGGAACAACATTGTTTGATGCAAGTAGTCTTGACCGAAAATACCTTATGCTCAAAGGAATTATTGGAGATAATGTTGGAGGAGAAGATTACAGTGGCGGTGGATTTGTATGTGAACTTTGGAGTGACGCCAATGGCCGTCCTCAGAAAAATTTCTTCACCGGTAGTCCTGCTGAATATTTATTGAAATTCGAAGCCAATGTTATTGAATGGTCAGGAGCATATCTCAATATCTGCTGGGGCCCGTGGGCATCAAGTGTTGGTCCGTACCAAAATGCCAATTACTGGCAAAATACGAATGCCAGAGGTCTCTGGAGACCCTGGGAGGCAGCTGGTGGCTCATTTAAAACGGATGGTTGGATTACAGTTACTATTCCGATGAGCGATATGAAATATAACAACGGTTTTGCTGCTATGGAATTTGATCCTGCAAAAGCAGGTAGTATGTCGTTGTGGATGAAAGGTCCTGCTGCCAAGACTGGTGGAAATTGCAAAATGGAGGTCTATTTTGATAATTTCAGGATTGTTCCCAAGAAGTAATTTTAATATTTAACAAACATTTGCTATGTATACAAAATCCACAAAATATATAAGTTCTGCACTGCTCTTTGTTTTAACAGGGGTGTTGAGTGCCAGTTTACTTTTTATCTCGTGCAAAAAGGAGAGCAGTAGTACTACAAGCGGTAAAACAATGCTTTACAGCTACGGACCTATGCCCATTGCACGTGGTGCTGAATTGCGTTTTATCGGTGATAACCTTGATAAAGTAACTGCAATAACGCTTCCGGGCGGAATTGAAATCTCAGCAGCCGCTTTTGTCACTAAAACAGCAACCCTGATTTCAATCACTGTTCCTCAGAATGCAGTTGAAGGGCTTGTGGTGGTTAAAACCCCGGGTGGTGACATCACAACGAAAACTCCAATCGGTTTCTCTGAACCAATATCGATCGATAACCTGGCCCCTGCTATTATTAAGGCAAATGAGGTTTTAACCATTACCGGTGATTACCTTAATCTGGTTAAACAGGTCATATTTACGGATCGTATTACAGCTGACAATACAACGTTTATCACTCAAACACGCAGTCAGCTGACCTTGAAGGTTCCTGCAGGTGCACAAACAGGCAAAATTGCAGTTTCAAACGGGAAGGAAGATCCGGTTATCGTTTTCTCTGCAACTATTCTGGATGTTAAGCTGCCAGTTATTACAACCTTTCTGCCAAATCCGGTAAAGGCAGGTACCAATCTTACTATTACTGGTACAGATCTCGATTTAGTTAAAACTGTTGCACTTGGCGGTAACCAGAATGTGACTCAATTTGTATCGCAGAGTGCTACTCAGCTAATTTTAAGTGTTCCTGCAGTAACCATGGAAGACACGATCAGGCTAATTCCGGCATCGGGTGTCAAGGTTAAATCATCGTCCAAACTCACGATGGTCCTTCCTACGGTAACAACAACTCCGGCGATATCAAAAAACGGTGCGAAAATCACCTTAAAAGGGACTGACCTTGATTTGGTAACAGGTACCACCTTCGCGGGGGGAGAAGCGGGAGCGATAAGTAATCAAACTGCAGTGAGTATGGATATTACGGTACCACTCAAAGCGACTGACGGAACAATTGTGCTGGCAATAAATTCCGGTAAAACAGTTACCACCTCTGCCGTTACCCTCATAAAACCTTCAATAGTAAAGATCGATCCATTGGCATTGATCGCCGGCGAGAATATTACATTGACCGGTACCGATCTTGATTTGGTCAAAAAAGTGATTTTTGGAGGCGGATTGTCTGTCGATGTTGCTCCGGCTACCGCTACTTCGTTTTTGGTTGCTGTTCCATCTGCTGCTATTTCCGGAAAAATTACACTCGTAACAACAAATGGAACACAGGTTGAATCAACTGAGGCATTGGCTGTGGAAGCCGCTAATAAACCTGTCGTTTTGTCACTTACACAGGTTGTAAAACCAGGCAATTTAATAACCTTAACAGGTACCAAACTTCATCTTGTTGAATCAATCTATTTTGCGGGAGATATAAAAGCTACACTTTATGGTAACAGAACCGAAACAACCATTGAGGTCTATGTTCCACAAACAGCGGCATCGGGACAGACGACAATGACGTTGCATGCTTTCGATGGAGCAATTGTTGTTTCACCTACATTTACAATTACGGGAACAGATCCGATAACTGCCAATACCAAAATGATCTATGATTTCAATGTACGGTCAGCTTCCGACTGGCATGCCGTCGATTGGGATAACTGGGGCGGATCTTATGATGCAGGTGCATCAAAGGCAAACGGTTATATTACCTTAGTGGCAAGACCGGGTTGGTGGGTGCTGGGTTGTAATCACCCCGATCCAAACGGTGGGTGGCCTTCGGTTGATCCAACACAATATGTCATGAAGGTAGATATCAAAGTCGCCCAGCCAATTTTGATTACTGGTTCTTATGAATTCAGAATAAAAATCGGTGAAGAAGATGTCACCACTCAGTTAATGGTTGATGGCAACTATATTGCCACCCCGAATAACGAATGGGCTACATTGACACTACCAATCAGTGGTATCTTATCCAATCCGACAAAATCTTCCGGAACCTTCGGAATTGTTCTGAATTATTCTGATGGCAATACAAATTTCACAGGTCTCTCCTTTGATAATTTAAGGTTCGATCCTAAGTAATTGTTAGTTAGTGATTAATTAAGTGAGTTGATTTTTCCCCGGCTGCTAATCCTCTGCGGTCGGGGAAATAACTTTAAATCAGCATCTTTGGTGATTCTGAATTATAAAGCAAGAAAATTAAGAAACGATACTTATGCAAAAATTTAGTTGGATTGTTTTATTACTGATTACACTGCTTAGTTGTAAAAAAAATGAGGTCATCGTTGATCAGCCCCCTGCAGAACGTATAAAATTTGAGGCTGAATATGCGCAGCGGCAAGGGTCGCTTAAAGTTGAGACTGCAATTAGCGGTTATTCCGGCAAGGGGTATGTGGTCCCATTTGTCGACTACAGCGACCGACTAATCTTCAGTTTGATAAACGACCTGGCCGGAAATTATACTATTTATATCGGTTACTCGACCTTAACCTTTGGAGCAACCTCCTGTTATGTTCAGATTAACGATCACACTATTTTTACTGTTCCACTCCAGTCAACAGGAAATATCTTTAGTGAGGTAAAGTGCACTCATACAGATCTTTTGATCAATAAAAATACATTTACAATAACTTCAGGCAATAAGCATTTTGCGATCGATTATATCCGCATTGAGCCTTATGTTGAAGGACCTGTCGCAGCAAACCTGGTGACACCCAATCCTTCACCCGAAGCGGTCAGGTTATATAATTATCTGAAAGAGAGTTATGGTAAGAAAATTCATTCAGGGGCCACGGGAATTACCTCAAGTCTGGATGAAGAAAATTGGATTTTTAGTCAAACCGGTAAGTATCCCGCTCTTGCAGGTTTCGATTTTATGAACCATACCCGTAACTTCTCCTGGGAAATTAAAGATGACCTTGTGAAAAACGCGGTTTACTGGTGGTCTCAAAAGGGGATGGTGGCCTGCCACTGGCATTGGCGTGATCCATTACGGACAAACGATGCATTTTATTCTCCAACCGGAAGCTCGGGTGAGAAAACCTATTTTGATGCGACCAAGATTTCTGACACATTGTCAGTTGAATATAAGGCGATGATCACGGATATTGATACCATTGCATCCTATTTGATAAAACTACGCAATGCCAATGTTCCGGTATTATGGCGGCCATTGCATGAGGCCTCCGGAAAATGGTTCTGGTGGGGATATAAAGGAGCCGAAGCTACCAAAGCTTTATGGATTGTGATGTACAACCGGCTGGTGAAACATCACCGTTTGAATAACCTCATCTGGATCTGGACCTCCGATATCAAGGGCGATAATATGAGCTGGTATCCGGGGGATGAATATGTCGATATTTTGGGAATGGATATTTATCCTGCCGATGGTGATTTCAGCTCCCAGACAAACAGTTTTAATAAATTAAAATCGGATTTTGGAGCCAGAAAATTAATCACTCTCAGTGAAAACGGATCGATTCCTGATCCCGATAACCTGGTAAAAGATAAAGCAGGATGGCTTTATTTTATGCCGTGGTACGGTGATTATACCCGAAAATCAACAATAAATCCGGTTTCTCAATGGCAAAAAATAATGAACCATACCTATGTGATAACCCGGGATGAAATGCCGGATTTGAAAAATTAATTTAATTAACAATCTGATAATTAATGAACTTAACCAAGAAAATATTTTTCAATCTGATTATCCTGCCTTTACTTGCCGGTACGATTTCATGTAAAAAAAATTCTTCCGTTATACCGATAGTACCACCCGTTGACCCCGTCATTGAAACTCCTAATTCAGTTCCTGACCTCCCTTTTGGAGCCTGGATTTCAAAAAATATATCCATTCCAACAAGTTATGATGATGTTACGCAGTTCCAGGGGCTAAAATCGGTCGATATTAATGTGAATTTTTCGAAACACATTACCAAAGTTTCGAAATATGTATTTGGAAATAATGCCAATTGTTTCACCGGCTGGATGCAGAATGATGCAGTGCTAATGCAGAAGATGAATAAGTTAAACATGGGTGTCATACGGATTCCGGGTGGAAGCATTTCGGATGTTTACTTCTGGGACCGAAAAGGAATTTATGAAAATTACGCTGTAAAATCGTTTGATCCTCCGCTTTTGGATCTTCCCTCATCGATATCACCATGGATCGGACAGCGGGTTCAGGATTTTGAGAACTGGTCGATGGGAATTAGTCAGTATTATCAGATGATGCAACAGACTTCAACAACCGGTATCGTAACGGTTAATTATGGGTATGCCCGTTATGGAACAACTTCCAATCCTGTAGCAGAGGCTGCACACTTAGCCGCCAATTGGGTGCGCGAAGATAATGGAAGAAGTAAATTCTGGGAGATTGGTAATGAGGTGTTTGGCTCATGGGAAGCTGGTTACGAAATTGACCAGACGCTGAACAAGGATGGCCAGCCTAAACTAATAACGGGTGATCTTTATGGAAGGCACGCCGTGGTTTTTATTGATTCGATGCGGCAAGCTGCACGCCAGATCGGCAAGGAGATTTACATTGGTGCCGTTTGTTTGGAGGCGGCCGCTTCAGGGATGGCCAACTGGAATAAAGATTTGATTTCTCATGTTGGGGGGAAAGCCGATTTTTATATCGTGCACTCTTATTTCACACCTTATAAGGCGAATTCGACCCCTGATGTGATTCTTAACTCTCCGGCAATGATTGCCAATTACAAAACCTATGTACAATCGGAACTTCTCGCTCAGGGGAAAAGTTTAGCTCCCGTTTTCCTCACGGAGTGGAATATTTTTGCAGAGGGATCTAAACAAACGGTCTCCTATGTTGATGGGATGCACGCCTCGCTGGTGTTGGGAGAGCTGATTAAAAACAAATATGAAATGGCCTCCCGCTGGGATCTGGCAAATGGTTGGGATGGTGGAAATGATCATGGTATGTTTTCGTTTGGTGATGAACCGGGGGTTGCAAAATATGCGGCACGTCCCTCATTTTATTACATGTATTATTTTCAGAAATATTTCGGTGATATGATGGTTGATGCTTCCTCATCAAACGGTAATGTGATGGTTTATGCCTCTCAATTCTCCTCAGGTGAAGGGGGAATTATCCTAATTAATAAAAATTTACAGGGACTTATTGCTGAAGTAAATCTGAAAAACTTTAAACCGGGAACCCGCTACTATACCTATACTTTAACCGGTGGTACCGATAACGGAGAATTTTCAAGAAAGGTATTGGTTAATGGTGTGACAACTTCCACCGATGGGGGAGGACCAGAAAATTTTGAAACTATAAAACCAAAATCTTCGCTGATTTCCGGAAATATAAAGTTATTTATACCCAAATTTTCAGTTATTCATTTAATTGTGGAGAATAAGCATTAACTTGTGTACGCCTTTAAAAAAAGTAGAGCACAAAAATCAATGAATATAATTAACGCATGAGTAACTAAATCAATATAAATTTTAATCAAGTAATGAAATCAGGATTTAGTAAATTATTTGAATCGGCAAAAACGGCTCCAAAATATTGGGCAAAATTGAGTTTTATATTCCTGGGGATCAGTTCTACCCTGTGGTTTCTGATACGGGTAATTCCAAAACCCTCAAGGGCAACTTACCCCTGTATGCAGGCTGCTTCACCAATAATGTCAGGTTTTGTATTATGGATTCTGGCCATTACCGGTTCCGCAGTTGCATTTAAAAATGCAAGGGAGAAGCTTCTTCAGGGCAAATATCTCGTTGCTGCTTTGTTTATAATCCTTGGATTTTTTGCTGTAAATCTTTATAAAACCCAATCCAAAGCAAATAACCTGGAAATCTGGTATAAACCCAATGCACCACTTGGAATAGCAAGGGGGTTAAATCCCGGGCGAGTTGTCTGGGGACATAATCCAAAAATCGCATCATGGGACGGGAAAACAGGTTTTTGGTGGGAGGACCGGTTTAATAATCAGCAAGAAACAGACAACCTGTTTTCACAAACCTTGTTCCATTTAACCAATACTCAGAATGAAAAAAAATCATGGGATGCTTTATTCCGTTTTTTCAATAAAACAGGAAAAAATCATGATCAAGGATATACATCAGGCGAAAAGGTCGTAATTAAGATAAACCAAAATAATACAGATGCTCACCAAAACAGTAATGAAATCAATGCGAATCCGCAGTTAATCCTTTCACTGATTAAAAGTTTGGTCAATGAAGCCGGTATTTCAGAGGAATATATAACGTTGGCTGATCCCAGTCGTTTTATTACCGATAACATATACGATAAATGCCATTCGATTTATCCAAATATTCATTATATAGACCATAATGGCGGCGACGGTCGTGAGAAATCAACCTTTGTTGAAAACGGTTTTGTTTATTCCTGTGATTTCAAAGGAATGACTAACGGGCTGGCAACCTGCTTTATCGGATCAGATTATGTTATTAATATGGCAATTATGAAGGGGCATGTCAGTCAGGGAGTTTCCCTCTGTGCCAAAAACTTTTTTGGATGTACCAACATTGAAACTGACTGGCACAAAAATTCGCACGGCAGTGGTTTTAGTCAAAACAGGGAAGGGAAGAGGCAATATTCCGTTTATCCCGATTTCATTGGACATAAAGACCTGGGTGCAAAAACTGTCCTGTATCTAATTGACGGAATCTACAGTAATAAGTCTTTGAATGGAATTCCGGATTCCCGATGGTCAATCGCCCCTTTTAAAAATGAGTGGCCCGGTTCTCTATTTGCCTCTCAGGATGGTGTTGCCGTTGAATCGGTTGTGCTTGACTTTGCCCTGGCATTATGGCCCGATGCACCAGATATGCGATATAGCGATCACGCCATGGAAGAGATGGCTTTGGCAAATAATCCACCTTCCGGCACCGTTTATGATCCTGAACGCGATGGTTCCCGACTAACCAGTCTGGGAACTACAGAACATTGGAATAATTTAACTGACAAAAAGTACAGTCGTAATCTAAATAAAAAAGGTCAAGGTATTGAACTGGTTTATGTTCCTGTGAATATGAAATAATTTCATGAATATTCTAATAACGAACAACTTAATCATTTCATTTAAAATCAATTTTTAAAATTCTTTTCCGGACTCATTCATTAATTTTCCATCGGTTAAATAGCAAGGGTAAGATTACCCGATCGGCAAACAGGATGAAGTTAAGTATCAGCAGGAGTGAACCGACCGCTAAAATATTGTTGGATATGAATGTGATTGCCTGAATTACGATTGTTCTATTGATGAAGTAGTAAGTTCCTCCAACAAAAGTCAAAATCAGTATCACTACGGCATTGATATTCAGATAATCAGATAAATCCGACTTCCATTGCGACCTTCGTTTTAACCTGGCAGTAACTTTCTGCGCAAAATCATCAGGTAACCTAAAACCGGGTTCGTGTGTAAATGTATCTTCTATGATCTGATCCAGTGCATTTTTATTCATTGCTAATCTCCTTCACTGTTTTTAAGCTGTTATCGTCAACTATAAATTTAAGTTTTTCTTTTAAGATGGCCTTTGCCCTGAACAGATAACTTTTAACTGTTCCCTCCGGCATCCCGGTGATTTGCTCGATTTCCTGATATGAGAACTCTTCGAGATGATACAGGGTAATCACCGTACGGAAATTTACCGGCAGCAGTTCAATCTGCTCCCGGATATATTGGTGCAGGTCTATCCGTTCATAATTTTCTGTTCGGAAATCGGCCAGTGACTTTAGCACAGACGTATCGTCAAAATTAATCCGACCATCCTCCTTTTTTAGTTTGCGAAGATGATTGATTCCCGTATTATAAGCAATGGTTGCAATCCAGGTTGACAACTTACTTTCATTTCGGTAATTTCCTAAACTCTGATAAACTTTTAGAAAAACCTCCTGAGAAACATCTTCAACCTCCTCCTGCCGTTGGATTAACCGCCCGGTAATATGGACCACCAGTTTCCGGTAACGGTTTACCAAAAACGTAAAGGCATTCATATTCCCGTTTAATATCCGGCTGATTAATTCATTGTCGTCCATACTTTAGGTTTGACAAACAAAGGTGGTTAAATGTTGCAAAAAGTCAGTGCAATTTTTGATAAATAAAAAAGTGAATTTTTTGCAACATTTTGGAACACTTTGATGTCACATCTTACAAACACTTAAAACTCAAAAATTATGAATGACGCTTTAATTCCTGCAATCGTTTTCTTTGCAATTTATCACATTTTGAAGAATTTTACCGATTTCCTGTTAAAAAGGAAAATCATCAGAGCCGGCCATTTTGAGAATGCCGGAATCTTAGAGCAGAAGGTCGCTTCTGTAGGTCCAGAGAACCAGGAAGCCAATAAGTACCCTTCATTGAAATGGGGTTTGGTCGCTTTATTTGGGGGATTGGGCTTTATTTTTATTGATCAGATGAGCCCAAATATCTCTAATCCAGATAATTATCAAAATTTTATGCACAATAGTGCATTGCCTTTTGGAATTGAGTTGGTTTCTATTTCGTTGGGATTTCTTATTTATTTCCTGATTGTTAGTCTCAGCAAGAAGAAATAACAGAAATATAGTGGTGCAAAATTTTGTACCACTACATTTCCATTTATTTTTTATTAAGTTTGTTTAGCTATAAAAATAAAATTAGTATGAATTATTTTGAACGGATCACTGTAAGTCCTGAATTATGTCATGGAAAACCGTGTATTCGAAATATGCGTTGACCTGTTGAGGTTATTTTGGATATGCTCTCTGCCGGAATGACAATTCCGGAAATTCTGGAAGACCACCTTGAATTGGAGAAAGAAGATATTGTAGCATGTTTAAACTATGCAAAATTGTTAATGACTGGAAATATTGTAACAAGTGCAGCTTGACGAAGATTCTTTGTGATCTCCATATTTCTTTTAAAGTTGCTAAACTTTTTTTAAATAAAGGCATTATTTCAGTTCATGTTAACGATATTCTGGATAAATGGACTATATGAACCTAAAATATAATTCAGAAGAATTATATACTTTGCAAAAAAGTGAGGCGAATCAATTAAAAATATCTAAAACACGGAAAATTGATTTAACACATGCTGTAAAAACAGCAAATGCAACTATCGAAAATACATCTGAATTGAGAATATATTTATCCGAAAAAGATCGTAGAAAACTGAAATTAAAAGAAATAGGTATTAAAATTACGATCATTTCGCTGATCATACCGGTTCAACTGGCATAAAAGATCCTCTTCCGGATCACACATCTGATAACTCTTACTTATTTAATCACGATCTATGAGGTTTTTCGGTATCTGAATATCGCCAGCCCAAACATCGAAACTGCAAATGCCGAAAGGGCAGCAAACTCATTGAAAATATCTGCAAAATTTGATCCCTTCAAAAGTACACTTCTCATTATTTTCACGAAGTAAAAAAGCGGGTTTATAAAATCGATTTTTTGCGCCCAGTCGGGCATACTTTCAACAGGGGTAAACAGTCCGCTCATCATAATAAATACGATCAATGAGAAAAAAGAAACAAAGGTGGCTTGTTGCTGCGTATCACTAATTGTTGAGATGAATAATCCCCAGGAGAGGACCAGTACCAGATAAACTGACGCCAGACTAAATAGCAAAACCAGGCTTCCGCGCACCGGAATGTTAAAGGCCAGCTTTGCAACCAGCAGACCGAAAGCAAGATCAAATAATCCGATAACCAAAAAGGGGAGGAGCTTACCCGCAATAAACTGCCACTTTTTAAGCGGGGTAACATTAATCTGTTCGATCGTTCCTAACTCTTTTTCGCGAACAAGGTTCATCCCTCCCAACAACATTCCCACGACGGTGATCAATACCACAAGAATCCCCGGAGCCATATAATATTTATAATTTAGCTGGGGATTGAACCAGTAGGATGGTTTTATTACGATATTTTTTGTCTGCCGAAATTCGGGTTTTATCGGATTAATAAGCACTTTCTGACTGAATGATCCAATCACACTCGATAGATAACTCAGTGAAAGTTGAGCCGCATTTCCATTAATTGCATCCACAAGAACCTGAACTTCAGCAGATTTGTTCATGTTCAGATCTTTGTCAAAATGCCGTGGAATCACCAGGGCCAGATCAATTTTATTCCGCATAAGCAGTTCCTCTGCCTCCTGAGAATTGGCCAGAAGTTTTTGTACCTTAAAGAAGGGATTTCCGACGATTCCTGCGACCATATCACGTGACGAATACGAATGATCATAGTCCACTATTGCCAGATCAACCTGACGCAGTTCATTGGTGGCGGCAAAAACCAGAATGAGCATTTGTACCAGAGGCATCACAAAGATTATGGGCAGCATCGATCTGTTTCGAAAGATCTGTGTAAACTCTTTTTGAAGGATATAAAATAATATTCGCATAGTTGGTTATTGAAGTCGGATTTTAAATTTCCGGATACTGATAATTATAAAGATGGCAGACATTCCCAACAGGATAAGCGTATTGGGCCAGATCTCGGCTAGACCTCCACCCTTCAACATTACTGTCCTGTTGATTTCGATAAACCACCGCGGTGGTATAAGGTTTGAAATAATTTGCAGCGGGACAGGCATGTTTTTTACGGGGAAGATAAATCCGGAAAGCAGGATGCTTGGTAGCATTAGCACGAACCCTGACATGGCAAGTGCCGTCACCTGATTGTTTACAAAAGTGGAGATGAGTATTCCAAGTGAAAGGGCCAAAAAGATAAACAACAGGATTTCGCCCAATAGCAGTGCAAGACTTCCGATGATTGGGACACTGAAAACAAAATACCCCAACAATAATACAACCAATGCATTTACAATTGAGAGAATCATATAAGGGACAACTTTACCAAGGATAATCTGGATTGGTTTAAGTGGAGAGGCAAGCAAAATCTCCATCGTCCCGCTCTCTTTTTCACGGGTAATGGTGATAGCGGTCATCATGGCAGAAACTAGCATCAAAATTACGGCGATCAATCCGGGAATAAAATTGTAGGCATCACGCATGTTTTCGTTGAATAACATTCTCACTTTGATGTTAATGCCCGGTTGTTTCTGATCCTTTACAAATTCATCACGCATGAAATTGTTGGCTATCGCCGTGGTATAATTTACAATTAGCTGTGCTGCATTGGGTTCTGATGCATCTGCAATTACCTGAATTCCGGCTTTTCCCTCCTTCATCAGTTTATCGGCGAAATTGGGTTCAAAAACAATAATTTCTTTGACTTTGCTGCTTCGGAACAAACCCTCATAGTCACTTTCAGAGGAAGGTATTGCGGCCAGTTTAAAGAATCCGGAAGACAATATCCTGTCTGTTAGACGTATACTTAGATGATCCTTCGAATGATCGACGATCGCAATGTTAACATTACGCACCTCATTGGTTAGAACAAACCCAAAAAGTAAAAGCTGGGCGATTGGGATTCCGAATAGGATAACCAGAGTTCGGGGATCGCGGAATATATGGAGAAACTCTTTTCTGAGAAAGGCTAAAAATCTGTTCATCTGGCTATTTTTAGAAATACTTCGTCCATATTGGCTGCATCATACTGTTTCTTAAGCTTTTCCGGGGTATCAAGGGCTACTATACGGCCATCAGCCATAATCGAAACCCGGTCGCAATATTCGGCTTCATCCATATAATGGGTAGTGACAAAAACGGTAATTCCCTTTTCGACAGCTTCGTATATCAGATTCCAAAATTGTCTGCGGGTGATTGGGTCAACACCTCCCGTTGGCTCATCAAGAAATACGATCCTGGGGTTGTGAAGGATTGCAATTGAAAAAGCAAGCTTTTGTTTCCATCCCAATGGAAGATCCCCGATCTTTCGATTGGCGAACTCCTTAAGTTCCAACCTTTCGAGCATCTCAATAGTCCTGGCTTTTCGTTCGCCAATTTTCATTCCATAGATCCCTCCAAAAAATCGGATATTTTCGTTGATGGTAAGATCTTCGTATAGCGAGAATTTCTGGCTCATGTAACCGATATTCTGCTTAATCTTCTCGGTCTGCCGGTAGATATCAAATCCTGCAACTTTCATTTCACCTGAAGTGGGAGTGGAGAGACCACACAAAATCCGGATGGCCGTAGTCTTACCTGCTCCGTTGGCACCGATAAATCCAAAAATCTCCCCTTTATAAACTTCAAAGTTAAGGTTATCGTTGGCAACGAACGTCCCAAACTTCTTCACCATATTTTTGACGGTAATAACCGGTTCTGTGGTAATCATTGTTTTGGTTTATGGTGGTTCATCAATAGAATAAAAACATCCTCAATAGTAGCTACAGCAGGTTCGACTGCAATTTCAAGTTCCCCTTGTGAGGATAAAAATTGTTGAATCGAATCGGAAGTATGCACCCCCTTTTTAGTGACAAGGTGCAAAACCTGCCCGAAGCTATTGACTGAAAGGATGGAAGGAAGTAATTCCAGAAATTTTGAGGTATCATAAATCTTTGGAGTACGTACGGCCCATAAATCTTCAGCGAACGAGTTTATCATGGTATGCGGAGTAGCTACATCCATCAATCGGCCCTGTTGAATCAATGCTATCCGGTCACACAACGAAGCCTCATCCATATAAGGAGTTGAAACAAGTATCGTTATACCCATCTCTTTGAGACGTTTAAGCATTTCCCAAAATTCTTTTCGTGATACGGCATCTACACCAGTGGTCGGTTCGTCAAGTATTAAAATCTCCGGCTTATGAATCAGTGCACACGAAAGGGCTAGTTTCTGCTTCATCCCACCTGACAGTTTTCCTGCCCTGCGGGTTTTGAAAGGTTCTATCTGCTGGTAAATATCTTTGATCAAATGATAGTTTTCCTCTATTGTCGTTCCAAAGACTGTTGCAAAGAATTTCAGATTTTCTTCAACTGTAAGATCGGGATAAAGGGAGAACCTTCCGGGCATATATCCGGTAATTAACCTGACCTTCTTATAATCGGTTACCACATTGAGCCCGTTCATTATGGCAGAACCGGTATCGGGAAGTAGAAGAGACATCAGAATACGCATGAGGGTTGTTTTTCCGGCACCATCCGGACCAATCAGCCCGAAAAGCTCACCCTTCTTAACCGAAAGGGTAATTTTCTCAATCGCAATAACATCACCATACTTTTTATGCAAATCTTTAACTTCTATCATTTCTGATCCTGGTTAGAATTTTATTTCTCCTGGCATCCCCAGTTTTAGCGATCCGTCATTGGGAACCCGAATCTTAACTGCATAAACCAGCTTTACCCGTTCCTCGCGCGTCTGAATAATTTTGGGGGTAAATTCGGCTTCAGATGATACCCACGCAATGGTTCCGGAAATCTCCTTAATCCCTTGGTTGCTGTCAATAAATACTTTAACCTGATTTCCTGTTTTTATTTGAGTCAGTTGAGTCCCGCTGGCGTAAACTCTTAAGGTGAGATTGTCAATATTGGCCATTTTATAGAGTGATTTTCCCGGAGTAGCTAGTTCACCCGGTTCGGAATATTTCTCAAGGATAATTCCGGTAAGGGGCGCTTTTATTATTGAAGCTCCAATTTTGTCTTTTAAAACTGCAATCTGGGCTTCAATAGCCTCAGCACTTTTTTCAATCGCAGATATTTGTGCAGAAAAAGCTTTTTTCTGCTTGTCTGAAAGTGAAATGGCACTTTCAATGTCATCCATTTGCTTTGGTGTTGCAGCTCCTTCAGAAAGCATCTTTTGAATCCGAGTCTGATCTTTCTGAATATTAACTATTTGCTGATCAGAAACTGCAATCTGCGCATAAAGTCCGGCCTTTTGAGCCAAAATCGATTCCTTCTGTGCTTTCAGTTGACTTCGCTGAAGAACCATATTGGCCGTATCTGTTACTGCCATTATGGCACCCTGGGTTACCCTTTCACCTTCAGTAAATGAGGTCATCAGGATTTTTCCGCCGTTTTCACTGGAGATGATTACTTCGTCGGTTTCGAAATTTCCAAAGGCATCAGACTTGGTTGTTTGATTCGAACAAGCTCCAACAACTAACATCAGCGATAAATATAAGATTGCTTTCATTTTATGTGTGATTATCATATTAAAATATTGTATTTACTTTTAATTTCCTTTGATTGTGAGGTAATTTACAGAAGTCTGAGCCAGTTGAACTTTATGTGTTTCCAGGTTGACCCTGGCCTGAAGGGCGCCATTGAGATCGCGGATATAATCAGCTGAATTAATAACTCCGTTTTTAAGAGCTGAGGCTGAGCGTTTAGTAATTTGGTCTTTAATGGAGACCAACTGCTCATCGGTAGTGATTAGCCTCTTTATTTTCGTGGCATTATTCTCCTCCTGTTTCAGCGCCATTTTCACCGAGCGGTTGAAATTATCAAGATTGATGGTTATCATATCTTTTTGAAGTTTGATCGTTGAGCGATCTCTTCGGTTTTTATTCCAGTCCCAGATATTCCACGACAAACCAGCTCCAACCATATAATAGTCGGCAAAATTATTGTCCAGCATATTGAACCCCGGACGACCATACCCGCTCTGTCCGAAAGCAAAAATAAAGGGGATCCTGGAACTCTTCAGAAGCTGCTCACTTTTATCGAGCTTCAATTGCTGCAGGGAGAACAATACTATTTCAGGGCGGCTGAGTTCTCCATTTAAAATTATATTTAAAACTGAAGGTTTAAAAAAAACAGTTTGTTCAGTTATGGGTAAACCGATAATTATCTCAAGCAGACCGCATGTTGTGTGAAAGGTTGATTTTAACTCAATCTCCTGTTGATCGGCCATCAATTTTTCTCCTCTTAGCTGGTCAAGGTTATTGGGTAGTGAAACGCCGTTGTTCACTGCAGATTCTACTACTTTTACCTGTTCATCCAAAGTCTCTTTTTTGAGATTGATTATTTTTAAGTTCTCCTGGATAATTAATCCATTGAAATATAAAACATTGACCGTTTCTTTGATTTTATACAGTTCTGTTTCGTTCTGTTGCCTCGACACCTGGCGGTCAGCCTCCTCCAATTCTTTACTTTTTTTGGTAATACCTCCTCCATAAATCCGCTGCTTGATATCGACATATGCTTTATACTGATCTTTCGATAAAGGATCAGGTCCCTTAAATCCCGGAACCTTAAGGACCAGTTTCGTAACATCCGATTGCCAGGAGGCGCGGGCCGAAAGGTCAAACTGCGGCAGGTTTAAGGTTTCAATGTTTTGCTGACGCAGATCCGAAATCTGGTCAATAATTCCTGCCTGCCTGAGCAAAGGGTGATTTCTTCGGGCCATTGATTGGCAACTGTCCAAACTTAATTCTTGTCCATACGACCATTGAATCAGTATGAAAAAAAACAATACCATTAATAATCTTCTCATCCTTCTATAAATTTTAAAATCATATTTTTCACAATTATTTTTCGTTCCATTAAAAATTGGTTATAAGCCTGTGCATCGTCATTAAAATAGATCATTTGTAATAATGGCCGGCCGGCAAAAGGGAAGATCAGCATGCCCAGTAAACTAACTACGATATGACGTGGATCAATTTTACTGGCATTATTGGATTGAATTTCATTAAGAAACATCGAGAGAATCATCTGTGGTTCCGCTCCCGATTCAAGCATCATCGATTTTAATACTTTGGGATCCCTGTTTATTTCATTAATGATGAACTGGGGAACATACGGATTGGCAGCAATTAGATCAATATAATTATCTATAAACACCATCAGCTTCTCTTTTGCCGTGATATCTGAATTTAAAGTCCCCTTGACGCGGCTGAAGAATTTGGCAAAAATATCTTTGAATACCGCCTTAAAAAGATTCTCCTTGCTTCGGAAATAGTAGTGCAATAGCGCTTTATTCATCCCCGCTTCGTCCGCAATCTCCTGCATTCTGGCCCCTTCCATCCCTTTCAGGATAAAAATCCGTCGTGCGGCATCATAAATTTTCTCTTCTGTAGAACTGTCCATTATTTAATTTCTTGTTTTAACCATCCGGTTAATGTGTGCAAATTAAATACAAATAAACGAACCAACCAAATAGTTTAACTGAATAGATTAACTAAATGGTTAAAAAAAATCTAAAGGAATAAATTGGTGAAAGAAAAGGGGTAAATAACATCAGGTAAAAATCAAAGAATCAGTTTAAATAAAATCAAAACCCCCGAAAAAAGGATGTTTTTCGGGGGTTTTGTATCAGATCAAATCAACCCTTAATATAATGTTGATTGTTTGTATTCGGGTTTTTTATTGAACAGATTATAAAAAAATGATTTTGTTTCTGTCTTTATTTCCTGATTATCGATTGTAACCAGCGGAGATTCTTTAACTACAAGTTCTTTTTGATCTTTATCTGAACTCACAGTATTTACTGAGTCAATCTTAGGGCTCCATAAAGAGGTAATTTCCAAAAACCGCTCATAGGCTTGTTTATGCTGACTGAGAAGCCATTTGTAAATATTCTGATCAGAATATACTTTTTGAATACCATGTCCCTGACCTTTGAGGACAGAAAATATTGGTTTTGAACCAACTTCCTGTAAGGCTTCAACCATCTCTTCAGACCGTCCGATTTTCACTTTACGATCTACTTCGCCATGGAAAACCCATGTTGGAATGTCTTTCAAAGTTTCAGCCATATTTATTTTTCCACCTCCGCAAAGGGGCATAATCGCTGCAAAATAGTCGGGATAGCGGGATGCGATATCCCAGGTTCCGAATCCGCCAAGTGACATTCCTGTAAGATAGACCCGCGATGGATCGATATTATATTTGGCTTTTAACTCCTGATAAAAAGATTCAAACCATGTACCTGCTGTCCAATTTTTATTCGACGGGCATTGTGGCGAAATTACAATCGCATCAACATCCATCCCTCTGTCAAGGTAAAATGGGGGTCCGTATTTTTTTAAACGTTCCAGGTTATTTCCCTTACAGGAGCTGCCATGCAGATAAATAATCAGTGGCCATACTTTTGAATCACCCTTGGTATAGCCTTCGGGTAAGTACGCCAGGTATGGGTATGTTGTTGATTTTTCAGCTAAAAGTGGTGAATTCCCTCCAGGGGTTTTTGCTGAAAGTGTGATCGCGAAACAAATTAATGTTAGCAGGGCTATTATTCTCATATCTTGTCCTGTTTAGTAAAATGAACCACAAAAGTAACCATTTTATCGGTTTTTAAGCTTTATTGATTATCTTTTAAAATATTTTAACATTATATTCGAAAAAAAAATCAAGCTATTGCATTGATATATAGTTATTTGCTGGCTTTTATCCGGAAATTTCTTTTTGACGTAAAATTGGCTTTTATTCCTTGTTTTTAGCCCAAATCTGACCTGATTTCAGATCGGACCGAAGCGCTGAACAACAAATTTAACACTTACAATTTCAATAATCCTTTATTATTAAGAATTTCAGCCATTTCGTCACGAGTCTCTTTGGCATTTTCTGCTGCTTTTACTGCAAAGTCTTCACCATTTGAAGCATAAATAATGGCTCTTGACGAATTTACAAGTAATCCGCATTGCGCATTTAGTCCATATTTTGCCACCTCCTGAAGACTTCCACCCTGCGCACCTACACCTGGCATTAACAGGAAGTGTGATGGGACGATTTTTCTGATCCCTTCAAGTTCCTCTGCCTTTGTGGCACCGATGACATACATCATATTCTCAGCATTTCCCCAATCTTGTGAGATCCGCAGAACTTTTTCGAAAAGTTTTTCGCCGGTTACTTCATCTTTTCCGAATTGAAAATCAAAAGCTCCTTTATTGGAGGTGAGGGCGAGCACGACTACCCGTTTTCCTTCGTATACCAGGAATGGTTTTATAGAATCTTCACCCATATACGGTGCCACCGTGACTGCATCAAAATCCATTTTCTCAAGAAAGGCACGGGCATACATGGAGGAGGTATTTCCAATATCTCCCCGCTTTGCATCAGCGATCAGAAAAATATCGGGATGTTTCTCACGCAGGTAATGAACTGTTTTTTCGAGGCTGCGCCAACCTTCGAGTCCTTCAGATTCATAAAAGGCCAGATTGGGTTTGTAGGCTACTGTATATTGAGCTGTTGCATCAATTATCTCTTTATTAAAGGCAAAAATCGGATCTGAGGTATCCAGCAAGAAACGGGGTATTTTCCGGATATCGGTGTCAAGGCCTACACACAGGAACGACCCTTTTTTCTGAATGTTTTCGAAAAGCTGCTGATTATTCATTTTCTGGTGTGTTAATATTTTTTATAAAATAACGTAGAGACGCAACGCGGTGCATCTCTACACTGTAAATCTTTATAATTCCGTTTCTTTTAATCGTTCAGTATTCTCCTCAACGCTTAATTTTTCGATGATCTCTTCGATATCGCCATCCATAATTGCCGGAAGGTTGTAAACAGTAAAGCCGATTCGGTGATCGGTCATCCTCCCCTGCGGGTAATTATAGGTACGGATTTTAGCTGAGCGGTCACCGGTTGAGACCATTGTTTTCCTGCGTGAGGCAATGTCGTCGAGGTATTTCTGGTGTTCCAGGTTATAGATTCTGGTCCTGAGTTCCCCCATAGCCTTGGAGAGATTCTTGATTTGTGATTTTTCATCCTGACATGTTACCACAATACCTGTTGGCATATGGGTCAATCTGATGGCCGAATAAGTGGTATTTACGCTCTGTCCACCCGGACCGGAAGAGCAATAAGTATCCTTGCGGATATCACTTTCGCGCAGATCGATGTCAAACTCTTCTGCCTCAGGCAATACAGCCACGGTGGAGGCAGAGGTGTGAATACGCCCCTGTGTTTCGGTCTGTGGTACCCGTTGAACGCGGTGAACTCCCGACTCAAATTTAAGGATCCCATAAACATTCTCTCCCGATACTTTTGCTACAATCTCTTTGAAGCCACCTGAAGTACCTTCGGTCGAGCTGGTTAATTCGATTTTCCACCCCTTGCGATCACAGAATTTTGAGTACATCCTGAAAAGATCACCTGCAAAAATGGCTGCCTCATCACCACCTGTTCCTCCACGGATTTCAAGAATAGCGTTTTTACTATCCTCAGGATCGGCGGGAACGAGCAGGAAGCGGATTTCATTTTCGTGTTCTTTAATCTGTTTTTCGCTATTTTCAAGCTCTTCGCGCGCCATGTCGCGCAGATCTTCATCGGTTTCGTTATCCAGAATTTCGCGGGCATCCGCAAAATTTTTCAACAGGTTCTGATAACGTTTAAATGATTTTACCAGTGAATCAAGCTGTTTGTAATCCTGGTTTAAACGGACGTAGCGCTTCATATCCTTCATTACATTGGGATCTGAAATCTGCTCACTAACCTCGTCGAAGCGAATCTTTATCCCTTCGTATTTTTCTAATAGTGAATTATTATCTGCCATAATTTTTTTTGATTAATGCTGAATGAAATAATGGTGAATGGTTAATGTAATAATCTGAAGAGTCACAAATTATTACAGCTAATATTCAAAAGTGCCGAATCCGGAGTGGATGGTTACCTTTTTACCCTGGTAGGATTCAACATGCCCGATAACCTGAGCATCGATGTTAAAAGATTTGGCAATTGCTATTATTCCTTCAGCGGCCTCACGGTCTGCATAGATCTCGAACCGGTGGCCCATATTAAATACCTTGTACATCTCCTTCCATGAAGTTCTGCTTTGCTCCTGGATTAGTTTAAACAGTGGTGGAATTTCAAAAAGATTATCCTTGATTACATGTACATTATCAATAAAATGAAGTACCTTGGTTTGCGCCCCTCCTGAACAATGAATCATCCCGGAGATAGATCCCCGGAATTGCTCCAACACCTTTTTGATTACCGGAGCATAAGTTCTGGTTGGACTCAGTACCAGCTTTCCGGCATCAAGATCAGATCCATCAACGGCATCGGTTAATTTGCAATTACCTGAATAAATAAGCGATTCAGGCACAGCGGGATCAAAACTCTCAGGATATTTTGCGGCGAGGTACTTCGAAAATACATCATGTCGGGCAGAAGTAAGACCATTGCTGCCCATACCTCCGTTATACCCTTTTTCGTAGGTAGCAGTTCCGGACGAAGAAAATCCAATGATGCAATTTCCCTCCTTAATCTGATCGGCTGAAATCACATCACTCCGTTTCATGCGACAGGTAACTGTTGAGTCGACAATTATGGTACGGACAAGATCACCAACATCAGCGGTCTCCCCACCCGTGGCCTGGATATTGATTCCCAATTCACGCAGTTCGGCACAAAGTTCTTCTGTACCCTCAATAATTGCGGCAATTACCTCACCCGGTATATTATTTTTATTTCTGCCAATGGTTGACGAAAGGAGAATATTGTCAATCGCCCCAATGCACAGTAAATCATCAAGATTCATCACAATTGCATCCTGTGCAATCCCCTTCCAGACCGATAAATCACCCGTCTCTTTCCAGTACAGGTAGGCGAGGGCCGACTTGGTACCGGCCCCATCGGCATGCATTACATTGCAATATTGGGGATCTCCACCGAGATAATCGGGCACGACTTTGCAAAAAGCTTTCGGGAAAAGCCCTTTGTCGATGTTTTTAATCGCATTGTGGACATCTTCTTTCGAAGCTGAAACACCCCTAAGGTCATATCTGTTTTCAGAATCCATATTGATATTCAATGTTTTGGAACTATCCTGAACTTAATCCGGATCTCCGGCTCAGGTGGCGCGAAATTAACTAAATTTTCTGAATTTGTCGCTGAATCTTAACGTGAATTTCAGCTGCGCAACCACAAAGGTAACTCGTTATAAGCTTTTTTTAAACCTTATTTATCAAACTTCTCCCGATAGTCGGACGATAGAACTTTGAATTCGGTCCGCCGGTTAATCTGATGACAGATCTCCCGCTCTTTCTCATCCGATATTGATTCAATATATTTACAGGTAAGTTCTGTCCCCAGTTTTAAAAAGGAGTAGGTTTTTGCGAGTTTTTTAGTGACTTTTTTAGGAGATGACTCACCATATCCTTTGGCGACCAGCCGACCCGGCTGAATACCTCTGTCGATGAGATAAGTAACAACCGACTGTGCCCTTTTCTGAGATATTTCAGAGTTCAGTGCGTCGTCGCCACGGCAATCGGTATGTGCCATCAGTTCGATAATCGTAGTCGGATTCAGAACCAGTAACTCGGCTAAACTATCCAGCGAAGACCTTGATTCGGGGAGCAGGTCCCATTTCCCGAAGGCATAATAGATATTGTCA
>CANJNY010000032.1 GCA_947475715.1 Prolixibacteraceae bacterium
GGGGACATGGTGCCTATCAGGCGCCCGACTGGAGTGCCGATTGGTTGCATAAAGAGGCAGTTTTTATGCTTGACAAATTAGCATTAAAAACCGACAGCCTGCCATATAATAAGGTAAGCCACCAGCGACAGGCCGCCTTAAAGATCCGGTTACAGGAGGATATCCGGCAGAACACCTATCAGGAATCAACAAAAACGTTGACAGTTTCTGACCTAAGGGCTGAAGCCATCGCGGGTAATACCCTGTTTTACAGTGGACTTTTCACCAATAATCCGGCAATGGCGAATCTTCGTAATGCTTATGCACTGCCTGTGAATTCACTTAAAGATCCCCAGCGTGTTCGTCAGCTGAACGCCTTTTTCTTCTGGATTTCGTGGGCATGTGTTACCCAACGTCCCGGGAAGGAGATATCCTATACCAATAACTGGCCTGCTGAAGAGTTGGTCGGAAACCGTCCAACAGGTGAACTTCTGCTGTGGACAGGTTTCAGTGTGATGATGCTTTTAGCCGGAATTGGATTAATGGTTTGGTATTACGCAAGGAAGCGGGATGAAAAAGAGGAAGAGTTTCCAAAAGTAAATCCACAGTTAAAAGCCACCCACTCCCCTTCTCAAAAAGCCACCTTAAAATATTTCTGGATTGTTTCGATCCTGCTGCTTGTTCAGGTTATCATGGGTGTGATTACCGCCCATTACGGTGTCGAAGGTCATGCTTTTTACGGTATTCCATTAGGCGACTGGCTTCCCTATTCCATTTCACGCACCTGGCATGTTCAGATTGCAATTTTCTGGATCGCTACCTCATGGCTTGCCACCGGATTATATTATGCCCCTGCTATCTCGGGTGTTGAACCCCGCTTTCAGCGTTTAGGTGTAAACTTTTTATTTTCCGCTTTACTCGTTATTGTTGCCGGATCATTAGCCGGACAGTGGATGGGTGTAATGCAGAAACTCGGTTTGATCCAGAACTTCTGGTTTGGTCATCAGGGTTACGAATATGTTGACCTTGGACGTTTCTGGCAGATCTTCCTGCTTGTTGGTCTGGTTATCTGGCTGGTATTGATGGGGCGTGCCATCTGGCCTGCACTGAAACAAAAATCGGAAAGCCGGAATCTTCTTGCCATGTTCCTGATCTCTTCGGTTGCCATTGCCGGGTTTTACGGAGCCGGTCTGATGTGGGGCCGTCATACCAACCTGGCTGTTGCAGAATACTGGCGCTGGTGGGTTGTTCACCTTTGGGTTGAAGGTTTTTTTGAAGTCTTTGCAGCTGTAATTACCGCATTCCTTTTTGTCCGTTTGAATATTGTCAAGGCTGCCACTGCCACTACAGCGGTGTTATTTTCAACGGTTGTTTTCCTTGCCGGTGGTATTCTTGGAACGTTCCATCACCTCTACTTTACCGGGACTCCCACCGCAATCATGGCTCTGGGGGCTACATTCAGTGCACTTGAGGTCGTACCACTCGTTCTGATGGGTTTTGAAGCATATGACAATCTAAAAATCAGCAAAATGGCAGCCTGGAGTAAAGCGTATAAATGGCCGATCTATTGCTTTATCGCGGTTGCTTTTTGGAATTTAGTAGGAGCCGGGATCTTCGGATTTCTGATTAATCCACCGATTGCCCTCTATTACATGCAAGGATTAAATACCACTGCAGTTCATGGTCATACCGCATTATTCGGAGTTTATGGAATGTTGGGTATCGGACTGATGTTATTTGTTTTGCGTGATATGGACAAAGAGGTCATCTGGAAAGATAAATGGATTAAATTTGCCTTTTGGTCAATCAATGTTGGTTTGGCGACAATGGTCCTTTTCAGTGTCTTCCCGATTGGACTTTTGCAGACTCTGGCCAGCGTAAAGGATGGCTTGTGGTTTGCCCGTTCAGCTGAATTTATGCAAACACCACTTATGGCTACTCTAAAATGGATGCGTGTCTTTGGAGATACCATTTTTGCCGCCGGAACATTGGCACTGGTGTGGTTCATCTTCGGACTCAAAGGGGGTTGGAGCCATGAGAAGAAGAATGATTAATGGATAGTGGTTAATGGTTAATTATTAGGCGGCTGGCAAATGGCGGCTGGCAAATGGCAAAATCAAGCCAGTGGCAAATTGCCAGCCGCCAGCTGCTTTTTCAATCATTATTCCACATAAAATTGTTATAATTTCACATGGATCGCAAAAAACTTATCACGACATTCAAAAAGCTTCACAAATGGCCCGGGGTTATCATCACCCTATTTGCGATTCACTTTGCGATTTCAGGTATTATTATGAATCACCGGAGCCTCCTCTCGGGGGTTGACCTTTCGCGGAAATGGCTGCCGCGAAGTTATGAATATCAAAACTGGAACCAGGCTGCCGTGCGGGGTGGCTTAAGTCTGAACGGCGATTCCCTTATTTTCTTTGGAAATATTGGCACCTGGATTAAAACACCCGGCGGATATTTAGATTATAATCAGGGTTTTCCTTCAGGGATTGATAACCGAAAGATAAATCAGCTGATCCGATATAAAAATCAACTCATTGCCGCAACCCAGTTTGGGCTGTTCCAAAGGAGCATAAATTCAAAATCATGGGAAGTAGTCCCGATGGCAATTCAGGAACAACGATTGGTAGATCTATTTATTAAACAGGATACTCTGGTAATTTTAAGCAGGGATTTCCTGATAAAGAGTACCGACTTAATCCATTTTGAAACCACCAACCTCCCACCGCCTGAAGGTTATACCCAAAGTGCCGGGATGTTTAATACCCTTTGGGAACTTCACAGTGGCGAACTTTTTGGGACAGTAGGAAAACTGCTAGTTGATATCCTTGGAATTGTGACAATACTGCTCTCTGTCACCGGTTTGCTTCACTTTTTCCTGCCCGGACTCATCAAACGCAGAAAAAGAGATACCGGATCTTCAGGAAACCTCCCTTCCACCTTCAAACTAAATTTAAAATGGCATAATCTTGTGGGATATGTGTTTGCCATTTTTCTGATCATTAACACCACAGCCGGGATCTTTTTACGTCCGCCGCTTTTAATTCCGATTATCACTAAAAGGGTGGGGATCATCCCCGGATCACACCTTGACACGAATAATCCCTGGCATGATAAACTCCGAAAAGGGGTCTGGAATCAACAAGCCGGGATTTACATCTTCTCTACGGCCGATGGTTTTTATACTTCAGACGCAAGACTGAATACCATCCTGGTGCGCAGCAATTCACAACCCCCTGTCAGCCTGATGGGTTGTAATGTGCTTGAGTGTGTTGATGCCACGAAATACCTGGTCGGTTCATTTTCGGGATTATTCCTCTGGGATTCAGCCACAGGAGAGACCTTAGATTTCTTTACCGGCAGAGGTTATGAAGCGCCTGTTGGAATGTCGAGGCCGGTTTCGGCCAATATGGTGGCAGGATATATCAGGGATCACCAACAACGGGAGTGGATTTTTGATTATAACCATGGGATATCGGAGAAAAATAGCAGCCAAACATGGGAGATGCCAGAAAACGTAAAAATAAAATCACCGATATCGCTCTGGAACTTTGCACTTGAGATTCATACCGGTCGGGTTTTGGAACCTTTTTTGGGGATGCTTTACCTGTTATATATTCCCTTTGCGGGATTGTGTGTTTTGATGGTTTTGATCAGCGGATTTATGGTTTGGCTATTAAGATTTAAAAGGGAAAAATAGGTTTTAAAAAACTGCTTCAAGGTCATTTTGCAATAGCCGGAAGACCTCTTAAAGTCCGTGATCGAAATCCGGCAAAGGTGCCTCACCCCAATCGGACGGAATGGCGCTAAAGCGCGAAGAGGCGATTGGGCGAAGTGGCGATAGGGCGATAGGGCGATGGGGCGAAAAATCCCGAAAGGCACGAAGTGGAGGTGCGGCGAAAAATCCTGTAGTGATTGAATTTGAATCGAAGATCAGCGAAGCTAATATCCCGGGAAAGCAAATCCATCGTTACCAACCCGGAAGAGGTGACATGATTCTGGCAAATGCAGGATCTATTCTCTAAGTGAGAGGCTGACTTGTTCAGGCAAGAATAAGTCAGCCCCTCACTTAGTCAGCTCCTCACTTAGTCACCCGCTCACTGACAAATATCCCCGCGATCGAAATTTATTATTTTTAATTGCCCATATTTCAATTCCGGTTACTCCCCGCTCTTTTTAGTCGTATATTTGTAGTAACAACAATTTATGACATGCGTTATCTCGACCCCAAAAATGATTTGACCTTTAAGCGGATTTTTGGCGAACATCCCCATCTACTTAAAAGCTTCCTCAACGCCGTAATGCCATTGAGTGAGGACAATAAAATTGTTTCGCTCGAATACCTGCCTGCCGAACTGGTCCCCGAAATCCCGATCTTTAAAAATTCAATCGTCGATGTGCGGTGCATGGACGAAAAAGGGCAGCAATTCATCGTGGAGATGCAGATGCTCTGGACCGACGGTTTCAAAAGCCGTGTCCTTTTCAACGCCTCAAAAGCCTATATCAAACAGGTAGGCAAAGGGATTCAGTACAAGGGATTGCAACCTGTTTACTCGCTGAATATCATCAACGAAAATTTTGACAAAAAGTCAGAGAATTACCTGCACCATTATAAGATTATCCATACCCAGGAGAGTGAAAAAGTCATCGAAGGGCTTGAATTCATCTTTATTGAACTTCCAAAATTCAAGTCAAAGCAATTTACCAACAAGCGGTTACAGGTGTTATGGCTGCGCTTTTTATCGGAGATCAGCGATCAGCAGGAAGAAATATCTTCCGATTTTCTGGATGTTCCTGAACTTAAGGAAGCCTCTGAGCTGATTTTGGAGAGTGGTTTAACCAAAGGGGAACTGGAGACTTATGACAAATACTGGGATTACATCAGCACCGAAAAAACGATGATGGCCGATTCTTTTGATACCGGCATGGTACAGGGTGAAGAACGGGGGATTATAAAAGGGATTAGTCAGGGTATTAAACAAGGAATTGAACAAGGTATTAAACAAGGTATTGAACAGGGTATTGAACAAGGTATTGAACAAGGTATTAAAGAGGGACTTGAACAAGGTATTGAACAGGAAAAATTAATCCTGGCAAAAAATGCACTAAAAATGGGTTTGCCGATAACGGACATTTCAAAACTCACAGGTCTTTCGGCGCAGGATATCGAAGAATTGTATTAAAATAAAATGAATGAAAAAGGGATACAACTAATAGTAACTTGACAAACCGGAACGGGTGGTATGATTAGTGCAAAACCCAGATATTCATCCTCATCCCAACCCGGAACGGGTGACATCTTGGAAACAGAGGATCAGAAAACCAACTAATTTTTAAATAACAGAAAGAAACCCGGCCATCTTTTCATCCGGTCGGGCTTCACTTTCAAAACGAACAATCAAAAACTAAACAATTACCATACATAAGTCGCAACAGCATCTTTCTCAAGGGAGAGCGAAACCGTGTTATTTTCAAGTGAGATATTAAAATCGATCTTCATTCCCCGGTTATTCTGAACAATCAGCACGATTTTTCCATCGGGCGTTTTAAATGCCACATTAGGCAGTGCCTCATTGGTATTTGAGCCAATGCGGACCGAACCAGGCCGAACCAGCTTTGCAGCATGAGCTAAAATATAATAGGCCGGATTACGGGTTACTGCATTTCCATCGATGGTTATCGTTCCCAAACATTCGGTGCACCCTCCCGGGGTATGGGGATTATTTTTTGGATCGGATGCCAGGTTCCATTCCAGCACATTACGGCACCAGTTTCGGGTCCCTCCGATAATAAGTGTTCTCACATGCCAGGCCAGATCGCCTGCCAGATTTCCGGGGGCACCCACCCACTGTTCTGTAAAATATAGGTTCTTATCGGGATGAGCATTGTGAACCGGTGTCAATGCCTCGATCTTTCCGCCATAAAGATGAAATGCCGAACCATCCACATATTTGGCAGCCTCCGGATCATTCAAAATTGTTAGCGGATAATCGGGTTTGTCGGCATTATGGTCATAAACGATAATTTTTGCGTTAACACCTGAAGCGGCAAAAATAGGACCCAGACTTTGTTTGATAAACTGCCTCTGCTCTTCTGCCGGCATAAACATGCTCGGATTATTTCCCGGATGAAGGGGTTCATTCTGAATTGTTATCGCATCAATAGTTATCCCCTCACACTTCATCTGTTGAATATATTTTACGAAATACCTCGCATAAGTATCGTAATATTGAGTTTTTAAGCTTCCCCCCTTTGAATTTTTATTGGTCTTCATCCATGTTGGAGGCGACCATGGTGAACCCAGAATTTTGATATCCGGATTAATCGCCAGAATCTCCTTTAGAACAGGGATCAGATCGGTCTTATCGGGCGCCAGCGAAAACTGCGCCAGTGTGCTGTCTGTTTCCCCGGCAGGGAGATCATCATACGAAAAAACCCGGTCATCGAGATCAGAGGCTCCGATACTGATCCGCAAATAACTGATTCCGATATTATTTCCATCGGTGGCAAATAATTCTCTGAGGATTGCCTGCCTGCTTGTGGCATCCATGCGATGTAATAACATGGCACTGCCACCCGTGAGACAATTCCCAAAACCGTCTATTGTCTGATATGTTTGACTTGGATCGATAACAATCTCGGGATCATGACTTACCTTCGATTTAGCGACAAAGCTGAATTTTGAAGACTGAAACAAAACCTTTGATTCAGGACTTGTTATCCAGGCTGTTCCGGCTGAATTTGATTTTTCTTGATTCCGCTCATTGCCGGAATTCTTCGCTGCCGTAACCGATCCAACGAAATCCAATGAGGAAAAAAGAAGGATGAATGCAATTAAAGTTTTCATTTGAAAATAATTTATTATAAGTCGGCCAAAATTATTGTTTTATAAATTTCCGTGTGATAAATCCGGTTTTATAATCGATTTTAAGGGTGTAAATACCATTCGACAACCAACCTACATTTATTTGATAATCAGTTAATTTACCATTTAAAATCAATTTTCCGCTCATATCAAAAATGCTATAATTCAAAACAGTTGGTTGTGAGTTCAGATATAAAATGGTCGAAACCGGATTTGGATGAATCGAGAACTGATCCTCCGGAAGATCAATGATGCCGGTAGTTCCCCCATCCTGTGTAACTGTAATTATTTGGTTAGCGACTCCGGTAGCTGAAACTGTCAGATTTGCGGTCCTTGAGGCGATTGTAGGATTTTCAGTTGCGGTTAAAGTAATCGTTCCATTTCCAGAACCAGCTGCCAGGCTTGTGGTCAACCAGCCCTGATCGCTGGATATAGTCCAGCTGATATTGGAAGAGATATCAACTATTTTAGTGCTGTTGGCCTGTGATCCGACAGTCAATGCTGACGATGAGCAACTCAAAATCGCTGCTGCACCATCCTGGGTGATGGTTATTGTTTTTGATGCGACTCCTGCTCCTGCTACCATTACGGTGGCAGTCCTTGGGGTTATCGCAGGATTTACGCCGCAAGTCAGGGTAACTGTCGAATTGCCGGAACCACTTTGATCGCTTAGGGTTAACCATGGTTGGTTACTTGCAACCGTCCAGCTGACATTCGAAGTTATGTCGAATGTTTTTGTACTGTTTGCCGGAGCCCCGATAGCCAGGATCGCTGTTGACACGGTTAATGTACCTGCAACACTATTTATCAGGTTAATATCGTCGAACAGGAAAGTTGAACTGGCAGAACCATCCCCGACGACTCCGAAGTCAAACATAAATGTTAACTTATTAAAAATATTTGAAGTATTTCCGGCAAAATTCCAGGTTAATATTTCCCAGGAGTTGGCAAGGGTAGTCTTTGCCGACACTTCGGCTGTTGGAACCTTATCCCCTTCGAGTTTAAAAAGAACCGGGATCCCTGCGCGGGAGGAATAAACTTTCATTGAAAAGGTGGTTGCTGCGGTAAAATCAATCTTAGTATCCAGAGTCAAATAGCTTCCTGCCCATGTTGCACCACCGTTTCTGATGATTTGGGCCACTTTTAAGCTGGTATTAATCCCTGAGGCATGAGGGTTGGGAATCACGTTGGCAACTCCCCCGTTAAAATCGCTCCAGCTAAAGGTTCCGGTTTCAAAATCAATTGGAAGTGTAAGTGGTTTGGGAGCCGCTGCCTGGGTAACGACCACCGTTTTTGCAGGTAAACCTCCGCCCGAAATTGTCACAACGGCAACCCGCTCTGCATTGGCGGAGTTTGCCTGTGCAGTAAGTGTAAGTTGTTTACTTCCGGTACCACCTGAATCACTGATCGAAAGCCAGGGCTGATCGGATGCTGCACTCCAACTTACATTGGAACTGATATAAAGGGTTTGAATGCTGCCGGCAGTGATTCCAATCGTTACATCGGTATTCGAAACAACAAGATACGAAAACCCACCGGCATCCTGGGTAACCTTAATCATCTGGTCGGCTATGCCACTAGCCGAAACCTTTATGTTAGCAGTCCTGGGAGTTATCGTCCCGTTTTCCAGGGCAGTGACTGTTATTGTACCATTCCCAAAACCGGTGCCATTATTCAGGGCAAGCCAATTTTGATCACTAACAGCAATCCAGCTGATATTTGAAATAACATCAAACATTTTTTTACTTCCCGACATCATCGTTACCGCCAGCGAGTTTGTTGATACAGCCAAAGAGGGGGTTGCAATACCTTTGTAAGTAAACGATATCTTACCTATATTAAAACCCCCATTGTCAAATGCAAGCTTTATAATATGCTGACCTGCAGGCAAAATAACACCTGGAACCGCTTTGGAAGCCCACGAGCTCCAGTTTGAATCGGTGTACCCAACGTTAATATTGGAAGCAACTGTTGAACCATCCACTTCAATATGGAATGGGCCCCCTCCGGAACCAATTCCCGAGGTATATCGAATTGACAGGTCGTAAGCGCCAGCCTGTGAAATATTTGCGGTATAAGTAAGCCACTCACCACTTTCGATGTAACTGACCGTATTTCCTTCACCCGCAGTTGCATTGGCATCAACATATTCGGGAGTCCGGAATGTGCCCGCCTCATTGGCGGTATTCACATCAAAGTAGGTGATATTCTGACCAATTCCCCCCTCATAAGCGTCATAATTTCCTGGTTCGATAACCTGAGAAGGAATTGAGACTGCCGCTCCACCATAAGGAACTCTCGAACCCACAATAACTGTCACCACATTTGACAATTGTAATGCTGCGCCTACATATACTTTGGCCGAAAACCCGTGTACCTTAGCTGACAGAGAGGAAGCCGTAACGGAATAGGGGGCTGTAGCCGAGGTGCCAATAAGTGTCGTTCCATCATAGAACTCAACCTTGGTAATTCCCGATCCGTTTGTTGCCGCCGAAAGGGTTACACTTCCATTGGAGGCCACCTGGTTAGCCGAAGCTGTCAGACTTACCGTAACCGGGATGTCCTTACTACTCTTCATTGTTCTGGCAGGAATGGCCATCGAGAAACCATCCGACCAGGTAACCGTAATTTCACTGGCGCCATAATTATGGGCCACATAAGTTTTATCGCCATTCTTATTAAAGAGTGCCGCAATGGGATAATTTGCAGTAACCGAGGCATCAACAGGGCCGGAACCGTTCAGGCTGTGCAACCAATGGTAGGTTTGTGCATCGGAACAACCCCCTTTGGGTTTATATCCGGGAAAGTCATCATAAAGTGATATGGCACTTTGCGGATCTGCCAGAGCCGCATAGGACCAGTAAATATCGTACCAGAGATTGTCATTGGATGTTTTTGCAAGCACACCGGTTTTTGTTTTCATGTCGTTCCACAAATCGCGCACGTACGAAATATTATGACCCAGATAGAGTGAGGCTCCGGTGAGGGGGAACATTTCGATTCCATACATGGCAGCAATATCGCCGGTCCAGAATGTACCGTTATCATACCCGTCGCTCCAGAGGCGCGAACACATCAATTGTGAATAATTCGAACTGAAATTCCGCTTATTCATATTAAACCAATACTCTTCGATGCCGGTTTGTTCGGTGGTATAAAGGTAAATCCCCAAATCTCGAACTGCTGTATTACCGGTAAGTTCCCCCCAGGTTATCAGGGATGCATTGAAATTCATCGCCTCCGAGGAGGATTCCTGGTTGTTGCCGTGAGGCTCGGTATTGAGCAGTCCGGCAGCAAAACTATGACCGGCATAGGGGTTGAAATTTCGCAGGAATGGAAATTTCAGATCTGTTTTATCCCAGTTGGCTGCATCCTTGACGAGCATATTCACCATCGGGCCCCAGTTTGCTGCCCATCCCGGCTGAAACTGTTCCACAGTTGCAGCAGCACTGATAAAATAGCCATAATGAAAATGGTGATCATTGAGGTTGGCATCGGCCGAGTATCCGGCAGGGTACCCAATCAGGGTGGTCCACATCGTGTTATAGTAAAACAGGAAGGCATTTTCGCCTGCCTCTGCTTTAAACCAGTTTTCCAGTCGCGTTTTTACGGTATTGATAATCTGATCGCGGGCCTGAGTGTTTCCGATCTGATCGGCAATTTTGGCGACCTGAACAAGACGGTTCATCGCCAAACCTTCGTTGTACGAATCGGTCCAGAGTGCAAGCCCCTCCCCTTTTACAAGATCTATTTTTGCGTTTAGTGCAGCAGGATCAAATCCCGGACTATATTTGGAAGTATTTGGAAGTGTGGACAAGATCCCTTTGAATTTGTTTTCAATGGTGAAAGTATTGGATGGCAACATCTTCATCGCTCCACGCGAGGTATTATATGAATAAGCTCCGGGTTGCGGAGAACCCGAACCTAAATGTGCCCACTGATGGGGCAATAATCCCAATAAAACTGCGGTTCCGGATCCCTCTTTAACATCGGCAGTCACTGAAAAATCAGACCGGACTGTTGAGCTGTTATTGTCATAAGTCCAGTTTACCGAAGTATTCGACGGGAAAACATAGGCATATTGTTTGAAATCGTTTGCAACGGTTGCCGCCTCTCCACCTGTCGGGAGCATAACCACTGAATAATAGTTTTTCCCGGCAAGGGATGAGGTATACGTTTTATCCGATTGAATCCATGTTGAGCCGACCGGAGCATAAACGGCAAAATTGGCGCCGCTCAACGAATTTGTAATAAGTATCATTTCGTTCTGAACAGAAACTACACCAATATTTACGGTAACTGAAGCAATGTCGGAGTTTCCTTTTGTGCAATAAACAAAAGGCATTCCCATCCCAATGGTGGCGTTGAAATTGTGTCCTGCGCTATTCCACGATGTGGTAACTGTCCAATCGGAATAATCCGAAACGGTCGGATAGGTTCCGGCAATACCGCTTACCCCTAAGATCAGCGGTTGGTCCGGACTCATGGGTTGGCGGGTATCATTTGCCCCTCCGCCTAAAAAAGTATAGCTAAGAATCAACCCCGAAGGACCACCTTTAAGTGACAAAGGGTAGTTATATAAGTTGGCGCCATTGGTTGCATCATTATTGGTCAGTAATCCTGTCCACCAATCGCTGGTTGCAACCGGCTTGGTCAATGCCGCTCCTGATAATCTTGGGGTGCCTGCAGGATTTACATTTCTTCCTGCGCCATCAGCCGGGGGCAATTGCATGGTGTAGCTTCCGCTTCCCACCGGCATGATCTGGCCGGAAAGGTGGAGCGAAACAAGGAAAACCAGGGGCAAAAAAAGCGTATATAATTTGTACATTCCTGTGGAATTAAATGCTTGGATAGTATATCAGGTAACCCTGTGATTCAGGAGGCCAAAAAAAAGAAAATTCAGATCAAAAGGTCCGGCAATACTATAACCAGATAAAAGTTCCGACAGCCCCGCCGTTCAGGGAGGTCGTAACCCAACGGCCATTGAATTTGATATTGAATAATTCGCTGGTTGCGCCATCATTTTCAACAATCAAAACCTTCTTTCCATCTAAAGTTTTAAATGCTACATTATTGAAATTACTGGTCACATTACTGGCAATTCTGACCGAACCTGAAGGGACAAATTTTGAGGCATGAGCGACAATGTAATACCCCACATTCCGAATAAAATTATCACTGCTAATCACCGTTACAGCACCCTTGCAGGTATTGCAGCCACCCGGAGTATGGGGTTCAAAGGCTCCATTATTCGCCAGGTTCCATTCAAGTGCCACCTTACCCCAATTCCGTGTTGAGCCAATAATAATATTTTTCAGATGCCATTTTAGATCGCCACCGAAATCGCCTGTTGAGGAGGTATATTGCTCAGTGAAGTAGACATTCTTATCGGGAAAGGCAAGGTGAACCGAAGACATGGCACTAATGTCGCCACCATAAAGATGAAAAGCAGAACCATCAATAAAAGGATTTGCCGCAGCATCATTTAAGATGGCAATCGGGTAGCCAGGCTGATCACAGTTATGATCGTAAATAACAATTTTCGTGGTAATATTTGCACGCTGAAATGCCGGACCCAGATTATTTTTAATAAACTCAGCTTGCTGAACAGCAGACATTAGCATACTTGGATTATTTCCACCGTATAATGGTTCATTCTGGGGGGTAATTGCCGTAATTGTAATCCCCTGTTCCTTCATTTTCTGAATATAGGTAACAAAGTAATTGGCATAGACAGTAGAATAGGCAGATTGCAGGCTCCCCCCGATAAAACTGTTATTATCCTTCATCCAAACCGGAGCAGACCAGGGAGTGGCAATAATTTTGATAGCCGGATTAATGACCAGAATCTCTTTTAATAGCGGGATTAAATCGGTCATATCGGGAGCCAGGCTAAACTGAGAAAGATTCAGGTCAGTTTGTCCAAATGGCACATCATCGTATGAGAATGGGGCATTGTTCAAATCGGATGCACCCAGACTAAGCCGGAGGTAACTAATTGAAATCGAACTAATAGAAATTCCAAAAAGTTCCTGTAGCAATTGCTGCTTTACTACAGGAGCCAGCGAATTAATTACCTGTGCACTACCACCGGTAAGGGTGAATCCAAACCCATCGATACTTTGAAAGGTTTGTGAATCATCAACTTCGATGGTTGGATAAATATTGGCTGCTGTTCCAAAACCTAACACGGTGGTTTGCTTCTGAAGAGTAACCGATTGATCCCCTTTAGTGAGCCAGAAATCCACTTCATTCTTTATTGGCGGTGGTGGCGGCACAGGAGCAGGACCATCGCCCCCTTTTGTGCAATTTAAAATGGTCGCAGCCGTAGCAATCAGCAGGATAAAATTCCTAATTATTTTCATTCTGGTTATTATATCTGAAAATTTAGTTTAATACTAAAATAGTTGTAAGTATAAGAAGGATTTAATGCAGTATTTCCATAATGGACTGATTTCTTAATGATCCAAAATAAAAAAATGCCACGAAATCACTAAAACACTAAATTCCACTAAAATATATCTAACAACTATCTTTCGTGCCTTTTTGGTCCCGCTTTGCGGGATGGTGTTTTAGTGGCGAAAAGAGTTTTTTCAACTTTAGGGTTTAATACTAAATACGACATCTTTTTATTCTTAATACCTATCTGAAAATACAGAGCCACTTAATTTGTTATTAAATATACTTAAATTTCCGGTTATCCCTCTGCCTCAAGCGCCCTTCTGGCATCCAGATCACTTTTCATCAATTCGGTGGTCCTGGAGTCGATCTTATAAAAGATCATAAACAAAGCACACGACATATATAAGATTCCGGGAATAACGGAGACCAGCAGCTTTATTCCGGTAATTGCAGTTGCGGTTTGTTCGGTATTGGCAACAAAATTTGTCATAGCCAGAATCCAGCCTGCAATAGCCGCCCCAATGCCCCAGCCGGCTTTCTGAGCAAATACGGCAGCCGAGAAATACAATCCTGTAGCCCGGCGACCTGTTGTCCATTCACCATAATCAGCCGAATCGGCAATCATGGTCCAAAGCAATGGAACTGCCGGCGCATAAGCCATCTTGGCTATAATATTGAAAACATAGATTGTAGTCAGATTGGTAATGCCGGGCAAATAAATAAGCATGAAAAAAAATCCTGAAATTAACGAGCTTCCAATAAAGACATTTCTGTTTCCAAATCGTTTGGCCAACGGTTTTGATAACGGCAAAGCCACTATCAGTGCCACAGTTCCGAGCACATTAAACAACTGAACGTTATTTTCGCGCCCAAGGTAGTATTTGAAATAATAAGCAATCGCCGCATTTTGCATGGCAAACATGATAAATGAGATGATCCCTACCAGTGCCAGGATGACCCAGGCCTTATTGCTGAACAAGTTACGGATGTCTTCTTTTAGTGAATCCTTCTGAGCTTTTGGTGGCTGAACCCGCTCTTTGGTTGTTTTGAATGTGATGAAAAAGAAAACCAGACTTAAGCCTGCAAATAAAAATACGGTGTATTGAAATCCCTGAGCCTTATCACCACCGCCAAAAAATTCGGCAATAGTAAGGGCCAGGCCTGTCACTACAAACTGTCCGGTAAATCCGGCAATAAAACGGTAAGTGTTCAGTCCTGCACGTTCGTAGGTGTCATCAGTCATCACGGCACCCAGAGCGGAATAGGGTAAATTTATGGCTGCATAAGCTGTCATTAAAAGCACATAAGTAGCCCCGGCATAAAGGATCTTTCCGGCTTCCCCAAAATTTGGGGTTGTAAAAGTTAAAACGGCCAAAATTGCATAAGGAATGGCCCCATACAAGATATAGGGACGAAATTTTCCCCAGCGGGTATTGGTACGGTCGGCGATAATACCAATAACGGGATCGATAGCCATATCCCAGAATCTGGCCACCAGCATAATTGTTCCTGCAGCAGCCGCTGAAATTCCATAGATATCAGTATAAAAGAACAGGAGCCAGAAACCAACCATATCCCAAACAAAGTGCGATGCGGTATCACCCAGACTATATCCTATTTTTTCCCTGACTGAAAGTTTGGTTACAATTTCATTCATCGTTGGCAGTTATTAAGTAATTGGAATAAAAGAATTCATATTTAGAATTATACCCTTAAGTTGAAAAAAATCTTTTCGCCACTAAAGCATCAACACTCTATATTAAAACCAAGGGCATTCATTGGTTGTATTTTGGTGGGATTTCGTGTTTTGGTGGCTCCTATACAACTCTTTGATTTTTTATTGTTGTCTGTTTTGAGGTTGGAGTCGTACAACTCCAGATTACTTGGTGGCATTGTTTTTATTTTGGCTTATTAAGAAATCAGTTCATATTGGAAATACAACATTAAACCCTTCGTATTAATTAGTTATAGTAAGTACTGATGAAGTATGTAATAGTTTAAAGATTAATCAGATGAACCAGATAGTGAAATTCACGAAAAAGATCACGATCAAAACTCCTTATATTTTTGTTTTACCACATCAAAAGACATTTTCTTGTTCCGTTCAATATTCAATATACCCCAATACTCCTCGTTGGCTGCACCATCGAAGGGAACTCCACTACTGTTTGGAGCCCATCCACCCGGATCATGTGTATTATTGTCGCCCGATTTCCACCACTCATCTGCAAATTCAAATAAGGCAACTCCGGAACAAATAGTACGAAACCTCAAAATATCGTCCAGAATATTTCGGACTGCATCAGCCTGTGCCTTTTGATTTTCTCCCTGATCATAACCATTCATTTTTGCAGTCATATAACTGTCGGCACCTGCCTCTGAAAGATACATTGGTTTTGAACTTATCGCACTCCAGGCGGCAAAAATACCTTCGGGATTATCCCAACGGTAGACGTTCATCCCCCAGATATCAATATCGGGACATAATGCAACGATATTCGCCTCAGGCAGCTCCCCATGCGCAGTTGCTACAGGATGAGAAGGATCAATTTTATGGATCATACCGGCGGCCTTGTTTAAGGCGGTATACCAGTTTTTAAGATCACCTCCAAACCACTCGGGATGGTAATTGTATTCATTACCAAGTTCCCAGAACAGGATGGCATCGTGATCTTTAAACGTTTTCACATAATCGATAAATGATCCTGAAAGAATATCATATTTCCCCTGCTGATTGTACCCAAAACCAATAATCACCTTCAGACCTGAAGCATTAATCTGATCGAGAATAGCTTTATCCGGAATCGGGGAATAAACCCTGATCGTGTTAATTCCCGCCTCTTTCATCAGAGCCAGATCTTGCGTTAAGCCGGCAAAACTGACGCTGCTGCTCCCTTTAGGTACCGGGTGATAGCAAATCCCCTTAATCGGATACGGGAATTTGTTGACCAATATTTGCCTTCCTGAGATTGTAACTTCATCGGCTTTTATACTGTTCAGGCATAAAAGCAAAAGGATGGAAACCAGAATTAAAGAATGATGCCTCATATCACGGGATCAATTAATGGGAATAAAATGCGATGAATTAAAGGATTGTTGCCTCTTCAATTTCATCCGGCCGAAGAATTTTACCCCGCCGAAGGATCAATGCTTCCCTTATCTGGTGAGATCTTTCCTCAGTGACATCATATTTCCACATCACAAGAATAGCCAGTATACCAGTGATCACAGGAATTACAATATCAGCAATACGCAGATTAGTAATCGATTCTGCTGATTGCACGGTTGCATTCTGGTCAAATCCAACCCAGTTTAAAACTGCGCCACTTGTGAGAAGTGCAATGGCCGTTCCAAGCTTTACCATCCACCAGTAAACTGCACCAAAGGTCCCTTCACGACGGGTGCCATTATTCAATTCGTCTAAATCGCATACGTCAGCAGTCATCGACATCATCAATGTAAACAACCCGCCAATTCCGAACGAAAGAAATGGTATGGGTAAAAACATCATAAATGGATTTGCCGGATTGAATCCCCACCATTTCAAAATATAACCCACCATTGAGATTAAGGTCGCCACGACAAAGGCATTTTTCTTGCCAATTTTTTGGGAAATAAAGGTGATCACCGGAATTACAAGAATGGCAGTTGCCACGGCGCTGATCGTTCCAAACCAGGCCGGCCATTGTCCGGCAGCACTTGTGTCACCCTTAAAGAGGTAAAAAATAATAATGAAGAATGCAAATTGTGCAATAGTTTGAAAGCCATTAAAAATCAAAAATGTTGCCGCGCATAACTTGAGAAAAGGTTTGCAGGTTACGGCTTGTTTGATCGTTGCAATAAATTCTTTCGAGTTGGCTGCAATATCTTTCAATGACAACTTCGACTTTCCGTTAACTTCGGACCGGTCCATCTCCTTACAGTATAAAGCGGGAAATATTCCAAGAATCATGCATAATGCGCCAACCCATATTGAAAGGTTTCGTGCCCCTTCGGGAGCGGTCTGGTAAAATCGCTGGTCGTAAATAATTACCCAAAACCATGGGGCGATCATCCAGGCTATTTGTCCCATCCATTGTGAGACGGCCATCAACCTGGTCCGTTCATGATAATCAGAACTCATCTCATAACCCAAACCGATAAGTGGAGCAGCAAAGATGGTATATCCCACATAAAAAAGCATCGATAAACTCAGGAAGTAGAAGAAATTATACATCTGGGAATTTTCAGGATACAATTGCCACATCACCATAAAGGTTAAGCCCGAAATAATACTGCCCACAAAAATATAAGGCTTTCTTCTGCCCCACCGTGAACGGGTATTATCGGAGATATAACCCATGATCGGATCAATAATTGCATCCAGCAGACGGGGTAGCGCCGCAAGTAATCCGGCAAGCAAAGGATTCATTTTTAATGCCAAAACCAGAATAATCATGAATACTCCCAACGCAGCAGGAAGTAACTGGTTAGCAAGGCTGCCTGAACCAAAAGCAAGTTTTTGTCCGAAAGGGACCACATCTTCCGGAGCTGTTTTAAAATGAGCCATTCGTTTAGTTTTAGTTAAAAGTTAAATCTCTGAACAAGACTTCCAGCTTCACAATTTCACCTGTTCGTTGGAAAATCAGTTTACTTAAATCGCGGTTAATGATATGACCTGGAATCAAAATCTGTTTTCCATCATTGAGTGTAACAGTTATTTTGTCCTCGTCAGATGCGGCATAAACAACCGGAATCTGGCAAAACGTAAAACCAAACTGACCTTCTTGAAGGGCTATTTGCCGGCTATGCCCATTGAGATCGAAAAAATCGAATACACTTTCCTGCTTTAACAACTCGTTGGAATTGAATAATGAGGAGTGGAATACTATTTCTCCGTTTTGGATATGAATTCCGATTTCGCGCATTCGGACCACGAAGTCCTCCTTCACTTGTCCGGTCATGCCCGGCTGCTGGGCACCGGCATTTGCGGGGGTATGCGAATAGGCATCCGTAGGAAAGGCGCCATAAAGTTCCGGCGATTTATACAAACCGATACCTGCCTTAATTTCGTTATAATGATCTTTTATTTTGCCAATGGTATCCTGATCTGCACCTTCATCCACTGCTCTGAAGTAGCACTCCTGTGTGGCAAGCAAAAGTTTAGAAACCATGTGCCAGTAAATACTTCCTAATCCCTCGTAACCGTAGAATGCTCCGGAGCGGCCGGTAAACGACTGATGATCAAAAAGTTCCAGGAACATCGCAAGAATCCAATCTTTTTCTTCGGAAAGTAGTGTCGCATACGTTGTTGTATCCAGCTGGTTCAACGCATTCTCCAGCATCCCCACATTTCGGAATTTCCCGTTAAAATGGCAGTTACCCAAATTATCACGGCTTAAAATAGATAAATCATGATCTAAGATTAGCTGGCTAAGCAATTTCGATTCATCGATCCTGACTGCCGGAATATTATTTTTCTGTGTGAATAATGGTAATTGTCGGTCGGGATAAAGCAGATAGCTATATTGATCACTACGGAACATACTACTGACTTTAAGAGCGTTAAGCACATCAAGACTCTCCTGAACCGATAAATAGCCGGAACTTAACACAGCCACCTGCCCTTCGAGCATTTCGTACAGATAGCGAATCGAAATACTTTTATCCGAGAACGAGATCAGGTTATAGGCATGATAAAGTCCGTCCGCCCGCTTGTTTACTCTAATGGATTGATCCAAATACTTAATTCCCAACTGCATAAAATCAACCAGCGTTTTAACCTGAATGATCTTTTTCTCCCCTGAGAAAGAATTTTGATAAATAGCATTTCTGTAACTTGTTCCTGCTTCACCAAGATAAGCGGTAAAACGATCTCTTTCGGTATTTGAAAAACCCGACTCGATCAGGGGTGTATTTTCGGAAAAAAGGGTAAATATCTTATCAAATAAGGATTTAACTTCCTCTGAAATAGTTAGTTCCTGAATAGCTGATTTACTGAAACGGTCAGACCAAAACTTCAGGAACCGACGTAAATAATAGAGAGTAACCATTGAGGTGCCATTCCCCACGAGGGCATTATTGGCATCGTTCCACTCCGGGCGCTGGGTATTGAGCCAGATTCCCGCTTCAGGAATAAAATTGGTAAGCTTAGCCAATAAGGTAATCAGGATTTTCTCGGTCAGATTAACCCGGTAAATCCCGCCATTATGATCTCTTAGTAATCGGCCGTCTGCACCGGTTTGTTTGGTAAGTTCCTTGATCTTATCATTTAAAGGAAAATCAAACTCAATGGTATCTTTGGGATTTTTTTTGATTTCAGCATATGGCTTTATCCGGTATGGAACATTTGCAAAGACAAACAGCTCCTTCTTCAGCAAGGAATCGAGTCTGGCCGGATGGAAATCGACAGACAATTCAAGGAATTTCAGAAGGTAAATAATCTGATGATCACCCCAATAGCCAATATAAGCCCACGGATCGTGCGGATCAGGAGATTCCCAGTCGATCCCTTCGCGGGTTATCCGGTATGGATTATAACCGTCGGCGGTGGTTGCATTAACGAATTTGCTGATCATCCCTTCAAGAAATTCGGGATAGGATAGGCCGAGTGCTTCCCAGTTTTGAAAAATATCGCGCCAGTTTCCCTGATAGTTCAATTTCACGGAGCCGTCTTCATTTTTCGTTTCAATCGAAAATTGATTCCATGGGCGACTTGGATCGCCATGACGGCGGCTAAAAGTGAGCGACAGATATTCGTAACAAATCCGGATCAGGTCAGGATTTAATTGGCTTTCAGCCTTTTCAATCAGTTCAGGATAATTAATTTCGACAGGCAACTGGTCGAGCCAGATTTTGCTGTTCCGGCTAACCTCTTTATTGATTTGCGAGACAAAAAGTCTGAAATCATCGGTGTTAACAAGGTAATTATTAGTGAAGATTCCACCCCTCATAACATTGAAAAGGGTGTTTGAGAAATGGCGGGCAGAAATCAATTCGTCATTTCCAAGCTGTATTCCGTCGCTTTTCGAACCGATTTTGATCAGGTTTATAGTTCCCAGATCAATATCAGCGTTAACCAGTTGTTCAATTTCTTTGGTATTTTGTAACGTGTGGTGAAGGTTTGCAACATCACCACTTCCCTGATTGATTTCAGCAACGAGCATCCATTCTTTTCTGTCCCCTTTTTCAAGCTCCAGATTCTGACTCATGTAATAGGCACCCCGGCGTGCCCTGATATCGGTTTCGGTTTGAACAGGTTCTCCCTTTTTGAAGTTTTCAACCTGATTGTTTGATAAAAGAATCTTCGTCTCATCGTTACACCCGTACGACCAAACGGTTGTAGCTTTAAGCGATTCGCTTGGTTCGGGGCGGTCAATGGGGATGGAGCTCAATAAATATAAGCCAAGCTTTGTATCTTCAAGCAGCTCACACTTTTTATAGGCGTCGAGCAAATTGCTGTAGGTATTCTGAAAATCGTAATCGCTGCCATAAGGAAGAATATTTTTTATCCCATCGAGGATATCAATGGTTAAGGCATCCTTGTTAAGATTGTTTACCACTGATTTTTTGATAAACCCGAATTTCTCGCTAGTGTACCAGCCGTATTGGAATCCGACTCCCAGATCAAGATTAATCTCCTCGAAGATAATTTTATTGCCGTAAATACTTTTGTAGAGGTTTCTTTCAATGGCATAAATCTTCTCCGACTCGGTTGTAAATGGTTCCCAGAGGTATGTTTTTGCATCTTTACCAACCAAAAGATTTGTTTTGCTACCGGTCTGATCACGGTAATCATGAATTTTATCAACGGTATAATAGGGGAACAAGGCATTATTGCGATCTTTTCTTCCGGCTGACAACGAACCATTACTTGAAATGTACATCCAGTGATCTGAATCACTCAGGATAGTCATAAAGAAATCAGGCATCTTATTATAGTTGATAATCTTATAGAATTTTTCGTTTTGAATTTCTATAAATTCACCTTTAACTTCCTGGCTGTTGCAGTTTACCACTGCATTTCCCAAATAGATTGTTTTTTGGTTCATTAATTTAATTTATTTTTTCTGATAAATCCTGACATAATCCACTTCCAATGTCTGAGGAAATGCCGTGTCGTCAATTCCTTTAACACTACCCCAGGCGCCACCGATGGCAATATTTAATATCAGATAGAAGGGTTTGTTGTAGGGCCATTTGGTTTCACCTGAACCCTCATTTTTGTAAGTGAAATAACACGTGTCGTCAACAAAGACTTTGATTATTTCCGAAGACCATTCCAAAATATAGCTGTGGAAATTCTCCGTAGCGTCAGGTGAGTTAATGATACCTGTTTTTTGATTTCCATGCTGCCACTGATAATCTTTGGAGTGAGCCGAAGCATGAATAACATTTGGGTCGTGCCCGACATGTTCCATAATATCTATTTCACCAACGTCGGGCCAGTTGCCATCCTTGAATGACCAACCGCCGGGCATCATCCAGATTGCAGGCCAGGTTCCGCGTCCTTTGGGTAATTTGGCGCGAACTTCGATACGTCCGTATTGCCATGCAGCTTTTGAATTTAATCGTGCTGAAGTATATTTTTTACCCTCCAGATCTTCTTTAATTGCAGTTATAGCCAACTTACCATTTTCGACCCACGCATTTTGCTTTCGGCCAACCGTATAGTGCTGTTCTTCATAGTTTCCCCAGCTGGCTGAATTACCTTCGATATCATAAATCCATTTAGTCGAATCAGGCAATCCCTCACCATTAAATTCATCACTCCAGACAAGCTGCCAATTACCCTCGGATTTAGAATAACTGATATTTTGGAATGCCTTATCATCCTTGACCAGGGTGAAAGTCAATTTATCAATACTTACCGCCCCCTTTTCGATATGAAGTTTAAGATAACGTGAAGAGGCCGTCAGAAGGGTACCTTCCTTTTGTACAAACTCTTTGGAATTGTTATCTTTCCCTCCAACAATCAGGTTTCCGCTGACATTATATGTTTTTCCATCCTTATTGTCGAAATAATCCTCAATCCAACAGACGGCTTCCTTATCCAGAGTATTTTTTGCATACAGCCGGATCGTGTATCTCCCCGATAAAGGGAGATTTATTTTATAAAAAAGCCATGCGTCAGCCTCTTTTGTCTGAACAGTGACCACATTCTTCTTCTCATTCACAACCGAGATATTCCCTGAATTACTGATAAACGACTCGGCCTCAACCGTTATGGTCGGCACGTCATCCTTGCGCTCTTTTTGTCCTGTGCAACTCTCGCTAAGAGTTGACAGAGTTACCAGTATTAAGGCGTACAGCGTGACAGCGACACAATTATGTATTTTTCGATAAAGCATAAAAAGAGGTTCTAGTATGATATTTCAAATAATAAATGAAAATTATTTAGTTATTGAAAGACTCTAACATAATCAACGAACATTCGTTGAGGAAATGGTGTATTTGCATCCGGTGGACCAGGCCAGTCTCCTCCGGTAGCTAAATTGAAAATAAAAAACTGATCTGCATTAAAGGGGTAGTTTGCCTGACCTGTATCGGCACTGGTCACGGTATTGAATAATTGATCATCACAATAACATTTAATAGTATCCTGCGACCAGACCATGCTGAAAACATGAAATTGCTGCGAGAAATTACCCGATGACAAAACATAATCGGCCCCCTTCGAACCATGGCTTCCATCTCCATTTTTCCAATGCATGGTGGCCTTTACAAGACCAGGAGCCGAACCTACCAATTCCATAATATCCATTTCGCCGCAAGCTGGCCATCCAATTGATGAGATATTGGCTCCCAACATCCACAACGCTGGCCACATTCCTTTTGCTACGGGCAATTTTGCCCGGATATCAATCCGCCCAAATTTGAAACTTTTCTTATTCTGGGTGGTTAGTCTGGCTGACGAGTAGTTGTAGCCGACCATTAATTCCTTACGTGCTTCAATGATCAGATTTCCTCCTGATAGAAATGAGTTTTTGAGGCTATTGGTATAATATTCCAGTTCATGATTTCCCCATCCTGCTACTCCATTTCCGATTTCCTGATTCCATGTTCCTGCCTCCAGGGCTGCTCCGGCAAATTCATCACTCCAGGTAAGGGTATATCCGGGGTAGGATAAGGGAGTGGTATACCCTGTATTTTCAGTTGGAAGATAGGTGCCATCTTCGGTTTGAATCGTCCCCTTTGCCGAAGTGGTGGTAAGGGTACAGTTTTTAGGATTACTTAACTGAATAGTGAACTGCAAATTGGGTTGCCGAAGATCGGCAGGATCTCCTTTAATCTGAACCTCAATGATTGCCTGTGTTTTATTGGCCGGAATGGTTATTGTACCCGAGGCTGAAACAAAGTCCTTTGCCGAGGTTGCAGTTCCGTCAACCAGTGAGTAATCCAGCGTTACTGCATTTGTGGTACTTTTATTACTATTCAGATAAAACTGCATTGTAGTATTTGCAGCCGACCTTGGCTGACTGACATCTAAAATAGTTATGGCAGGAATGACTGCTGGAGGAATGACCGGAGTATCGCCGGTTTTTTTGCAGCCAATTACCCCATAGCAGAAAATACCGATGAATAGGGTTGAGAATATCCTGGAGTGTACCATATAAATAATTTTGAAGAAAGTAATTGAAATTGACAGAACCGGCACACGAATCTTCTACACCGGTAAAAGCAGGTGCTGAAAGAAAATTAAAATTGATATTGGTAATGAACAAATAGCGGGAACAAAACATAGCATGACAATTGCAGCCAGAAATAAATTGTTCTTTTGATCGTGCATTTTTTATAAAAACGGAGGAGAAATTCCTCCTCCGTTTTTATAACTGTTTGATGTAAATACGGGGATAATTGAGAAATACCCGTATTTGAATTTTTAATTAACCGGTACCATTTTGATATACCATGCATTCCCGGTTTCAGTTCCCTGAACCCTAAGGTACATGTAAGAAGAGGTCAAGACCATAATTTCATATTCCTTCTGAAGGGAACCGTACCCAATATAAGTGTCATTACCAGCCAAAATAATGGCTGTTTTAGTTGATGGTGTTGCAGCAGAAATTCCTGAGCTTGATGGAGCGAAGGCAAATGGCCCTGTTCCGCCGGCATAAGGATAACAACCTTCATCGCCTGAACCAGGAATACCCGGGATAGTGGACAAAGAACCGGTTTTTGTAAATGCACCATCCGGATTCGTTACCTGAAGTGTATACGAATTGGTTGCAGAAACCTTCGCAAATGTGAACGTAGTCGTGTAAAAACAATTACAACAAGCCACTTTTTCGTTAACGTTGGCAGCCCACCAGCTAGGTGAAGCATTGTTTGGATCCCATGGACCTACTCCAAAATGACCAGCAACACTCTTGTCTACAACCCATGTTTTGGAAGTACTGCCAGTCAAATTTGCAATAACCGAAACATCGGGGGTAAAGGTACTCTTAACCGTTACATCCTTAGTAATTGTGGATGAAGTACCTCCCTTACCATAAATTACGGCAGTTATCCGGTAGGTGTTTACACCCAGCGTAGTATATTTATGTGTTGCTGCACCGGTGGATAAATATACCAAGTCCAAAGGAGAGTTTGCATCATAATCTACTTTGTACGAAAGTGCATTATCGGCAGAAACAGTTATTTTAACATCCCCTGAACCATCCCCTTCCGGATTTGCAGCATTTGCACCGGCAACTTCGGCAGTAATCTTCAGGTTTGTAGGAGCACTTAGATCCCCCATTTTATAGCTTTTTTCTCCGCAGCTATATAGGATTGTAAGTATTATAAATAGACCTAGAAGGCTTTTAAATATTAATTTCATATCTCTTTTATTAATTAGTTAATCTAAAATTATCAACATAAATAACCTGGCCAATTCCGTCAGCTCCGTCAGCAGCATCATTAAAACGCAAAACAAGTTGAGTGAATTTTGCACCTGCAGGTATGGCTGAAATACCGCTGTAATCAAATACCAATTCCTCCCAGGCTCCGGATGTTGCAAATGGAATTTTTAATACTGCAACCCCATTTGATGGTGTTCCTCCAACAGCCCATTCCAATTCGATGTTTAGTTTTTTACCGATCAAAGCGGGATCAGGATTGTAGCCCAATACCTTGATTACTTTTCCAAGAGAAAAGTCGATAGGAGTGTTTAACGGACTGTAAGTTCCACTCCAGCCTTCCCAGCCTCTGGTTAATTTACCAACTTTAGCGGATGTATTGATACCTGTTGCATTTGGGTTATCAACAGTGGCAAAAGCCTGTCCACCACCAAATGTACCGAAGAAGTAACTTACAAATGCGTTGTCAAATGTGATCGGTAATCCAAATGGATCGGTCACTGTAATAGAAACTGTTTTGTCCGAAGTAGCAGCACCACCGCTTAAGGCAACAACTCTTACATCGTAGTTTCCGGCATTTACATAATCATGTGAAACTTCAGCACCTGTTGCAAGAGCAGTTCCAGCTTCGTTTACTGCATCGCCAAAGTAAACCGTAAAACCATGTGCATAGTCGGCACTTGCCTTAACCTTTACATTGTGTGCTGTTTGGTTTAAAGTAACCGCAATTTTCTCAGGTGCCCGGTAGGTAACCTTTAGCGGATAAGTTGTGGTTGTCTCCTTGCCTGCAAGATCAGATGCCTTAACAGAAACAGTATAGCTTCCTTCAGGATATGAATGGGTAACACTAGCACCGGGCTTAACCACGGCAGAAGCGCCAGAACCGGTTCCATGACCAAACGCCACTTCGAATGCTGACACACCTTCACCAAGCGGGCTAATCTTAACATTCCCTGAGTTATCGGTACTGAGATCAAAAATCTTGCTCAGATTCGCGGAAGAGACAGTATTCAAAAATGCGAGATCTTTATCAATACCATCTTTCTGGGTACAACTTATAGCAACAAGCAGCAGAAATGCGATGCTGTATATAAATTTCATTTTCTTCATGTTTTTATATTTTTTTAAAAATATTATTGATTGTATCCCGGATTCTGAACAAGTTTAGTTCCAAGTAATTCCCTGTTTGGAATCGGGAAGATCTCAGATTTTCCGGCAACAAAACCTTTTCCTGCCAGTTTGGTGGCAGCATCGCCCCAACGTACAAGATCGAAAAAGCGGAATCCTTCGCCTGCCAATTCCAATCTCCGCTCAGCTTTAATGGCTGCCAGACTAACCGGTACTGATGGTAAACCAACCCTGGTGCGTACTGCGTCCAAAAGTGCCTGAGCACGTGCCCCTGTTCCTCCGAGTGCCTCAGCTTCCAATAGGTAAGTGTCAGCTAAACGGATTGCATAAGTATCCTGCTTGTAATTTAATACCGCATCCCCTGAACCGGTTGATACATCAGATTGCCTTGGAGTAAATTTATTTAAGAAATACCCTGTATTTTGATATCCTTCAATATAATCGGCCTGACCTTCAAGTTGCAATGCTTTCATATCCAAAACAGTTGCTCCGAATCGTGGATCTGACTTAATAACATCGTAAAAATCCTGGGTGAATACATTGAAACTCCATCCTGAAGGTAAATCGGGTGCATTTGGACCTTTTTTAGAGTAACTTCTTGGACCAGCCATAACATTAACCGTATTTCCTTCGTCGCTTCCACTTCCCCAGTTTCCCCAGCCTGAACTTCCGGTACTACTATGACAAACCTCGAAAATTGCTTCTGAATTGAATTTATTGCTTACAACCCAAAGGTCGCTGAATTTAGTAAGTAAACGATAACCATATTGGCTGGTACCACCCGGAGTTCCGTTTACCTCTGCCAGTTGAGCAGCAGCAAGAGCACCTTTGTTGTCATAAAGGTATACTTTCCCAAGTAAAGCCTGGCCAATACCTTTTGTCAAACGTCCACCTTCGGTTGCAACCGGAACAGTGGCAGGCAAATCAACAATGGCCTCTGTAAGATCCTTTTCGATCTGTGCATAAACTGCTGCAGGAGTTGCCTGAACAACATCATACATATCACTTGCAGTTAGCGGTTCTAAAAGCAACGGGATATTTTTAAACATCAATACCAGGTTAAAGTAGTAATAGGCACGCAATGCTTTTGTTTCAGCAGTAAACCTTAGCTTTAATGCAGCATCCATCTTCACATTTTCAATTTTGGATAACAGGGTATTTGCCCTGAAGATCCCCTGGTAATAGTCATTCCAGAAACTTTCCGGTACAATTAACTGAGTTAATGTAAAGGTGTTAAAACCCTGAATTCCGGCACCATCAGTTGATCCGCCACCACCTGCATACTGATCATCAGATCCTGCATTCATCATGGTAATCATATTTTCAAAACCGCCTGAATTCTTGCGCACTACATCATAAACACCAACAAGTGCTGAAAAAGCCTGATTTTGGTCTGCGTAGTAATTTGCTGTAAGGAATTGTCCTTTGGGCTGGACTTCAATAAATCCTTTTTCGCACGATACCAGTGAAATTATCCCGGCAACTGCTATAAATAAGTATTTAATTACTTTTTCTTTCATCTCTGTCTATTTTTTAAAATTGTAATTGTACACCAAGCATAATTGACCGTGCCTGAGGATAAATTCCCTTATCTATACCAAAAACACCCCCACCAATTTCAGGATCGTAACCGGTATATTTTGTTATAGTCAATAAATTTTCGGCACTTAAATAAAGGCGCAATTTGGATAATCCGATTTTACTGTAAATGCTACCTGGCAACGAATACCCAACCTGAACTACTTTAAGACGAACATAGTCACCGTCCTCTAAATAGAAGTCAGACATTTTACCAAAGTTTCCGTTTTTATCATCACTTGTAAGACGAGGGTAGGTGTTCGAAGTTCCATCACCTGTCCAACGGCTTAAAGCAACGGTTTGCCAGTTTGAATTATTAATGTCCAATCGGCGTAAGCCCTGGAAAATTTTACTTCCGGCTGCTCCCTGAGCAAATACCATCAAATCAAAACCTTTATAATCAAAATTCAGTGTTAAACCGAAGGTGTATTTAGGAATATTGCTTCCCAAAAATGTTTTATCCTTATCGGTAATTACACCATCCTTATCGGTATCAACCCAGCGAAAATCACCCGGTTTAGCATTTGGCTGAATCAATCCACCTGTTGAATTGGTATTTGCAGCAATCTGAGCGGCATTCTGGAAAATTCCGGCAGTCTTGAAACCATAAAATGAGTTATACGACTGACCAACCTGTGTTCTGGTTACCGGTCCCATTGACTGAAAAGAGGCATCACCTGAAATAAAATTAGCATCAGAAGCAATATAGGTTACTTCATTTTTAAGGTAGGCCACATTGCCATTTGCTGAAAAATTAAGCTCACCGAAATTCTTGCGATATCCCAATTCGACTTCCAAACCGCTGTTCTTCATGTCGGCAATATTACTAACCGGTGCGCTGGTAACACCCACATATCCCGGAATAGTTACCGGTCTTAGAATACCTGAGGTTTTTTTCTGATAATAATCAACGGTCAAACTTAAAGAATTAAAGAACAATGCATCAAATCCAACGTTGGTCTGACTTGTTTGTTCCCATTTTAAACCCGGGTTATCCAAAGAGGCAGGAGAATAACCAGGAGTAATTGTACCTGTATTTCCGGCAGCATAATTGAACCCACCGCCAACAGTGGCAAGATATCCAAAATCACGAATAGCATCGTTTCCTACGACTCCGTAACCCCCTCTGATTTTTAAGGTATTGATCACATCATTGGCTTTCCAGAAATCCTCTTTAGAAGCAACCCATCCTAAAGAGAAGGAAGGAAATACACCATATTTATGATCTGCTCCAAATCGTGAAGATCCGTCACGGCGATAGATACCTGTAAACAGATATTTTTCTTTGTAATTATAATTTAAACGGGCAAAGAGTGATGTGATCCGATGCTCAACATAATCCCAGGCACCACCCACTCTGTTTTTTGAATCGGGAATATTAAAGCTAAATGAAGCATCTTTATAACTGGATATTGGTAAATCATAAAGAGTTACCCCTGAACCACCACCCATATTGTCTACATAAGCTCCCTGACCGAGTAATATATTTAAATCGTGATCAGAAATTTTCTTGCTGTAACTAATTGTATTCTCCATATTATAATTCAGAACATTCTCATTCTGTTTATAATAGTTGTTTTTCAATACCGAATTGGTAGCGCTTAAGTACGAAACGGGAGTGAAAGCCTGGTTACCCCAATATGCCAGTTTTGAGCCAATTGATGATTTAATGATCAGGTCTTTTGTAATATTGGCTTGCAGATATGCATTCCCAACAAAATTGTCAGACCAACCGAATGAACCTAAACGGGTTTGGATATAAGCAAGCGGGTTCGTCATTTCCTGACCAACGATAGAGGAGATCCCATAAGGATTACCATTTGAATCCCGGATTACAGGATTTGAATTATAAGGAGCCATTGCGGCAGCAGCAGCATCAGTTATCGTTATAGGGGTAACTGGATCAAGGTTCACAGCTGAAGATAACGGACCACCGAATTCACTGTTGGTATTTCCAATACCTAATTTCTTTTGATGGGTATATCCAATAGTCTGTCCAAATGTAAATATTTTGGACATTTTGTGTGTTGAGTTTAAACGAAAATTCTTTTGAGTAAAATTAGAGATATCCGAAGCGACAATACCTTGCTGATCCTGGATACCAAATGAGAGGTAAAAGGTTGATTTTTCATTACCACCACTCATGCTTAATTCGTGCGTGTAACGTTTGGCACTATTATTAAAGATTGCTTTTTGCCAATCGGTTCCTGTGCCCAAAGCACCCAGGTTCGAAAAAATAACATCACCACCTCCGGCAACAGATCTTTCATTTAAAAGAGCTCCATATTGAGTAGCATTCAGAAGGTTCAGAGTTTTTGAAGGACTTGAAGTGCCATAAAAACCATTGTAATTAACCGATAATTTTCCGGCAGACCCTTTTTTGGTAGTTACCATAATTACACCTGTTGCTGCTCGTGTTCCATAAATAGCGGCAGATGCGGCATCTTTGAGAACTTCGATCGATTCAATATCCGACTGATTGAGGTAGTTAATACCACCTGCATCAACAACAACACCGTCAACAACCCAGAGTGGATTATTTCCACCACCAAATGTGGTGATACCACGGACCCTGATTGTATAACCATCACCAGGCTCTCCTGAATTTGATGCGATAGTCACACCGGCAACACGACCTTGCAATGCCTGCTCTGGCCGTCCAGGTGCAACTTTTTCAAGATCCTTTGCTTTAATGCTTGAGATTGCCCCAGTCACGACACTCTTTTTCTGCGTGCCATAACCAACCACGACCACTTCATCAATGGCCGCCACTGTTGAAACCAGCGCTACATTGATTGATCCACGGTTATTGACACCCACTTCCTGTGAGTTTAAACCGACAAACGAAAAGACCAGAGTTGCATTTCCGGGTACCTTAAGGGTATAATTCCCATCAATATCTGTGGTAGTACCAGTTGTTGTCCCTTTCACCACAACACTGACGCCCGGAATAGGCTGTCTGTCTTCGGCAGAAGTAACAACCCCTTTAACTTGTATACCTTGTCCGTAACCAAACAATGAGCATACAATAATTAGAAGAACTAAAATTGTTTTTTTCATAAATTTAAATTGAATTTTGAATTGTTAATGAAAAATTACCTCTCATTTAATTAAAAATTTTAAGAATAATTAATGTTAATTGATGATAAATTAACTGTGATTTAAATTTCATGTCGCAAATTAAACTATAAGATTTGAATTTAAACATCACATTTATTACAACAATAATACATCAGATAAGAAATTCCAATACATCAAAAATACATCAATAATACTATATAGAACTATATATAAATAACTTAAATAATTATATACGTAAAAAAGAATACACTCCAACTAAAAAATAAATACATCAAAAGGAAAAAACAGCTATAAGTCAATGATCAGGCTTGTAAGGTTGGTATCGCGGTCAATATTTAACTTTTTGCGAACCCGATACCGGCAAATCTCCACTCCCCGGATTGAAATATTCATTAGCGGGGCTATCTCTTTGGTAGAGATATTCATCCGCAGGTAGGCACAAAGCCTAAGCTCTTTGGGGGTTAAAGTGGGGTATCTGGCTTTAAGCCGATTTAAAAAATCTTCATGAACCTCATCAAACGCTGTCTCGAATACCTCCCATTGTTTGTCATGATCGACATCCTTACTGATTTTGCCAATCAGGGAGGAGACCTTGCCCCTGAGATTTTCATCTGTCAATACCACTTTAATCCGTTCCAGGTCATCCTTAATCCTGGCAAGGAATTTGTTTTTATGGATTAAATCCATGGTTTGGTTGGCCAATTCTTTATCGCGGTGAATCATCTCATTCTTGAGTTTCTCATTTTTGAGCTCAATAATCTTTTTTTCGGCAAATGCAGCCTGCTGAATATAGTCGCTTTCTTTTTGACGGTATTCCTTCAGATGCTTAATCCGCTCTTTGCGCCTGGAGATCTCGAGACGTTTTAAAAACAGCCAGACGGACAATATTGCAAACAGAATAAGAATTAAAAAATAGCCTAACAATGCAATAAACGAGCGATACCACGGCGGGCTCACGGTAAACTGTAATTCATCACTCCGGCTCTCTACTCCAAGAGAATTTCGAGCCTTCACATTAAACCCATAATTTCCCTCGGGAAGCTGTGCAAACTCAACCGAAGGAGAACTACTCCATCCTGACCAATCGTTATTCAGGCCTGATAATTTAAAACTATACTCAACACTCGAAGGATTATCATATATCGGAGAGGCATAATAAAATTTAAATGCATTTTTGGCATATCCGAATTTATATTTAGTGTTTAATTTCCCTTTTTGCAAAGACCATGAATTACCATAATAGAAGGAGCTATCCAGATTCAGGGCAACGGCTTGTGTTATAAAGGCCGAAAACTCGGGGTTATAACTGAAGTGGGCTGTGGGCGAATAGTGGGCAAAGCCATCCTCTGTACCCATAAACAGATGATCTTTTGAATATGGGTAAATTGATTCAAATCCGCTAATAAATTTGCCATTGAGTAAAACGAATGGAGTACTAATGTGCTTATAGGACCCATCCTCCTGCATTCTGAAAACTCCTGCCCGATGCGTGGAATGAAACCATGCGATATACCAGATATTCCTGTTTTCGTCTTCGCGCAAATAGGTAAAATCAATTAAAGGATAGAGAAGCTGACTGAAATTCATGCTTTTTTCAAAGCGCTCATTTTGTGCGTTATAAAGGTACAAGCCGGTATTGGCGGCAAACACAACCTGACCCTTAATCTTAAAAACATTGAGGTTATAATTGGTTGGAAGGCCATGCATGGTTGTATAAAACTGATATGTTTTTACCTTTCCAAGTTCATTGCCAAAACTAATTTTATAAATCCCTTTGAACCCGTGGCTCATCCATAGATTCCCCTCATCGTCCTCTTCAAAGATTCGGAAAGACTCACTAAATCCTTTAATTCTGTCGACAAATTCCCATGAGTTGTTATTCTTCTTAAAAAGGATCATCCCGCTATAGGTACCACCGACCAAATAATTCGGAAACCGCTTGAGAATATGATATTTCCATCCCCCTGGAATATTGCAGATCTGTCTTGCATGCTCCCCTTCAATGGTAAAAGTCCCCTTGTTATGTCCACAAATCAAAATGCCGTCAAAGACCCCTAATGACCAAACCTGTCCTGAGGTATTGGGAATTAACCTCAAACTCCCATTTTGGTCATTTTCATTCCAGTCCTTAACAAATAGCCCCTGATTTGTCCCAAGGTAGAGTTTCCCCTGATAGACAATTGAGGTATATCCTGCCCCGATTTCTTCGGATTGTTTTAAAAATGTGATCGGGGAATTAATGTTGATATAGTCGATTCCATTATCGAGTCCCAGCCATAAATCGCCTGATCGGTCTGTAAACACTTTCAAAACCGTATTATTTTGCAAACCCTTTTTCCTGTTGATCATTTGCACAATCTCACCTTGCTGGTCACAAATAATCACACCATCCTGAATAGTTCCAAAAGCATAATTTCGATTCTGAATCAGGGTTGCACTAAAGATCTGATTCGTTTTAAGATATTCATTAACAGGTGATCTCCATTCAATTAATTGTTTGCCATTATAGGTAAAAAGCCCCTTGTTTAAGGTACAAATTAAAAGCTGATCCCCATCAGCCAATGGAAGTATTGCACAGATCTCATCCCCCTTTAAAATTTGGCAACCGGGTAGTTCAACCAACTTATCACTAATGAGTTCGTATAAACCTTTCTCAATATCATTGAAAAAAAGCTTATCCTTTACTTTGTAGGAATTTTGAAATCTTACCGGGGCCTTAATGACATTAATAGTTGAATCATTTGCAAAAATAAAGGCATTAAAATAGGATTGAAATACGATCTTACCATCGAAGGAGTGGAGATTCCAGATATCATCAAAATTTTGATATTCGACAGGAATATATTTTTTGAGAGACTTAAATTCCAATTTACCATTGTTTCGATATTCCATTTTGCCTAATTCATTATAGGCACCGACGTAAATTGTTCCATTGTCAGCAATATGAACTGAACGGGTAATCGAGGAATTTGGCATTTTATATAATTGCCAGGTTACCCCATCAAAGACCAGAAGCCCTTCATTATTTGCAAAATACATAAATCCCTTTTGATCCTGTGCGATCCCCCAGGTCTGAGTACCCGCCTTGTATTCCCTTTTAGGATAATTACGAATAAAGGGAACACCAATATTTTTGATCTGGGAATACCCGGAATTCAAAAATATCAGGATAAGCAGAATGACAACCGGTAATCTTCTTGTCATATCGGATTTGGATAGTTAGTTTAATGTGTTGAATTGTTGTTTTGTTAATGGGATACCACAAATATATACATTCATTCCTAATAAAAACAACAAGACCCTGAAGGTTTTGAAAACCTTCAGGGTCTGTACAAAATATAAAAATCTAATTCTCAGGCACGTGCTTTAAAGTCTCAACCAGAAAATCCCAAAATTTCTGAACTGAAGGGATATTAACCCGTTCGTCAGGTGAATGGGGAGAGCGCATCGTTGGTCCAAATGAAATCATATCCCAGTTTGGATAAACGGCCCCTAAAATTCCACATTCCAGTCCGGCGTGGATTCCTAAAACTGCAGGAATTCTCCCGAATTTAGCATTATAAACCTCTTTCATTCTGGCCAGGATCTGTGAATCCATATTGGGTTTCCATCCCGGATAGTTGCCATCAAAAGCCACCATAGCACCGCCAAGGGCAAAAACGCTGTCAACCATCTCAACAAGGTCATCCTTTGCTGAGTCGACCGAGCTGCGCAGCAGACACTTTACAAATATCACCCCTTTGCTTGATTTTATTGTTGAAAGATTTGTCGAAGTTTCCACCATTCCTGCCATACCGTCACTCATACGGATCATTCCATTGGGGCATGCGTAGGCTGAATCAATCAGATCATCCTGAACCCTCTCTTCGATCAGCGATGCAGGAACATCAGTTTGGGTGATCGTAAAACTCAATGCCGGTTCAACGGCTCCAAGCTCATGTTTATAGATTGCTTCATACTTTGCTACTGCGCTTTTTAAGAGTGGAATATTTTCATCAGGGATAACTACCACAGCATGCGCTTCCCGGGGAATAGCATTTCGCATTCCACCACCGCTAATTTCAGCCAGACGCGCGTCAATTTCGCGGGTAACATATTTTAAAAATCGTATAATTAACTTATTGGCATTCCCTCTTCCAAGATTGATATCAAGACCGGAATGGCCGCCTTTCAATCCTGAGATCACCAGTAAAAATGGTGTTACCCCTTCAGGAACGATCACTTCGTCATATTCAAATTCGATATCGGCATTGATCCCTCCGGCACATCCGACATAGAGTTCACCCTCCTCTTCCGAGTCCATATTCAATAAAATATCCCCCTTCAGCCAATTGGGTTGTAATCCCAGAGCACCCGTCATTCCGGTCTCTTCGTCGCAGGTAAAAAGTGCTTCTAGTGGACCATGAACGAGATCAGTTGAAGCAAGGACCGCCATTGCAGAAGCTACTCCGAGACCGTTATCAGCACCAAGGGTTGTTCCTCTGGCACGAACCCAATCTCCGTCAATCCATGCATCAATCGGATCATTCTCAAAATCGTGTACTGTTCCGTTGTTTTTTTGAGGGACCATATCCAAATGCCCCTGAAAAATAATCCCTTTGCGGTTCTCCATACCCGGTGTGGCCGGTTTACGGATCAGTATATTTCCAATGGAATCTTTTTCGGTAACCAGCCCAAGGCTCTTGCCGAAGGCCATCATAAAAGCCTGAATTTTCTCCTCTTTTTTCGAGGGACGTGGTACCTGTGTCAGTTTATAAAAATTCTCCCAAACCGCTTTGGGTTCAAGATCAACGATTTCTTTGCTCATAACTTAATAAAATTAAATATTATACAGTAGTTTTACGATGTTCGATATTTGGTAATTCCAAACCATAACCCTTTTTACGGTCTTCTGCTTTTAATAAAAAGGAGAAGATAATAGCCACCATTCCGAAACACGCGAATATGAGCATCGGAATCATATAATTATATTGTGTAATAACCTGTTCTTTACCGTCAACCAATTTATTTAGTGTACCTGTTATGCAATATTTATCCAAAACAATACCAATAAGGAGTGGGACACCCATTAATCCCCAGTTCTGAACCCAGAATGTCATTGCATAAGCCGTCCCTAATTTGCTCTCAGGAATTATCTTGGCTATTGAGGGCCACATCGCTGAAGGGACCATCGAAAAGGCGATTCCAAGGACCATTACTAATCCAATGGCAATAGGAAAGCTATTTAACGAAGGGACTGCGAACAATAAATGAACACAAACCAGGAGAATCGAGCCAATAATCATAATTGTAGCACCTCTCCCCTTCTTATCGAACATGCTTCCAAACACCGGAGTTAGCAGCAGCGCACTAAAAGGAAGTAAGGCAGGAATATAACCGGCAAAGGAGTCTGTAATCCCAAATTTCTGTACGATCATATTTGTGGCATACTTAATAAACGGGAAAACAGCAGAATAAAAGAGTACGCAAAGGATAGTGATGTACCAAAATGCACGGTTTCTGCCGATTTCGATAATATCAGCAAATTTAAATTCTTCATCAGCAGCTACACCGGCATTTGCATCTTCCTGATCCAACTGGCGGTCCATAAAGGTAAACAATACAAACACGAGCATCCCGATACCCAGCAGGAAAAGGGAAACAATCACCGGCATACTGATATCACCCGTTAATTTTATTAATGGAATGGGTGTGAACATGGCCAAAGCTGTTCCAATACGACCCGTCGATGTGTTAAGTCCGATTGCCAGTGCCATCTCTTTTCCGCGAAACCAACGCACTACGGCTTTGTTCGCTGCAATACCAAACATTTCGCATCCTACTCCAAAAACAGCAAATCCAAAGCCTGCCACTACAGCAGATTTTGTAGTTGGAGCAATCATTTGCCAGGATCCGATAGTTAATTCAAACATCCCATGAAAATGGCCAGAAATCGCGAGGTATTTAATAAACCCCCCAATCAGCATAATTGCAATGGCCAGAATTCCGGTAAACCGCACTCCCATTTTATCGAGAATCATTCCACTGAAAACCAGCATCAGCAGAAACACATTAAACCAGCCATAACCGCTGGTAAATAATCCATAATCCGAAGCCGACCAGGATAGATTGGCTTGTAACCGTTCCTGTAAAGGCGCCATTGCGTCTGTCAGGTAATACATACACATCATAGTAAATGACACCAGACCCAGCATCAACCACCGTGCTGACTTAGAGTCCCGAAGAGATTTTTTTAGTTCCTGCATTTTTATTAGGTAAAGATGTTTAAAAAGATTAATTACGTTTGATTTTTATACAATCCAAAAAAGTTTTTGGCTTCGCAATATAGTTAAAAAGTGGATAGTTAATATTTGCGGCAGATCAGGAAAAATAAGTGAAAAATTGAAATGCAAATTGCAAAATTCAAATTTACAGCCTATTTGAATTTTGCAATTTATTTTTTCCTTTTTCGACAATACGATCAATTCCCCACCCGCTTTATAGCTCCTGTTACCGGGTGAAGTTCAATTGAATACTCTCCGTTTACCAATCCGTCAGGGAAAGGGGCAACAACTCCAAACTGAGCCATTGCAAATCGTGACTGAGCAAGTACCTCACTACCGTTTAGTAACCGGGCCACAACAGATCCCGGAATCCGGTAGAAGAGTCCATTTGTAGAGATCTCACCAGCGGCAGGAGCCGATTTCTGTTCACTATTGCGTATCAGATCCTGATTGGGATCCAATTCAAGCATAATGGGTTTACCTGAAACATTACTCTCAGGCAAAACCCCTGAGGTTGGGGAAAAGCGGAAAGCAACCAATGGTTTATTTGCTTTGGCATCCGGAACAACCTCGAATATATATTTATGAGTAACTTTATATGACTTTCCGATAAACAAAGCTTCATATTCTGAAATTATTTTATTTAACTCATTAACCATTACCTGATACGCCTGTCCGTCCGGAGGAAGTTTATCATATTTCGAGGCCAGGATAAGTGCTTTCCGTTTCCGAAATTTGATCACATCCTGACCTGCTTCAGCAGCTTTTTCCTCAAATGTTTTCACTTTATCGCCCGAGTGTTTGGTAGAATCTTTTCCAACAAGGAATGAATGCATCGACAATTCGGACCAGATATCATGAGGGAGCTCTACAGAAGGGGTAAAATCGGTTGTCGACGTTTTAGTTCCCTCTCCCTTCACCGAACTATTTACACCCATTAAAACACCCTCGTCCGATAGACTGAGCATCGAAGCAATGGCACCATTGGCTTTATGCACTTCGGTTGGATCGGGAGCACCAAAGGTTTCCAGTTTAAGGTCTGTAATTTTCCAGGTGTCACCATCAGAAGATGCGGCATTTTTTATCCCTAAATATTTTGAGGCATACTCATAATAGGGACCATGAAAGAATTTCTCCTGAGACACATCAGCCATGATGCGGATTCCCGTACGCGGAAGGGTATAGATTACCCCACCCTGAAATACGCTCATCTCAGTTGCCCCTTTCTTTTTGTCATCTTTCGCAGATGCAGTAAAACTTCCGGCAATAAGCAGAGCGGCTAATACTAGTATTGAAAATTGTTTCATTTTTATAATTTTTGGTTATTATTTCCGAAATTTTAAGAAATCAAAAGTGGTTCTTTTTTTTGGCTTTCCCAAAGGAAGATTCACTTTTCAATGCAGAAAATGCCAACCCCAGATGGTCGGCTATTTCACCTGCCATTAAAGCCTCCTCGGATGAACCCACAAGCGATAAATCACCCGAAAGCCCGTGCAGAAATACACCCAGCACAGCGGAATCATGCGCAGTGTAACCCTGTGCCAATAACCCTGTCAAAATCCCTGTAAGTACATCACCGCTTCCTCCTGTTGCCATACCCGGATTACCTGAACTATTAAACCAGCAGCACCCATCAGGTAAAATAACCGCGGTATAGGCCCCTTTAAGGATTAAAATAATTTTATATTTCTCACAGAACTTCCGAGCCAGGGATAACCGCTCAAAATCATTTTCAGCCTTGCCTGCCAGGCGCTCAAACTCTACCGGATGAGGCGACAGTATCGAATCTTCCTTTAAAAGATATAGCATTTCAGGATATTCCGATAAAATATTCAGCGCATCAGCATCGATAACCAACGGCCCATTATAATTTTGCAGAAGCATCCGTAAGGCAGAGACCGTTTCAGTTGATTTTCCAATGCCCGGACCTATTCCAATCGCCTTGTAACCTGACAAAAGGGTAATCTGCGAAATTGTATTTTCAGATTTATCCGCAGCAACCATTGCCTCAGGAAGCGCAGTTTGCATAATTTGATTTCCTATCCGTGGAAGATGGACAGTTACCAGACCGACTCCCGATCTCAGACATCCTTTAGCCGCAAGAACGGCAGCCCCCATTTTCCCGTAGCTCCCTGCAACTAACAGTGCATGCCCGAAGCTCCCTTTGTGGGAAAATTTAGCACGTCGCTTTAGAATTCCAGCCATTGTTTGCCGGTCAGAAAAGTTCCATTGCGTTTGAGTGGAAGCGATTCCATCAGGATGTAACCCAATCGGTAATACTTCCCACTTACCGGTAAACTGCTCATTTTCTCTGAAGAAAAAACTTAATTTGGGAAATTCAAAGGTTAAGGTATAGGTTGCCTTAATGATAGCCTCCGGATCATTTGCTCTATTATCCTCCCCCATAAGTCCTGATGGAATATCAATGGAGAGTATTGGAATAGCTGAATTATTCAGGTGCTTAACCAACCTTGCCGGAAATCCCGAAAGTGGTCTGGTTAAACCGGAACCAAAAAGACCATCCACAACCATATCATAATCAGAAATAGCAGGTAGCTCGATCCCTGAATCCCAATTTATAGTGGTAACCTGATCAACCACTTGCAATCGCTTAAGATTAATTAAAAAGCTCTCAGAAAAACGCGCTCCCAAATCAGCGATGAAAACATGAACCTTGAAATTCTTATCCTTGAGCAGTCTGGCTACTGCGAGGGCATCGCCTCCGTTATTTCCGGGGCCGGCAAAAATGGCAATCCTTAAATCGCAATTTATAGTGTTCGAAATCCAGTCAGCAACCTGCATCGAAGCACGCTCCATCAAATCAATGGGCTCAATCGGTTCGTTTACGATTGTATACTTATCCAGATCAGTAATTTGAGCTGTAATGAAAATTTTCATCCCGGAGAGTTATTCTTTATTCAAAGCTACGAATAAATTGACTTAACTCAAATTATGAAAAAACATGATCACTAATTTATCAATTATGATTACATGGTAGTGCTAAATTTCAAATTACCTGTATCTTTCAACTCGGAGGTAAAACAGGAGACGTAGCATTGTAAGGTGAATTGAAAAGTTCGTTATATTTGCCGCAATTAGACAATTAACCCTTAAAACTATAATTTTATGCTGAAAGGACATCCCAAAGGGCTCTTAGTGGCCTTCTTTGCAAATATGGGTGAGCGGTTCGGATTTTACACAATGATGGCAATCCTGGTATTGTTTTTACAGGTGAAATTTGGATTGACAGAACAAGAGGCCGGCGGATATTACAGCTGGTTTTATTTTGGAATCTATGCCCTTGCCTTAATCGGTGGTTTACTGGCCGATGCCACAAAAAAATATAAACTGGTAATTTTTGGAGGAATCTTGATTATGTTTTCCGGATATGTGCTGATGGCAATTCCGGGAGTATCATTAAACTTAACCCTGGTCAGTCTTTTTGTGATCGCCTTTGGAAACGGGCTTTTTAAAGGAAACCTGCAGGCTGTGGTAGGACAGTTGTACGACGATCCCAAATATGAGAAGCTAAGAGACTCTGCTTTTATGGTATTTTACATGGGTATTAATGTAGGTGCCTTTTTCGCACCCTTTGCTGCCACCGGAGTAAGAAACTGGTTTCTGAAGACCAATGGGTTTATGCACGATGGAAGTCTTCCGGCCATGTGTCACCAATACATCAATGGAACCTTAACCGATCCGACAAAATTTCAGGAACTTGCCAATAACGTTTCGTTGACAGGTCCGGTTTCAGATCTTTCCAAATTTGCAACCAGCTATATCAATGTATTTTCAACAGGTTATAATTATGCCTTTGGAATTGCGGCAGGCGCCATGCTCGTTTCGATGTTGATCTATGTAATCTTCAATAAGCATCTTCCAAATAAGGAAAAAGCGGAGGCCGCCAATGCACCGCAGGTTGAAAAGAAACCGTGGGCATTTGCCTCTGCCCTGGCTGTGGGAACCATTATTTATTCGATCATCAATTATGGGTTTGGAGTTCAGGATATCGCCCTTGCAGTTGGATTATTCGGAACCTTTATAGCCTGGATCATAACAATCTCGAATAAAGATGAAAAACCCAGGATTATTGCACTGATTCTCGTTTTTATTGTGGTGATCTTCTTCTGGATGTCCTTCCATCAAAATGGTTTAACGCTTACTTTCTTTGCCCGGGATTATATTGCCAAGGAAGTTAGTGCCTTCACTTTTCTCTTTTTTGATTTAAGTTCAATGCTGGCTGTAATTGCTACAATTGCAGGTATTTTTGTGATGATTGGGAAAAACAAAGCAATACTGACACGGCTGATTGGTGCCGGATTATTTATTGTCGGCGGGGGATTATCCTATTATTATATGAGCCAAAACGGGGTAACGAACTCGATCGCTCCGGAAGTTTTCCAGTCGTTTAACCCTTTATTTATTGTCGCCTTGACAACCCTGGTAATGGGACTGTTTGCTTTTCTGAATAAAATCGGAAAGGAACCATCAACTCCAAAAAAGATCGGTTTTGGAATGATTATAGCTGCTTTGGGATTTTTACTGGTACTTGTTGCATCACTCAATGTGATCTCTCCCCATGAGTTAGCCGGAGCTCCTGTTCCAAACTCTTCGCGGGTCTCCCCATACTGGCTGATCAATAGCTACTTAATCCTGACTATTGCCGAGTTATTTCTAAGTCCCATGGGATTATCATTTGTATCAAAAGTGGCCCCGGCCAGGTTCCAGGGTTTGATGCAGGGTGGATGGCTTTTGGCTGCTGCAGTTGGAAATAAACTTCTTTTTGTCGGAAGCTTCTTCTGGGGTAAAATTGAACTCTGGCAACTGTGGGCAATCTTTATTGTCTGCTGTGCCATCTCCGCCACTTTTATGTTTTCGATGATCAAAAGGTTAGAAAAGGTAACCGGTTAAAAAAAAGGTGCCCTGACAGCGTTTTGAAACCTGTCAGGGCTTCTCACTATGATATCACTGACAGAAATTCTTACAAATCACTAATCAAGTTTAAGATAATTATTTTAGTGATATACAGCCTTACATCTCAAAAAGCGATTCATAATTTAAATTTAAATTTGTTAAAATCATAGCACCCGTTCCGGGTTGTGAACTTACTAATAGTTGTTTTCCTTTTTCATTCCTTGCATTTCAAAGCAATTCTTTGATATCCTGCTCCGAAAGACCAGTGAGTTTTAAAATGTCCGTTATCGGCAAACCCATTTTCAGTCCATTTTTTGCCAAAATTAATTTTTCCTGTTCAATTCCTTGTTGAATACCCTGTTTAATACCTTTTATAATCCCCCGTTCTTCACCCTGTTCCATGCCGGTATCAAAAGAATCGGCCATCATCGTTTTTTCGGTACTGATATAATCCCAGTATTTGTCGTACGTCTCCAACTCCCCTTTGGTTAAAGCACTCTCCAAAATCAGGTCAGAGGCTTCCTTAAGTTCAGGAACATCCAGAAAATCGGAGGATATCCCTTCCTGCTGATCGCTGATCTCCGATAAAAAGCGTAGCCATAACACCTGTAACCGCTTGTCTGTAAATTTTTTGGACGTGAATTTAGGAAGTTCAATAAAGATGAATTCAAGCCCTTCGATGACTTTTTCACTCTCCAGGGTATGAATAATCTTATAATGGTGCAGATAATTCTCCGACTTTTTGTCAAAATTTTCGTTGATGATATTCAGCGAGTAAACAGGTTGCAATCCCTTGTACTTAATCCCTTTGCCTACCTGTTTGATATAGGCTTTTGAGGCGTTGAAAAGGACGCGGCTTTTGAATCCGTCGGTCCAAAGCATCTGCATCTCGACGATGAATTGTTGACCTTTTTCGTCCATGCACCGCACGTCGACGATCGAATTTTTAAATATCGGGATTTCGGGGACCAGTTCGGCAGGCAGGTATTCGAGCGAAACAATTTTATTATCCTCCGTCAGTGGCATTACGGCGTTGAGGAAGCTTTTAAGCAGATGGGGATGTTCGCCAAAAATCCGCTTAAAGGTCAAATCATTTTTGGGGTCGAGATAACGCATGTCATAAATTGTTGTTACTA
>CANJNY010000033.1 GCA_947475715.1 Prolixibacteraceae bacterium
ATATTTGCCTTGGTTCATGTCTACCTGACTTTATGGTTTCAAACAAATATAACCATTTCAAAAGGCCGACAAGGTTATTGGTAATAATGATATTGATTATGAGTATTTTACAGAAGTATTTAACTATTTTTAAGAGACACTAGTGAATTTGGTAATCATTGTCTATTAATGTTCTACCAACTAATTGAAAGTTTTCATCGGCTGTCAGGTTATTAATAACAATAATTTTAAAGGTTTTATTTGGGACTTCCTTAGGATCTGAAAAGCACAATAACGATATAGAAATAAGCAAAAGGAGAATGCTGCTAATTTTCATTTTTCAGGTTTTAAAATCGGTAAGAAAGTTTTTCCCCAGTAAAAGTTAGTCTTCTCCGGCTTATCCACTTTTCAGCGTCAATGTACAAAACAAAGCTAACTAACCCCAAAACACCTGAGCCGATTAATAAAGCATATTTTTTACCTTGTTCCTCAAACTGAGTAGATACAATAGTCAAAATAGACCCAGTAGCCCTAAAACCAAAGGCAATCATCCGCTCTTTATGGTAATTGTCCAAACAGGTTATAATATGGTCTGTTTACGATTTGTCAGCAAGCACTGTCATTTCTTTTAGGCTCATTTTTGGCGAATAATAAGCATCGTCAATAGATTTTTTTTTTTATCCTGAGAAAACGCAGAAAAAGTCAACAAAAGGAAAAGGGTTAGATAAATAGATTTCATCTTTAGGTATTTAGGTTTCTGATTATGTAAATATACACAAACCGTTTCAAGAAAGTATTTGAATATAACAGATTTATTTTTAACCGGAAATAAGCCTTTCTAAAATACCGGCGAAAAAATGTAAGCGATTTTAACCATTCAACGCCTAAATCGAATTCAGGTAAATCACAGTAAAAGATAATATTGTTTTTCACTCATTTATTTAATTCTCACTATCGATCTCTGGAATTATTCTCAATAAACCTTTTCACTTCCGATATTTTGGGGCATAAAAGATCTTGATTTTGGGGTTTTATTTAAAACCCGCAGCGGAAGGGATAAACAAAATTAAAAAGAAATTTCGGGAATTAGATATTGAAAATCACTCAAATTGTGTAAATCCATCCAGATATGGAAGTATTAAGTATAAACACTTGAACAAGTTACCTGCAAGATTAATAATCACGCCTCTGGCCAGATCATTTGTGTTTTTAGATTTGTATCTTTGTATAAAATTTGATGATTATGGATTTGCAAACAAGAAAGTTAAATGCTATTGGATACTTGATTAGCCTTCAAGATGAAAGGATATTTAATAAAATTGAAGTAACCATTAATTCTGTTAAAGCTCAAAAAACGGCAACATTAAAGCCATTGACTAAAAAACAATTAGTAGACAGAGCAAAAAAATCCAATGAAGATTATAGCGCCGGCAGATTTAAATCACAAGATCAATTAGAAATAGAATCTGAAAGCTGGTAGTATAATGAAAATTATTTGGTCCGATTTTTCATCCGGGATTTTGTTTGACATATTTACGTATTACAAAGAAAATACGAGTATGACGGTTGCAAGAAAAATTAAATCAAATATTTTCAAATCAACTAAACAACTTATTAAACATCCCGATCCAGGTCAGATTGAAGAAAATTTAGAACACTTGGGACAAGTGCATCGATATTTAGTTGAAGGCAATTATAAAATTGTGTACAGACAAGTTAAAGAAGGTATTTTGATAACGGATATTTTTGATACTCGTCAAGATCCTGTAAAAATTAATAATCCAAAAAGAAAATCAGGCAGGTAACTGTTTTATCAATATAATAGTAATCAATCCTTTTATTCGACATTTACAGCTACAAGCACAAATAAAGACATTATATCGTTAATATATAATCGTTTATATATATTTAAATTGATTATCTTTTGTGATATATCAATTGTATTATTTTTCATAACAGGTGTATGCATTTTCTAAATAGACGTCGCTGTTTTAATAATAAGTCTAATTTGCGTCAGTTTTCAAAACAGCTTTTCGAGGTTGAAAAAGCAATTATTTTTGCAAGTAACTAAAATATTTAAGATCAAATGAGACCTACAAACCTCCTGTTTTTCCCTTATTAAATTTATTTTCTAAAATATTCGTCGCTTTCAATTTCCCAGCTTTTATAAGGAGGTAAACATTTTGACGGGAACAGCCGATCAATTTTGAAACGTCCCGAAAAGATAAAAACTCTTTGACTTTCAGATTCTCAATAGGCTGGGTTTTGGTTCGATGGGTTATCTTATTGTTTCCCTCAACTTTTATAGCCCTTAATTTGGTTTTATAGGCTGCACTGTTGCATTTATGCGAACCGTACAGGGTTTAGTGGTTCGGGTTGTGAACTCTTTACCGCAATGCTGACAAATCCTTTGTGCCTATCTATAATTGAACTCATCTGTACTAAAGTGTTTTAACGTATTCTAAAGTGTTTAAAAGTGTCAGGTAAATAGCCCTGAAAAACACCGTTTGAGGTGAAAAATACCAATTTGACCGCTTTGAGGTACAAAAAAGGTACAAATAATTCATCAACAACCAATGTTAACCATTAATAAATATTAATTTAAGGCATAAAAAAAGCCCTGAAAACAAGGCTTTTAAGTGGTTTATTAAATGTTTTGTATTTTGTTGTTAATGGGTGGTTACTTTCCGATACAAAAATTCTTAAAGATATATCCAAGTGTCTCATCGGTAGTTATTTCACCGGTTATCTCCCCAAGATAATGGAGGCACTCCCGAATATCCTGTGCCAGAAAATCACCTGTTATACCGGAATGTAACCCTTCAATTACAAGCTTTATGGCGTCTAAGGCCAGGGAAAGGGCTTCAAAGTGTCTCATATTCGATACAATGATATCCTCCGAACCGGCAGGAGCGAGGTTGATTGAATTGGCCATGATGCGGATCAGCTGTTCCAGATTTTCCCGGCTTTTCGCTGCAATAAAAACTAACGATTCATTGGGAAGTAATGGATACTGCGATAATTGATTCCTGGCCTCCTCTGAGGCGATATCAACCTTATTGGCAATAATGATCAAATGCTGATCGGAGATCTTTTCCCGGATTTTTTGAATCCTCTCCAGGATCGGTTCCACAGACCTGCTCAAATCGGTAACCAGCAAAACGATATCTGCCTTTCCAAGTTGAAGATAGCTCCGTTCGATTCCCATCGTTTCTATGACATCTGACGTATCGCGGATTCCGGCGGTGTCGGAAAAGCGGAACAATGTCCCACCAATATTTACAACATCCTCAATCACATCACGGGTGGTGCCGTGAATATCCGAAACGATTGCCTTATCTTCATTGAGTAGCGCGTTGAGCAGAGTCGATTTCCCCACGTTTGTCTCACCGATAATGGCAACGGGGATCCCGTTTTTAATCGCATTGCCCAAACGGAACGATTCGGTAAGTCGCTGAAGCAGATTTGCAATTCGCGTTGAGAGTTCGATTAATGAGGTGCGGTCTGCAAATTCAACATCCTCCTCGGCAAAATCAAGTTCAAGTTCAACCAGGGCAGCAAACCGGAGTAATTCACCCCTCAACTGGTTTATCTCACGCGAGAATCCACCCCTCATTTGATTTAGTGCCATTTTGTGAGCCGCCCCATTACCCGATGCAATCAGGTCTGCCACCGCTTCGGCCTGTGAAAGATCCATCTTACCATTGAGAAAGGCTCGTTGGGTGAACTCGCCTGGTCGGGCCATCCGGGCACCACACGAGATTAAAAGCTGAAGGATCTGCTGCTGAATGTAAACTGAACCATGACAGGAGATTTCAACAATATCTTCGCCGGTGAAGGAGTGGGGGGCTTTAAAGAGTGCAACGACCACTTCGTCGATCAGGTTATCTTCCGATTGAATGATTCCAAAATGAAGCGTGTTGGCACGCTGATCGGTAAGCTTTTTCCCGGTTTTGGGTGACTTGTAGATTTTATCTGTAAAAGCAAACGCATCTTTCCCCGAAATACGGATGACCGCTATCCCGCCAATACCAGGGGGGGTCGAAATGGCACAAATCGTTTTTTGATCTAACATTCAATGATTTTTTACGAACTCCGGACAAAGATAAGTAAAAATGGGAGGCAGTTTTAGTGGTAAGTTTTACGAATAATTTAGCAGTATTTCATCAATATAAATGCTTAATTTTAATCGTTTGTTAATTCAAAAATGAACCTTGAATATTCATCATTTAATTTTTTCAGCCATGGATTATAATAAATACCTTTTTCCTTCGGACCGGAGTAAAAAGCTTTCGGATTTCAGTACGGATGATAAAAATTCGTACAGCAGTCTAAATAGCGCAGAAGAGGCGCTAAAACATGGGGTTGAACGGTTGTCTGAGATCCAGAATGTGCTCTATGCGCAGGATAAATTTTCGTTGCTGATCATTTTTCAGGCAATGGATGCCGCCGGAAAAGACAGCACGATAAAACATGTGATGTCGGGAATAAATCCTCAGGGGTGTAATGTGACCAGTTTTAAAGCTCCCTCTGCCGAAGAGCTTGATCATGCTTATTTGTGGCGCTGTATGAAAGCAACTCCTGCAAAGGGTGATATTGGTATTTTTAACCGTTCCTATTACGAGGAGGTGCTGGTAACGCGTGTACATCCGGAGATTCTTGCGAGTCAAAAGCTTCCGATCGATTACAGCAAAGTTGCACCGGATCATTCCTTGTGGCTTCAGCGATACAATGATATTAATAATTTTGAGAAATATCTCACCAACAATGGTACACTTATCCTCAAATTCTTTCTCAATGTTTCGAAGGAGGAACAAAAGAGGCGATTCTTAAAGCGGATAGAGGATCCTGAAAAAAACTGGAAATTCTCGGATCGGGATGTGGTGGAGCGCAAATACTGGGATGATTACCATTTAGCTTATGAACAGGCTTTCTTTCATACCTCGACGGCTGTGGCTCCATGGTTTGTTATACCGGCAGATCACAAATGGTTTATGCAGATTGTGGTAAGCCAGATTATTGTTGAAAGACTTAGTTCTTTGGGAATAGAGTATCCTAAATTAACATCCTTACAACATGACAATCTGGAGAAAGGGAAAAAAATGCTTTTGGAGGAGGGGCAATAGCAACTGTATAAAAACAAGCAAGGAGTCGAATGACTCCTTGCTCTACCTAACCTAAACCTAACCTAAATAACCTTTCAACTGGTGAAAGGGTTTCTTAAATATTTTTGAAATCTACCTGATTTCTATGTCACAAATATAAGACTATATTTTGAAATATGAAAATAAAAAAGTGTTAAATTTTAATAGATTTTGAAATATTTTTAATCCTTCATGTTATGATAAACATTTGAAACGTCTTCGTCTTCTTCTAATTTTTCCAGAAGTTTCTCCACTGCAGCGATCTGCTCTTCGTTTAGTTCCTTCAGTTCTGTTGGAATTCGTTCAAATTCAGCATTTACAATTTCAAAGTCATGCTCTTCGATATATTTCTGTATCGGACCGAACGCTTCAAAATCACCATAAATAATAATGTTGTCCTCCTCTGCAAAAACCTCCTGAACACCCAGGTCGATCATCTCAAATTCGAGTTCTTCGAGATCTATACCCTCTTTACTCTTAACTTTGAAGAGACATTTGTGTTCAAACATGTATTCAACACACCCTGAAGTTCCGAGTGAACCACCGGTTCTGTTGAAATAACTGCGAACATTTGCTACCGTTCGTGTGGTATTATCGGTTGCTGTTTCAACAAGCACTGCGATCCCAAATGGGGCATAACCTTCGTACACGACCTCCTTATAATCGGTCTGATCCTTCGATGTTGCCTTTTTTATTGCCCGCTCGATATTCTCTTTTGGCATACTGGCAGCTTTGGCATTCTGCATTAAAACACGAAGACGAGAGTTTGCCGCGGGATCAGGCCCGGCAGACTTTATTGCTATTGCAATCTCTTTTCCAATTTTAGTGAACGTGCGGGCCATCGAGCCCCAGCGTTTCATTTTTCTGGCCTTTCTATATTCGAATGCGCGTCCCATAATCTGTTTTAAATAACTTTAGGTTTCAGCTGGCAAATTTAACTGATTTTCTAAAAAAATCAGAATCACAGATGAAATAATCAAATAATCATCTTTTTTGCACTAATTTCGTTCTCCGAAAAGATCAACAGCGGTTAATCTCTTGTTGTGATTTTAAAAATAACCCTTAATGAAGCGGAATTCTCAAATTAATTGAATCAACATCACGCTTAATAAATATGGCAAATTTATTTGTTTCAGGTTCGAAAGGTTCTGTATCCCGCAGTATTTCGACTATCATAACCGGTGGAGTATTCCTTTTTATTCCCGGATTAACCATGAAAACAGTTATGGTTGTAATTGGAGGGATGCTTTTGTTAAGTGGGCTGATCACATTGATTGTTTCAAACCTGCGAAAGGGGAAACTTTCCAAGGGGATGTGGTCTGCTCAGGGAATTATGAATATCCTTTTCGGGAGTGTATTTATAACCGCGCCATCGGTAATGATTAAGATATTCATGATTTTTATTGGTATTATTTTATTGATAATGGGATTTATACAATTAACAGGTGCTCTTGGATCACTCTCCCGATCGGTATGGGCATGGATTTTTCTGGTTATTGGATTATTGACTTGTGGTAGCGGCATATTTTTACTTACCGACCCTTTTAAAAGTGCCGAAACGATTCTCCCTTTTCTTGGGGCCCTGTTAATGTTAAATGGTCTCTCAGAGCTAATCAGAATCTGGAAAACGGGAAGGCAGCCCCGAAAATTTAATGGATCAGCTGTTCAGGATATCAGTTATGAGGAGGTCTGATCGGCTAATAAATTAAAGTTTTTTAAAAAATGTCGCTTTGTCATCCTGTATATCATAGTAGTCCGTGTAAACTGAAATCTGCAGATAACCATTTTCTTTGTAGAATTCAATTGTTTGAGCACTGTGCTCGTTATTGGATGATTCGGCGTAAATTCCTCTGCCGGAACGTTTTTTGATATCAGCCTCAATTTTCTCAAGTAGCATCCGTCCAAATCCCTTTCCTCTAAAATCATTATGGACTGCCAGCCAATACAGGTCATAGTTCTTAACCGTACGGGGTATTTCTCCATAACATCCGAAGCCTATTGTTCTCCCTTCAACTTCAAGGAAACAGAACTGATACCCGCATCCATCACCATTTTTTAGCCGATCTTCCACCAGCATTGTGGCAGCCTCAATGTCGTGCGATTTAAAATGACCGATTGATTTAATAATGTCTGTAACTGTCATTGTATCTCTGGGAACAACCGTTTTTCGAAAACTCAGATTTTTATACTCAGCTTTGGTTTCGTCTTTCATTGTATCAGGTTAGTTTAACAATATAGAAGAATTAACGATAAATTCAGGTGCCGAACTTTAAACCTTTAAGGGTCTATTAATCCGGATAAAGTTAACTAAAGTTTTGTAAAGTTGTTTAACAGTTTGTTGGTTTATTTAAAGTGAAGTATTTCAGCTGTTAATAATTTATTTTTAATGGCCAGATCGAATACGCATGGATTTATTGTCATTTGGGTTTGTAATTCTACAAGCATGCTCATTGGATGCTATTGTTATAAATAGAGTGATTTCAACACTTTGTTGGGCTTAGGATCCAACTGTTAAAGGATTATTTGTATTTTAGCGGTCAGAATTTGAGGCTAAATTTATCATATGGAAACAATAGACTGGAAAAATCTTGGATTTGGGTACAGCAGAGCGGATTATATTGTTCGTAGTTGGTATCGAAATGGGCAATGGAGTGATATAGAGGTAACTACCGACGAGCATGTTTCAATGCATATTGGGGCAACATGCCTGCACTATGGACAAGAGTCATTCGAAGGCATTAAAGCATTCAGGGGTAAGGACGGTAAGATTCGTGTTTTCAGGATGGATGAGAATGCAAAGCGGATGCAACGTTCTGCTCAGGGAATTATGATGGCAGAAGTTCCAACCTCATTATTTACAGATGCTGTTCAAAAAGTTGTGCAACTCAATCAAGGATATGTACCCCCTTTCGAATCTGGTGCCTCCTTATATATTCGCCCGCTACTTATCGGGACAGGACCCCAGATTGGAGTTAAACCCTCAGACGAATATTTATTTACAATAATCGTTATGCCTGTGGGACCCTATTTTAAAGAGGGGTTTAAGGCTACCGACCTGGTGATATACCGGGAATACGATCGTGCAGCACCGCTGGGTACGGGCAAGATTAAAGTAGGTGGTAATTATGCCGCAAGTATGCTGGCCGGTCATCGGGCCCATCTGGAGGGATTCTCAGCGGTTTTATATCTTGATGCACGCGAAAAGAAATATATTGATGAGTGCGGACCGGCAAATTTCTTTGCAATCAAGGGGAATAGCTATATCACCCCGAAATCGGAATCCATCTTACCTTCAATCACCAATATGAGCTTACGGCAATTAGCTACCGATATGGGGATGAAGGTCGAAGAGCGTCAGGTAACCGTCGAAGAACTTTCAGAATTCGATGAAGTTGGTGCATGTGGAACAGCTGCAGTGATCTCACCAATCAAAAGAATTTTTGATGCGGATCAGGATAAAGAGTACCTTTTTGGATCAGAGCCAGGCAAGATTACCGTTCAGCTTTACGAAAAACTTCAGGGAATACAGTATGGCCTTGAACCTGATCCATATGGCTGGACTACCGTTATTGAGTAACTGAAAATCGGGCGACTGGCGACTGGCTGCTGGCTACTGGCAGCAAGAGATTTGATTCGGTGATCAGATTTGGTTAACTGTATTCATAACCGGCGTTTTTTGCCATTCGCATCCCATCAAATTGAGAGTTCAAGCATTCTAAGGATCGGGATTTTTGACTTTTCTAATATTAATGGATCAAGAATTATCTCGGGCCTTTCATATTTAAGGGCCAGGTATAATTTCTGAATCGTATTCAATTTCATGAAACTGCAGTCATTACAGCCGCAGGTTGAATCGATTGACGGGGCAGGAATAAATGTTTTTCCGGGGCAGTTCTTTTGCATCTGGTGAAGAATTCCACTTTCTGTCGCTACGATAAATTCAGTTGCACCATTATTTGCCACATAATTCAGTAATGCCGTTGTCGAACCAATGAAATCGGCTACCAACAGCACCTGTTGTTCACATTCGGGGTGGGCAATAAATAGGGCTTTGGGATGTTGATCCATTAATGTTACGATCTTCTCGAGTGAATATTTCTCATGAACCATGCAGGCACCATCCCATAACACCATCTGGCGACCAGTCACCGAATTGATATAATTACCCAGGTTTTTATCGGGTGCAAATATTAATGGTTGATCCTTTGGAAACGATTCAACAATTTTCATCGCATTGGAGGAGGTCACAATAACATCTGAGAGTGCCTTAATGTCTGCGGAACAATTAATATAAGATATAACCTTGTGGTCTGGATGTTGCGATTTAAATGCCTGAAACAGATCTGCTGGTGCCGATTCGGCAAGGGAACAGCCGGCGTTGAGATCCGGAACAATTACTTTTTTGCCTGGATTGAGAATTTTTGCAGTCTCTCCCATAAAATGAACTCCGACAAACAGAATCATATCAGCATCCGTTTTTTGGGCTTGCTGGGCAAGAGCCAGAGAGTCTCCAAGGAAATCAGAGATGTCCTGAAGTTCCGGAGTTATATAATAATGGCCCAGTATTACTGCGTTTTTTTCCTTTTTTATTTTTTGAATCTCCGCAACAAGATCCAATGCCGGTGCAATTGGCTTGTTGACATAGCCGTGAATTTTTATTAACTGATCGAAATCTTCCCTTAACATCGTAATCATATTTTAACAACGGGTACAAAAATACGAATTCAATCCAAACTTTTGCACCTGGTGGTGTATCCTTTAATGAATCGGAGGTTCAGTTTATCGGTTATTTCGTGTTGGTTTTCTTGTTCAGAATGGGGGTGCACGCTTTTATGCCGATGTATTTTGGGAATATTCCCTAACTTTGCAGCTCAAAATATAACATACCAATGGCACAGAAACCATCAATACCCAAAGGAACCAGAGACTTCTCTCCCAATGAAATGGCAAGGAGAAATTATATATTCGATACCGTAAAGCGGGTTTTCCAAATCTATGGATTCCAGCAAATTGAGACTCCTGCGATGGAGAATCTTTCTACGTTGATGGGTAAATATGGCGAGGAGGGTGATAAGCTTTTATTTAAGATCCTGAACTCCGGAGACTACCTTTCAGGTGTCGATTCCGGTGAATTAGTGCAACAAAACAGCTCAAAACTTACAACAAAGATTTCGGAAAAAGGACTTCGTTACGATCTGACAGTTCCTTTTGCCAGGTATGTTGTTCAAAATCAAAATGATATTGTTTTTCCTTTTCGTCGTTTCCAGATTCAGCCGGTCTGGCGTGCCGATAGGCCTCAAAAGGGACGTTACCGCGAATTTTACCAGTGTGATGTCGATATTATTGGTTCTGATTCGTTGCTCAATGAGGTTGAGCTAATTCAGATTGTTGACCAGATTTATTGTAATCTTGGCTTGAGGGTCGTTGTAAAGATTAATAATCGTAAAATTCTTGCGGGGATTGCTGAAACCATCGGTGAGGCTGACCGGATTATTGATATTACTGTTGCTATTGACAAGCTGGATAAGATAGGAATAGAGAAAGTGAATGAAGAGTTACTTCAAAGAGGGGTCGCCTCTGAAGCGATCCATAAACTTCAACCCATAATAAATCTTAGTGGCGATAATGTTGAGAAATTAAATCAGATTGAAACGGTTATCGCTAACTCTGCCATTGGGGTTAAAGGGATAGCGGAGATGCGTTTAATCTTTGATTATCTGGCATCCATGAAAATTGAAGCTGAAGTAGAACTCGATTTAACCCTCGCCAGAGGACTTAATTATTATACCGGAGCAATTTTTGAAGTAAAATCGAAGGATGTTGAAATAGGTTCTATAACAGGAGGTGGCAGATATGATGATCTCACAGGAATTTTCGGACTCTCGGGTGTTTCAGGTGTCGGGATCTCGTTTGGTGCAGACCGTATTTATGATGTGATGTCTCAACTTGATCTCTTTCCAAAGGATGCAGTTTCCGCCTCCCGGGTGATGTTTGTTAATTTTGGGGATAAAGAGGAAAAATATTGCCTTCCGATTTTGGCCACTTTAAGAAAAGAAGGAATCAGTAGTGAAATCTATCCCGATTCTGATAAAATGAAGAAGCAGATGAATTATGCCAATCGTAAAGGGATAAAATTTGTGGCTTTGGCAGGAGAATCAGAAATTGAAAAAGGGATGATTAATCTGAAGAACATGGAGTCCGGTGAACAGGTGCTTGTTGCTACCGATGAAATGGTCGTTTTACTTAAGGGTTATTGATTCGGTAATTTGACTATTTGGTAACTAGACTTTGAGGCAATTGGACTATGAGGCATGGATCTTAAGATTTATAATAGTTGAAAGGATGTAAATAATTGTCTGTTAGTCCAATACGCTGACGGCTAATACACTAAAAAAAGAGGCTGTCACTAAATCAATGATTTAGGACAACCTCTTTACCAAAACTACTAAACTAAACTACTACTTAAACTAAACACTTGTCGAATCTATTTTGTCTCAATCTCTTTTTTATCCTGTTGACTCTTACGAAATTCCCGCATTAAGGTGGTTCTGAATTTTCCTTCTGCCAGATAAAGTTTAACCACTTTTTCTGCAGGAAGAACATTCAGGAGTTTTAAATTGTACTCTTCAATTAATTTACCCTCTTTGGAATGCATTGATGCCATCTCAACAGCCAACTTCCTAAATTCGGTTTCGCTCATTCCTGGTTTAAGCTGTTCACAGTTCCCTTCAAGTTCCCGTTTATGATCCATAATAAGAAACCGCTGTTTGTCAAGTTCATTATAAATTGGCCAGAATTTTTCGGCTTCCTGCGAAGTGAGGCCAATTTGTTCGGTCAGAAAGGCAATTTTTTTTGTTTTAATTGCCTCAAGTGTCTGAGGATCAAAATGACGTTGTGCCATTGCTGTAATTGAAAAGATTCCCAGAATTATTAATAAGATCTTGGTTTTCATAAATTTGAATCTCTATTTAATTGTTTGCCGCAATTTCGTAGTCATTGTAATTGGCTGCGATAAAGTCAGCAAGATTTTCCGAAGATAAAGTTCCAGACTCTGTCTGTTCCATATCTGAAAAAGCAGACATAAATTGCTCCTCAGAGAAATTGGAGATCAGAGCCCGTGGGATTGAACCCGCTGAATCGAAAGAATCAATATCAGATTTATAATGAACTATATTCCTGCTCTCTGCCAGATAGTACTTCCGGTAAGGGATATAGAGCACTAAAAGGATCAGTACAAAACTTGCTGCCATGGTAAGAAAGGGCTTCAAGATGATGTACAACGATTTCTTTTCATTTACCTCTTGCTCTTTTCTGATCCTGACCTCAAGTCGTTCAGCAAAGTTTTCAAAGTAGTTTTCAGGGACCCGGAAAGGATTATCTCTCTTATTGCCACTGAACCTGGTTTCAATATCGTTATCTTTTATTTTCATTTTCTTACGACTTTTAGACATGAATAATCGCAAAAGGTTTAATTACCTGGTATGATCTTCTTTTAAAAACTCTTCTATTTTTTTAACTGCAAAGTGATAGGAGGCCTTCAAGGCTCCGACTGAAGTATTTAGTACTTTCGAAATCTGTTCATATTTCATTTCATCAAAGTATTTCATGTTGAAAACGATTCGCTGTTTATTGGGAAGCTGAAGTATGGCTAATTGAAATTTTCGCTCAATCTCATCTCCTTCAAAATATACATCCGATTCAAGTGACTCTGCAAGATATTGGTTGCTCATCTCGCTCATCGATGAAGTGGAATGTTTCCGCTCTTTTTGAAGATGGGTTAACGACTCATTGGTTGCGATTTTAAACAACCAGGTGAACAGGGAGGAGTCTTCTCTGAATCCATCAACATTGTTCCATACCTTGATAAAAACATTCTGCAGAATATCATCGGTGTCATCATGATTAATCACAATTTTGCGGATATGCCAATAGAGCCTTTGCTGGTAAGTGTTTACCAGAATTTGAAATGCCTGTTCTCTGCCGTTTTCAGATTTAAGACCGGCAATAAGATCCTTTTCGTTTAACTCCATGATCTGCGATCACCGTTGTTAGATTTAATGATTCTCAGACTCGGTTTTCTACAAAAGGTTTAATGTTAAAAAAGAACACCAATTCTAATTCCTGTTGTTAATGCCAACCGAAAACCGGGAACTCCGCCTACAAAGGCATAATGCCATACAACATTTTGTTTGGGGTCTCCAACGCCATAACCAAGCCCGGCAAACCAATCAATTAAGTAACGGTCACTAAAAACCCATTGCTTACCCATGTTTAGCATTAATGCAAATATTGTATTGGTCACTTTGGGGCCACCGGAATTTGTAAATCCCATTTCTGAATTTATGCTATAATTCGAAAATGAAATCTCAGGCCTTATATAACCTCCTTTAAGTATGTGGTCAAAACGGGTACCTTTATTATAAAAATCAGGACTTTTAATGAATTTATAGCCAAATTTAAGATATAATCCGGCAGCTTTATTACCTCCTAAATCCGTTCCTAAACCTATAATCCCCAAAGTTGCTTCAATGCTACTCCCTGGTTTGAGACTGTGTTCAAAAGTGAAATTTGTAGCTCCGAATAAGGGGGATAAAAACCCCACTTTAAATCCATTTTTATGCTGATTGTTATATTGGGCCAAATCGAACATCGAATTTTTAATAATCAGTTCCTTGCCATCACTAAAGACAATCCGGTTGATTTTATTTTTATCGATCCCAAAAATTACATCCTCTTTAAACTCCTTTTGCGTGTATTTTACCTCATCATCACCAATCTCCTTGATCTTACAGGTGATTGTATCATTGTTTATTTTGATAATCCGGTCCTGGGTAAACCCGAAAAAAGAGAATAGGCTAAAAGCCAAAATTAAATAATATTTGGTTCTCATCATATTAATTTTAGATTGTATGTTCTGTTAGTTATTTGATTATAAGAAAATTAAAGATGGTATGATTGAGCAGAAGCACTTCCGGAATTTAATTAATTCCATGGTCAGTTTTAAATTCAGCTTTGGGTTAACAAGAAAATGGTCAAAATACGTTACTGTAATCTTATAAAGTAGCAGTTGTATCAGTTAAGTTTTAATTGTCAGCTAAAATAGTAATTTTGCCGAACTAAAATATACAGAATATATAATGGCTTTACAGTGTGGCATCGTCGGGCTTCCCAATGTTGGAAAATCGACACTTTTTAATTGTTTGTCGAATGCAAAGGCGCAGGCTGCAAACTTCCCCTTTTGTACTATAGAACCCAATGTTGGTGTAATTACTGTACCTGATAAAAGGCTCATACAACTGGCGGAGATAGATAAACCTAAACGGATAATTCCAACAACTGTTGAGATTGTGGATATTGCCGGATTAGTAAAAGGGGCAAGTAAAGGGGAAGGACTTGGGAATCAGTTTCTAGCCAATATCCGTGAAGTTGATGCCATAATCCATGTAATCCGCTGTTTCGAAAATGAAAATATTATCCATGTTGATGGCTCAATTAACCCGGTCAGGGATAAAGAGGTTATTGATATTGAGTTACAATTAAAAGATCTTGAAACTGTTGAGTCTCGGATTGCAAAACTTCAGAAGCAGGCAAAGGTAGGAAATGATAAGATTGCTCAAAAAACGGTCGCAACAGCAGAACGGATCAGATCGGTATTGCTGACCGGCAAAAGTGCCCGCACCGTTGTGTTAACCGAAGATGAAGAGTCGCTGATTCACGATTTCTTTTTACTGACAAAAAAGCCGGTTTTGTATGTTTGCAATGTTGATGAGGCCTCGGCATCAAAAGGGAATAAATTTACACAACAACTTTCTGTTGCAATTGCAGACGAGAATGCAGAAATCCTGATTATTGCAGCGGCCACAGAGGCTGATATCGCAAGCTTGGAGGATTATGAGGAGAAACAACTCTTTCTCGAGGATCTGGGACTTGATGAACCCGGAGTAAATAAACTGATTCATTCGGCTTATAAATTACTTAATCTGCAGACCTATTTTACTACAGGTGAAATTGAGACCAGGGCATGGACATTTATTAAAGGAATCAAGGCACCTCAGGCGGCAGGAATCATTCACAGCGATTTCGAAAAAGGATTTATTCGTGCCGAAGTAATTAAATTTGATGACTATATGAGACTTGGATCTGAATCTGCCTGCCGCGATGCGGGAAAAATAGCCATTGAAGGTAAGGAGTATATTGTTCAGGATGCCGATATTATGCACTTTAGGTTTAATGTCTAAAACGGAAGCAGGCAACTGGCACCTTGCAGCTTGTAAATTTCAGAACAAAAAGAATCTGTCAGGTCAGGGGTAACATTTAAAAAAGTTTAATGAAAATATTTTCATTAAACTTTTTTTATGTTAGAAAAACTCAGCCTTCTTATTGAACAATGGTTACCCTTTCCTGGGATTTTTTCTAATCGCATTTTGCCCCATCGCCAATTAACGAGTGCCCATCGCCAGTCACCAGCCGCCAGCCGCAGATAAATAGTTATTTCTTCCCTTTTCTGTTGAGAATCGTTTCAATTTCGTCCATTACCTTATTCATTGCCACTATGGTTTTATCAAATGGAACCGAAGAGGTCATATCTACACCGGCATCCTTAAGCAGATTGATCGGATAATCTGAACCACCGGCACCGAGGAATTTGAGATATCTGTCCAGCGCTTCGGGTTCCTTATTCATCACTTTTTCTGCAAGAGAGATCGATGCAGTAAAGGATGTGCTGTATTGAAAGACATAAAAATTCATGTAGAAATGGGGGATATTGGCCCATTCTATTTTTACATAATCATCCACGACACACGATTTCTGGTCGTTTCCATAGTATTTGCGAAGTATATCTCCATAGATCTCTGATAGATAATCACCCGTTAGTGGCTTACCATTTTCAACCTCTTCATGGATTCTTTTCTCAAACTCTGCAAACTGTGTTTGTCTAAAAAGGGTACCTTTAAAACCATCGAGCCAATTCATGAGTAATGATAATCTGATATCGTCATCTTTCACATTTTTAATCATGTAATTAAAAAGTAAGACCTCATTAAAGGTTGAAGCAACCTCCGCCACGAATGTTTTATAGCTGGCGAGCGGGTAAGGTTGACTCTTGTTCGAATAATAACTTTGCATGGTATGACCCAGCTCGTGAGCCAAAGTGCTGACCGCAGAATAGGAGTCGTCGTAATTTAACAGGATATACGGGTGCACATCGTATGCACCACCGTTGGAATAGGCTCCGGAACGCTTTCCTGTATTGGGATAGATATCCATCCAGCGTTCATCCATCGCTTTATTTACCGTTTCAACGTAATCATTTCCAAGTGGAGCCAGTGCTTGCAGAACGAGTTTCCGACCTTCGTCATAACTGTATTTTAACTCTACATTTTTCACAACCGGAGCATATAAATCATAATATTTCAGGGTGTCAACGCCAAGCATCCGTTTTTTTATTGCCAGATACCTGTGAAAGGCAGGGAGATTTTTATTCACATTATCTACCAAACTCTGGTAAACAGCTACAGGAATATCGTTGCTTGTGAGTGAAGCTTCGATCGCTGACCCATATTTGCGTGATTGAGCATTGTAAATGTGCTCTTTTACATTTCCGTAAAGCATCTGACCGTAGGTCGCTTTATACTTATCGAAATTTTTCCAGAATGCTTCAAATGCAACCTTGCGATCGGCACGGTTGCCAGATGTACGTATTTTATTAAATGCCGAACTGGTAAGTTTAAGTGTGGTATTATCGCTTAAGGTGATTTCCGGAGCGGGCATCTCTGCATCTTTAAAGGTGCCGTAAATATCGTTTGCTACACCAGATATCATGGATGACCGTGCAAGAATCTGCTCTTCGGGTTCAGTTAAAATATGCTCCTTCTTTTTAAACAGGTCAAATAGATCTTTCTTATAAACCGCAAGCCCTTTTTGCTCATTTATAAATCCTTCAATATCTTTCCAATCTGCAGTTAAGAGTTCAGGTTGTATATAAGCTGTTTTAGTACTGTAATCCGCATATATTTGTTCAAGACTCTGACGCATAGACATATATTTCGAATCCCGGGTGTTTTGGTCACTCTTAAGACTGGTATATAAAAAAAGTTTGGAGACCTCTTTATCCAATGTGGTTGAAAATTCAAGGCAAGCCAGTAGATTTGCAGATGACTTGGTAAGCTTCCCTTTAAATTGTTCGATCCCAGCCATTTTTGCGACCAGGATATTCTTAGCCTCTTCCCACGATTTGTCATTAGGGTATAGGTGAGAAAGGTCCCATTTATATTGATCCTGGATCTGATCTCTCTCTTTTTGTCCAGATACAGTGACGGCCAGAATTAAAATTAAACTAAGCAGAAACAGGTTTTTCATAACAGTGGTAAATTGAATTTAAATTTTTGCTAAAATTATTGATTTTGTCTTAACTACCTAATGACTTTTATCGTAACTTTAATAGCCGAATAAAGTTGATTGCCATAAATCATTCAGATTCTTATTACTATGATTATTTTTTTGAATAATAAATGATTTTAAAAAAAGAGATTGTTATGACAAATCAATCAGAATCAGATCCAATTTGCTGTCCAAAGTTTGATCCCGCCCTCTGGGATGATAAAATTGTGATGTGGGAAAATAAAAAATTCATCAGGGATAGCGTCTGTACTTTTTTTTACATGCCAATTAATTTTGGAAGTGTAATGAAACGATTCAATAAAACATTACTGAAATCGGGAGCGGTTAATCCCGATTATCTGTGCCTGTCGGACCATCAGTCGAAATGGAAGATGAATCTTTTGTTGGCTGTTAATATGGAAATACCTGGTGCAGAGAATATTAAATTAAGTGGCAACTATTTTTTCAAGGTTTATGAAGGCCCTTTCAGGGAAACCGAAAAATGGTGCAAGGATTTTGAACAAACCACAAAATCGGGAAGGATTAATGCCGGTAAATTTTATATGTGGTATACAACATGTCCGAAATGTGCGAAGAAATACGGTAAAAACTATGTTGTACTGCTGGCACAGGTGGAATAAAATTTTTTTCTGAATTTAAAGTGGATTTTTTCTGACTTTAATGGAGTCGGTTTTTTGCATATCAATTTGGCAGAACAGGAGATTTAATTAATCTTATTTTTAAATACCGAAAGGGAGTGTTATGATTAACCACTATGAGAAGTTAACAAAAGAGATTTTTAGTACAGCCGGAGTTGAAATTAACGGGACTAATCCCTGGGATATCCGGATTTATAACAAGGGCTTTTACAGCAGAGTGATTACAGATGGTGGATTAGGTTTGGGAGAGTCCTTTATGGAAGGGTGGTGGGACTCAGAACGAATTGACGAATTGATTCATAAGCTATTAGTTTCACGTGCTGATGAAAAGATCCGATTGAATCTCTCTACGATTATCATGTTGATTTTTGACAGACTTTTTAATTTTCAATCCAAACGAAGGGCTTTTATTATTGGCAAAAGACATTATGACCTGGGCAATGATCTTTTCCAGAATATGCTCGACCGACGAATGAACTATAGTTGTGCCTATTGGAAGGATGCACAAAGTCTGGATGAGGCTCAGGAGAATAAGTTGGAATTAATTTGTCGCAAGTTACAGCTTAGACCCGGAATGCAAATACTGGATATTGGCTGCGGATGGGGCCCGTTTGGAAAATTTGCTGCCACAAATTATGGTGTTAAGGTGGTTGGAATATCCGTTTCGCGGGAACAGATTGAGCTTGGAAGAAAATTGTGTAAAGGGCTGGCTGTTGATTTCAGACTTATGGATTATCGCGATATGAATGAAAAATTTGACCGGATCGTGAGTGTGGGGATGATTGAGCATGTGGGATATAAGAATTATGACAAATTCTTCACCATGGCCAACAGATGTCTTCAGGATGACGGATTATTTCTTCTTCATACGATTGGTCATATGGAATCATCTAAGAATCTCGATTCATGGACCCATAAATATATTTTCCCCAATGGAATGGTCCCTTCGGCGACACAACTAAACCGCTCTTTTGAAAAGTTGTTCGTCATGGAGGATTGGCACAATTTTGGGAACGATTACGATAAAACGCTCATGGCATGGTATGAGAATTTCGTCAATAACCTTGATCAACTCAAGAGTCAGGTAACTGATCAGTTTTTTCGAATGTGGAAATATTACCTGCTTATATATGCCGCAGCGTTCAGGTCCAGACGTCTCCAGGTCTGGCAGATTATACTCTCCAAACATGGCATCCCCGGAGGTTATGCGTCGGTGAGATAGTTGAATTAAAAATTAAAGTTATCCGGATGTGCGCCATAGTGACGATCCTGATCCAGCGTATCAATCCGCAGGATGTCCTCAGCAGAGAGCTCAAAATCAAAAATATCAGCATTATGCTTAATTCGCTCCTGATGAACTGATTTCGGTATCGTTACGATCCCCTTTTGCAAATCCCAACGCAACACAATCTGAACGGGTGATTTATGATACTTCTCTGAGAGTTCTGAAAATAAAGGAATGCCATTTACTTTTCCCCGCATTATCGGGCTCCATGCTTCATATACAATTTGGTTCGACTGGCAGAAATCGATCAATGGCTGCTGAACCAGATGGGGATGGCACTCAACCTGGTTAATCATTGGCCTTATTTCTGCAGTTCTAAATAATTCTTCAAGGTGATGGTGAAGAAAATTACTTACCCCAATTGCTTTGGCTCTGCCCGAACGGTAAATCTCTTCGATCACTTTCCAGGTTTTACTGTATTTCTCCTGTACAGGCCAGTGAATCAGATAAAGATCAACATAATCTGTTTGAAGCAGTTTCAGACTCTGCTCAAAACCCTCCATGACGGTTTCGTTTCGCTGGTCATCATTCCATATTTTCGTGGTAATGAACAGCTCATTACGTGGAATTACACTCGACTTTATTGCATTGCCAACACCCTGTTCATTATTGTATATGGCAGCCGTGTCAATATGGCGGTATCCCGCTTCAAGTGCCCATTTTACCGCATTTTCTACCTCCTCACCATCCTGTGTCTTAAAAACACCTAATCCAAAGTAAGGCATCTGTACGCCATTGCTTAACTCAATGGTCCCTTTTAAGTCGTTTATAACCATGGTTATATTAAATATGTCGTGTTGTTATTAACTTGTTTTACCTGCTTCGTACAAATATTTATCAAATATAATCTTCAAAATTTGATTGATAAGGTTAAAATCATGAATTTTGAAAATAAATTGTAAAAGATGAAAAGAGATATTACCACGTTAAAAGATATCGAATTTCTTGTAGATCATTTTTATGAGGCGGTTAAACAGGATCCTGTAATCGGACCAGTTTTTAACGTTCGACTGGAAGGGCGATGGAAGTTGCACCATCAGAAACTTTACCGGTTTTGGCATACTGTTTTATTGCGTCGGCCCGATTATTTTGGCGACCCCGTTCCTTTGCACTACCAAATGAACCTGGACAAAAGCCATTTCACTCAGTGGCTCAATATCTGGATTACAATTATTGATCTTAATTTTGAGGGAATTATTGCTGATCGGGCTAAATTTCGCGCAAAGACCATGGCAAATGCTTTTTTAGAGAAAATTCAGAACAATTCCGAACAGTAATTTCATGAAATATCTCAGAATAATTACCATGATATTTGGAAATCTAAATTCTGCGTACTATGTTTGCAGCAGAATAAATTTATTTTATCTGGGCATTCAGGATGAAAACAGAAAACATCTATCGTGTTAATTTTGCACAAGGGGAACAGCCATGTTTTTCCGGTTTTCTTCGTTCTGTATTTTCTATGCTCGCCATGTCCATGCGATAGCCTTCCTGCGGGTAAATCCTGTTTGAAGGCTTCATCAAAATGCTCTTTTGAGCAAATCCTGGTTTATTTTATTTCATTTAATTTGCATTAGTATGCCCAAAGCTGTCGTTAAATTCGGTGGATCCAGCCTTAAATGTAAGGAGGATATCGGACGAATTATACAAATTATAAAAAATTACCGTCAACCGGTTGTCATTGTAGTCTCTGCGTTTTATGGTGTGACAAATTACCTGGTTGAGGTGCTGGATAAGGCGCGTCAGGATGAACATATCGCAAAAAAAACAACGGCGTATTTATTGAATCTTAAAAGGGAGACCCTGGCCTTACATATTGAAAATTCGGAAGGGGTAGATTCAATTCTTGCTGAAATTACCGTTCTTCTTGATGAACTTGAAAGGTACCTTCATGGTATTGCACTTACGGGAGATGCCTCCCCCGCGCTTGAGGATCATGTGCTTGCTTATGGCGAACGCATCTCGGCAGTATTTCTGGCAGGAATCCTCAATAATGCCGGGATCGAAACTAAGGTAGCCCTCCCCGAGTCGATTGGATTGGTTACCGATGGAGAGTATGGAGCGGCCTCGGTCGATTTTGTAAAATCTACGACCAAGGTACGTGAAGCACTTTCGGGGGATATGACTTATGTTGTACCCGGTTTTTATGGATTGTCAACTGATGGTAAAACCACCCTTTTTGGTAGGGGAGGGTCCGATTATTCTGCGGCAGCGATTGCCCGATGCATTGGAGCCCCATCCCTGGATATCTGGAAAGATGTGAATGGTTTTTTAAGTGCAGACCCAAAAACTGTTGATAATCCGGTGCAAATTGAACGTTTAACCTATAATGAGGCTGCCGAGTTGGCCTATTTTGGGGCTAAAATTCTCCATCCCCGCACCGTGGAACCCTTAAGTGCTCCCCATATTCCAATTCGTATTTTTAATATCTATGGCGATTCGGATGTGAATAAACCACGCTCTGTTGTGAGTGCTGAAAAAATTATTTCCCCGGGAATTGTTAAAAGCGTTACCTTTAGTGATGATTTTGGAATCCTGAAACTAAAAGGATCGGGAGTTGGTGCAAAGCCCGGAATTCTGGCAAAAGTTACAACGGCGCTTCATCTTGCAGGTATTAATATTAGCTCTGTACTAACCTCACAGATTTCAATTAATATTTTAATCGCTAAAAAAGATCTGTCTACAGCCTATGCGCTGGTCAGTGCCATTGAGCTTTCGGTTGTTGGCAAAGTTCAAATTATAGAGGATATTGCCGTAGTGGCTGCCGTTGGAAACGGAATAGCTGAAAATTATGGAGTTGCTGCCCGTATCTTTACTGCTCTAGCCAAAAATGGGATCAATGTTTTAATGAGTTGTTCAGGAGCTTCCCCCATTGTGAGTTACTTCCTGGTCAGTGTCGATGAACGTATCCCGGCAGTGAGGGCGATCCACCGTGAATTTTTTGAAACAATTTAGACCCGATCTTAGTTAATTATATTACTGACTAAATTAGCAATGCCAGAAACTAAAGCAAGAATTAAAATTACATAATCAATAAAAATTCGATCATAACAAACACAATTTAAAAATCAACAATTATGAGTACAAGTACACCAAAATTCGAAACATTACAAGTTCACGCGGGACACACACCCGATCAGGATACGCTCTCAAGAGCAGTTCCAATTTACCAGACAACCTCTTATGTGTTTAAAAATGCGGAACATGCCGCAAACCTTTTTGGATTAAAGGAGTTTGGAAATATCTACACCCGTTTGATGAATCCAACTACCGATGTTTTTGAAAAGCGGATTGCTGCCCTTGAGGGTGGTGTTGCTGCATTGGCTGTTTCATCGGGTCACGCAGCGCAGTTTATTGCAATTACCAATATTGCAGGATCAGGCGATAATATCGTCACCTCACCATACCTTTATGGCGGAACATTCAACCAGTTCAAGGTATCGTTTAAAAACCTGGGGATCGAAGGGCGTTTTGCTGCCAATTTGGATATCGCCAGCTTTGAATCACTGATCGATGACAAGACAAAGGCAATCTATTTTGAAACCATCGGTAACCCAAGTTACAATGTTCCCGATTTTGAAAAATTTGCAGAACTTGCCAAGAAATATGATCTTCCTATTATTGTAGACAATACATTTGGTTGCGGTGGAGCGTTGTTCCGTCCATTGGAACATGGTGCTCATATTGTGGTTGAATCGGCAACAAAATGGATTGGCGGTCATGGTTCCTCAATTGGCGGTGTGATTGTTGACGGTGGTAATTTCAACTGGGGTAACGGAAAATATCCTGGTTTTACTGAACCTTCTGAAGGATATCACGGATTGAAATTCTGGGATGTATTCGGAACCGATGGCCCTTTTGGAAATATTGCTTTTATCATCAGAGCCCGCGTCGAAGGATTGCGTGATTTTGGTCCTGCTATCAGCCCGTTCAACTCATTCCTTTTGATCCAGGGTCTTGAGACGCTTTCCTTGCGTGTTGAACGTCATGTTCAAAATACTATTGCACTGGCAAAATGGTTACAGAACCATCCAAAAGTTGAGTCTGTAAATTATCCGGGTCTTGAAGGGAACGAAAACTATGAACTGGCTTCTAAATACCTTCCTAAGGGGGCAGGTTCGGTGCTCACCTTTATTGTCAAAGGGGGTAAAGAAAAAGCAACCCAAACAGTGGATAACCTTCAGTTGGTAAGCCACCTTGCCAATGTTGGGGATGTAAGGACTTTAATTATCCAGCCATCTGCAACAACCCATTCGCAGTTGAGCGAACTGGAGCAGGCGAGTGCCGGAGTTTCTCCTGCAGGATTGCGTGTTTCGGTAGGTATCGAGCATATCGAGGATATCATTGCCGATTTCGAGCAGGCGCTGGCTAAGATTTAAGGCGGCGGCTGGTTACTGGTGGCTGGCTGCTGGCAACTGGCTACAAGCAACTGGCAGCTTTCTTAATATGAAATTTCATGAAACAGAGGTAGGGCGCTCCGAAAGAGTGCTTACCTTTGTTGTATTAATAAAATTAAAAAATTAGTTATGCCTTTAAATCTTCCCGACGGCCTTCCTGCAATCGATCTTCTGCGTAAGGAGAATATTTTTGTAATGAATGAAACCCAGGCAGCACATCAGGATATTCGACCGTTAAAGATCATTATTCTCAACCTTATGCCGTTGAAAATTGCCACAGAGACCGATTTACTGCGGTTACTTTCCAATTCTCCGATTCAGATTGAGATTGATTTTCTACAGATCGAGGGGCATATCTCGAAAAATACTTCAAAAGATCATTTAAATACCTTTTATCATACTTTCCAGGAGATCAAAGAGAATAAATATGACGGGATGATTATTACCGGGGCTCCGGTTGAGCATCTCCCTTTTGAGGAGGTTGATTACTGGAAAGATATCTGTGAGATTTTTGACTGGACACAACACCATGTCACTTCAACAATGTTTATTTGCTGGGCGGCGCAGGCAGGGCTTCATCACTTCTATGGAGTTGAGAAATATCCGCTTGAAAAAAAGATGTTCGGAATATTTGATCATTCCCATTCAGATGCTAAACTTCCTATTTTCCGTGGATTTGATGATGTTTTCAGAGCTCCTCACTCCAGGCATACGCAGATTCTGGCAGAGGATATTCTTAAAGTGACTGATATTGAGTTGATTTCCAAGTCTGATGAAGCTGGTGTTCACATGGTGATGGCCAATCAGGGGAAGCAACTGTTTATAACCGGTCATCCCGAATATTCGAGAGGCACCCTTAATCGCGAGTACAAACGCGATTTTGAAAAAGGGCTTCCTATTGATCTTCCGCGAAACTATTATAAAAATAACGACCCATCCAAAGAGCCGGTATTAAGCTGGCGGTCACATGCCAACCTTCTTTTCCTGAATTGGCTCAACTACTATGTCTACCAGGAGACACCGTATGATTTACATGATATAAAATAGCTTAAATAGTCCGAGCCCGACTCAAAGTCGGACCCGGACTATTCATTCACACTTCCAATATCACCGCTGTTTTTGGCGTTTTCAATACTTATTTCCCCTTTTTTAATCATGATTTGGTCTTATTACCAATGATAATGGCAAAATGATTCATGAAAACGGCAAAGTGATTCATGAAAACGGCAAAACGATGAATGAAAAAGGGAAAGTCATCATTTAAACCTGGGAATACATTATTCATTTAATTTCGTTATATTTACTGATAAACAATTTAATTTCAGTATTATGACAAGAACATCAGGAAGAATTGTTATTTCAAACAGTGCCGGAGAGCTGCTTAATCTGGCAGCTAAAGTTTATGCGAAACATCAGGCCGATGGCGCCGCATCACCCCTGACAAATCTTGACGGTATTCAATGGAATGTTGTTGGTCCTACTATCGAAACTGCGTTGTCAAAGCATCAGCAGGCCGAATCTTCAAAGAGTCAGATGGAGTTGGCCTACCGCGAGCGTGACCGGTATACGCCCCAGATTTTGGAGGCAGTAAAAGCAAGCCGTAACTTACTGAAGGCATTAAATCCGAAGAATCCAAAACGGTTATCCGAATGGGGATTTCAGGTTGATGATTCGGCGCAGGGAATTAAGACAGTAAAAACGGTATAAGCTGTGCTGTTAGTGAACGGGTGAATATTTATTTTCTGAACATTCACCTGCTCACTTTTGAATTATCTTACAGATTGAATTAAATTTTATTTTTAAAACTAATCTGATATTTTTGTCATTGATCATTCTGTTTCCTAAGTTTGCACCTAACCACTTTATTAAATAGATCTCAATAGCCTTAAACCAAATCTGGATATTCCACTTATAAACACAATCATAAGACTCCTTTAAATTTGATATTAAAAATTCAAGTCCAGATTTTTAAAAGTTTTTGAACTCCTCCCGGGGAAGGTGAATTTGCCCGATGTGCGTGACCGGGTGACTATCCGGGACACGAACCGTCACCCGATCACTAACTTCTGATGGGCGGAATTTTATTTTCGGATTTAATTTTAGTTTTATTATTGGTATGACCTGTTTTGGCATAGCCATCATTTACTTTTGAAAAAAAACTAACCCTGATCGATATGAAAATTAAATTATCCGAAGGTTCAACAGTCCTGAATGCATATCATCAGGAGCAGAGTAAAAAAGCCTGTAAGGCAATAATGGAGATGAGGAAGCATCCATATACACTAGAGCAGGCAAAAGCCCAGACAAAAAGGATAAAAGAAGGAATGAAAAGGTCAGGTAAACAAGCTAAAACTATGAAAATATCAAATTACAAGAGATTGATCCAGGTACTACCTTTTATGGAACAGGCATTTGAGGTTAAACGAAGTCAATGGACAAATTTAGTTTCAGAAGAGATACTTAATCAGATTTTTGGTGAAAATATTGAACAAAAAACAGCAGTTATCTCCGATCAAAATAATCCTTCGATAAAACCCATTGACCAGACCGTAATGATTTCCAGATTTGAACTTTTTCACAAATACCAAAATCTTGAGTTATTTATTGTGAAGGTTTTGATGTGGGGATATCCAACCAAAGGGAGAGGTAAAAACATTGAGAATCTTCTGAATGATTCCAATATAACTAAACTTAAGAATGCACTTGGTCAGTTTGAGTCCAAAGAAACCGTCACAATTTCTGAAATAAAGGATATTCTTAAAATAGATGGACTTGGACTCTCAACCTTAACTAAATTTCTATACTTTATGAGGTTAATAATGGGTTCCAACCGGATACTTATTTTGGATTTACGGGTAATCACTGCATTAAATTCAGGTAAATATAGCGATCCGGGAATAGAAAAGTTCAAGTCACTCACCTATACCAATGCCTTAAAATATTACGATGATTATTTGATTTTTATAAATGAGCTGGCCAAGTATCTACAGGCTGAACCCGACCAGGTGGAGATGTTTCTGTTTGAATATGGCAGGAATCTAAAAGGAATGGTTCCGATGAATTAACCAATCAGATTATAGCTTAGTTTAAACTAAAACTTATGACTAAGAAAAAGAAATTTTCGATTAACAAGAGTGAAAAACAAATTATCTAGTATTATCATTATCGCACATGATAATAGTTAGTTATGTGGAAGTGTGATTAATATGTAGGACATTTCACAAAACGCAGCGATATTGACAAATTGAAGTAGGGGCAATCAATTTAAAATAGAAGAAAATGAAAGAGCCAATTGATTACGAAGCACGCATGGACAAAATTTTCACACAAGGTCATTTATGGAATCATCGCACACTGCGAACTGTTTTTGATCCCGGCTCCTCAGAATGGGATGCAACTAGTATGAATCGGAAAATTGAAATTTTAATGAAGGTTATCGAAAACGGCGAAGAATTAGATGCATTGATCTTTGACTACAAAGAACGCTATATGGAACAAGACCGTCATGACATTGCTCGTCGGGTGCAAGAAGCAGTTATTCTTTTACTTGGTTATAATTTGAAGGAGGGAAAACGATCATGAGTCTGGATACTTTTAGGCAACTAATAATTCAATATCAGGTTGTTGCAGTCGATGACTATAATCAAATACCCCAGCGAATCTATATTGCTCCATCAGTTAAACAAGTTACAGAGTTGACAAAAGTAATATGCATCGATTTAGCTAGTGAGATAGTTTTTTCCCCACAAATGATCGGAAGCTACGCCAAGTTCATGACTCCGATACGATTGATTGATCCTGAACTTGATAATATTGGAGAAATTCAAAAGTGAATCGAGAAATTGTCAGATCTGACTAAAATAGATCTGGTAAGAATTATGGAAGAAAAACCGGAAATCAGGGATAAAGCAGGCCATCCCGATAATTTAACCCAAAACATCATTAACTTAAATACTAATAAAGCCGAAGATACGGAAGATTTAGAAATTAGTAAAGCCCATTACATAAAACTTGGAACAGGAGGCAAATAGGCAGACGAATGTTTTGAAAATGGTATAATTAGAATTGGTTGGAATTATGTAGATGGTGTCGAAGATATAAACTTAAAAGAATGGTTAAAGATTGAGCTAGGAATAAAACAATATTTTAAAATTGAAAATAAAAAAAATGGAGCAACACAAGATTTTAACACATTAAAGAGAATCTGCGAAGCATATAAGGATGAAGTTTTTATTACATTCCACAATAATCGAATGTATTGGTGTCAAGCAATGCACGGACCAATAGAAGTGGATCTTGAATCCAAATTCAGAAGATGCTTGAATGGCTGGTCAAGCGAACCAATTGGAGGTGGAGAAGCATTTAATATTAGCGATATTTCTGGCTACCTGACAAAGACACAAGGTTTTCAAGGCACTTCATGCATTTTGGATCAGGATCAAACTAAAATTCTTCGAAGGTTAATAAACAAAAAGAAAAAGGATTCAACAGTAAAGGTAGAATCTTTAAAGATTGAAATAATTGAAACTGCAGTAGAGTTATTTAAAGATTTGTATTGGAAAGATTGTGAGATTTTAGCCGATTTAATTTTTCAAAGATGTGGTTGGCAACGAATAAGTATGCATGGAGAAAACATGAAATTTATCGATATGCAATACAATGAGCCAATAAGTGGAAATCGCTATGATGTACAAGTCAAATCTGGTGCTGGAAAGAATACATTCGACGAATGTATTACACATTATAAAAATCATCAAACAAGTAAGTTTTACTTTAAAAAAGCTTTTTAAAACTAATTTAATTTGTTAAGGCTTGACTTTGGGTAAACAGCTTCTCCCTCTATGCAAATGAGGGAAGAGGTAATATAATTTCCAAAACATAATTATAAATTGTACATTTGATTAAATTTGTAATCTAAGTAAACCAATAAACCTTAGATCGATACTCTTTACCTTTCGAATTGCGTCACCTAATAATAACCTATGTTATGGAAGACCAACATCACCCATCGGATCACCACCAATCACACGAACTTTCAAAAGATGAAAGGAAGCGGCTGGAGAAGGAGCTTGAACGGCTTCAGCTGGAGCTTGTTAAACTGCTCGAATGGATAAAGGTCAAAAAACTCAAGGTTGTGGTGATCTTCGAAGGGCGCGATGCCGCCGGAAAAGGTGGGGTAATCAAGCGGGTGATGGAGTATTTAAATCCCCGGTTTTGCAAGGTTGTGGCCTTGGGCATTCCCACCGAGAAGGAGAAAACGCAATGGTATTTTCAGCGGTATACCAAACATTTGCCTGCTGCCGGCGAGATGATTCTTTTCGATCGCAGCTGGTATAACAGGGCAGGGGTGGAGCAGGTGATGGGTTTTTGTTCCCCTTTAGAATATGAAGAATTTCTCCGGTCGTGCCCCGAATTTGAACGGATGCTAGTCCGTTCAGGTATCTTGCTTATCAAATACTGGTTTTCGGTCAGTGATGATGAGCAGGAGCGGAGGTTTCAGGAGCGGATCGTCAACCTGGCTAAACGGTGGAAAATAAGTCCAATGGATGTACTTAGCCGTTCAAAGTGGCTTGAATATTCCAAGGCCAAGGATGCGATGTTTCAATATACCGATATCAAGCAGGCCCCCTGGTATGTTGTTAATGCAAACAATAAGCTAAAGGCCAGGCTTAATTGTATCCATCATTTGTTATCTCTTATTCCTTATACTGAAATTGAGTCAGAAGAGATTAGTCTTCCTCCCAAACAATCGGATGCAGGGTATATACGCCCCCCTGTGACTGATCAGACTTTTGTTCCAGAGGTTTATTGAATTCTGTTTCTTTTTACCTTTATTATTTTTCAGTTTTTAAAAAGAATAGAGTCTCTGTTGAGGTGATAATAAATGCGATCCGACTTTCCGATAACGAAATAAACGACTTTTGATTTCTGTTAATACCTGTTTTTCCACCACATTCGGAGCCGTTCGAGGATTTTTAGCTCGGATTGGTTATTCTGTGGGGTGTAGAACCGTTTATTTTTGATTTTTTCGGGGAGAAACTGCTGGTCAACAAAATTTCCTTCAAACGAATGGGCGTATTTATACGCTTTGCCGTAACCGATATCCTTCATCAGTTTGGTGGGTGCATTTCGCAGATGAAGTGGAATGGGAAGATGACCTGATTCGCGCACCTCTGCCAAAGCGGCGTCAATGGCCTCGTAGGCTGAGTTACTTTTGGGTGAAGTGGCCAGATAAATTGTGCATTCCGACAGGATGATCCTCGATTCGGGCATTCCGATCTTATGAACGGCATCGAATGTGTTTTGGGCGATCAGAAATGCATTAGGATTTGCAAGCCCCACATCTTCGGATGAGAGGATTAGTAAACGACGGGCAATGAATTTTACATCTTCGCCCCCTTCAATCATTCGTGCCAGGTAATATACTGCACCATCAGGATCGCCGCCACGGATACTTTTGATAAATGCCGAGATGATATCGTAATGCATCTCCCCATTTTTGTCGTACAACGCAAGGTTTTCCTGTAATCTTGAAGTGACAAGCTCATTTGTGATATTAATTTCATCAGCTGTTTCACCATTCAAAACTATTTCCAGAACGTTAAGTAGTTTTCGGGCATCACCCCCTGAAAAGCGTAGTATCGCCTCATGCTCTTCAAGAACTATTTTTCGCTGGCTGAGCTCATAATCTTTCGTCAAAGCCTGGTTTAATAAGGTGAGCAAATCCTCTTTTTCGAGTGATTTCAGGATATAAACCTGACATCGGGAGAGTAGTGGAGAGATCACTTCAAACGAGGGGTTCTCTGTGGTGGCACCGATTAATGTCACCAAACCTTGTTCAACAGCCCCGAGCAGTGAATCTTGCTGAGATTTACTGAACCGGTGAATCTCATCAATAAACAATATCGGATTTGGGGAAGTAAAAAACCTACTGTTCTTTGCTTTTTCAATCACTTCACGAACATCTTTTACCCCTGAATTTATCGCACTCAGGATATAAAATGGGCGGTTTAATGAGTTTGCAATGATTTTTGCCAGGGTTGTTTTTCCCACACCCGGTGGACCCCAGAGGATGATCGAGGAGAGATTACCCGAATCGATCATTTTACGCAGCACTGCACCTTCTCCAACCAGATGTTTCTGACCGATATACTCCCCCAGACCAGTGGGCCTTAACCGTTCTGCAAGTGGTTGATTAGACATTATTAATTGCAGTATCGCTTAATTACATTATACGCCTCACTGAGTCCTAATTCTCCGGCCTTGCTTAAGTCGAGTGAGCCACCCTCCATATCATCAAGGAAGATGCGAGTCAATCCCCGGTTAAAATAGGCTTCGGCAAAATCGGGTTCAAGTTCTATCGCTTTAGAGAAATCATTAATTGCATCCAGATAATCTTTCTTTTTAACTTTCGTATTTCCCATATTAAACCAGGCAAATATAAACCTTGGGTTCATATATAATATTGATTCATAATCTTTTATTATGTCTTCATAGTCAAGTACTTTCTCTTCTTTCGGAGCATCTGTAGCCGCTTTTGTTCCGTTTATGTTAAGTGTTGTGGGTTCAGGCAGAAGACCGGGCATCCGGATAAAATCGACTCTTTTCATCATTGCATTGGCTCTGCTAAAATAGGCAAGGATATTACGACCATCCATTTTTATGGCTTTATTATAATCTTCAATAGCCTGATTATAGTTTTTAAGCAATTCGTAATAAAGAGCCCTGTTGAAATAGCTGTCAGGATTTTTCTTATTATTCTGGATAGATTTATCCCAGAAACTTACACTTTCGTTATACTCTTCAGACCGCCAGTCGTCATTTTTAACCGCTTTATTGGTAATGAGCATAAATGGTTGATTATTATTTTTGCGATTAAGGGCATCAACCTCCATACTGTAATATTGCAGCCGCTCATAATCTACCGAGTCCTTATGAAATATTGAAACGATAAATTCAGGCTTTAATTCGATTTTCACATTTCGATTCTGAACCATTCCTCTGGCAATTTCTGTTTCAGTGACTTCACCTCCATTGCGTACGACAATATTACGTCTGGCACGTTTTTGGGTGACCGGTCCTTTGTTATTTTCCTGTCCGGTTGCGGTTGAATCTGCCGCATTAATCTGAGGCTTATTATTTTGAGCTAAACTATTGTTTTGATTTGAAGTGCTGCCAGATGGTATATTCCCGTTTGCGGCTGTTTGTTTTGCTGCACCATTTTGTTGATTGACCGCTTTACTCTGACCGGTTTGATTTTGAGATTTTTGGTTCTGATTTGGGGAAGGTACAAAGCCATACAGGCGTCTTTGTCTCTCTCTTTCCTGTTCGGCATCCAGCCGTTTTTTGAATTTGGCGTATTGGGGATCCAGTTGTTCAGCAATGGCAAAATCAGATTCAAATCCCGGAATTTTAAGAGATTCTTTGGCTATTCCACGGTTAAGATAGGCAACTGCAATTTCGGGATTTAATTTGATCGCCATATCGTAATCGGGAATCGCACCCCTGGCATCATCCAGTTTATGCTTCACAATACCCCGGTTGACAAATGCCTGTCCCATTTTGGGATCGAGCCTGATACAGAGATCATAATCTTTCAGGGCTCCGGCATAATCCAGTTTTTCGAATTTTGCAATTCCACGCACAAGATAGGCACCTGAGAAATGGGGTCGTATTTTAATTGCAGCATCACAGTCTTTTATAGCCCCTTCCAGATCATTTTTCATCTGCCTGGCAGAACTTCGGTTGAGAAAGGTATTTGCTTGTAATGGATCGATGTCGAGTGCTTTTGAATAATCTTCTATTGCTCCGTCAAGATCCTCCATGGCAGCCTTACAAATTCCCCGGTTGGTATAAATCGCCTGATCATCCGTTTTATATTCAAGTGCTTTTGAATAATCATTCAATGCCTCTTTATAATTTTTAAGTTCATAATTCGCCATTCCGCGATACATATACGCTTCAGGGTAAAAAGGCTTAATATCCAAAGCTTTATCGTAATCATTTTTGGCTCCCCTGAAATCATCAATGTAATGTTTGGCCATTCCTCTGAAATAATAGGGTTCCGGATTAGTCGGCCTTAGCTTTATAACGATATTTAAATTCTCGATAGCGCTTACGTAATTTCCGAAATAGATTCGGCTGCGACCGATATAAAAATACTGATCAATATTGAGTTGTGGGAAAGCAGACAATGATATGGTTGTCAAAATTAGTATCGATATAATTTTCTTCATCAGTAGGAGAATAGCAATTTGTAAGATTGCAAAATTAGCAAAATAGTGTTTGTTGACTAAATTGAGATTTTTATTTTATAATAATAAAGTTTAAAGCATGTTAAATTGGCCCCCAAGGTGGTTTGGAAACCATTTTTTAAACCTGTTTAACGGGAGGGGTGGGGATTATCCGGGTGGGGGGACTACCTTTAGCTTTGAAAGTCAGTTCATGGCTGGAAAACAGACCAATTCCAGGCAAATAACTTAGATGCTTTTGATCATCCAGGGTGGATTTAGGTTCTTAATTGCCTCATGTGTTTTGCAACTTTCAATATGTGAGCCCTTTAAGTATCCGATACTCATTAAGAACTCATTCACAATCTCTCCGCCGGTAAAAGTAAACGTATTTTTAAATAATTTAGTCCATTCGACCCTTGTTTTTGGATGATGAAAATCGAGCCAGTTTTTAAATGAACCATGTTCTCTGCGGAGTTCTAAAATCTTTTTGGCATTGTTAATGGCTGCATTTATTTTTAACCTGTTGCGAATAATACCGGCATCATTCAAGAGTCTGTTGATCTCCTGATCACGGTATGAGGCCACTTTAACGATATTAAATTGGTCGTATGCTGCTTTGAAATTTTGTTGCTTATTTAGGATTGTAGACCAGCTTAATCCGGCCTGGTTAATTTCTAAAACTAATCTTTCAAAAAGTTCATCATCATTTTCTATTGGAAATCCATAGGATGTGTCATGATAGATTCTATGGAGGTTTTCTTTTTCCATAGGTTCAACAACCTCGCAATATGATTTTGGAGCATCCATTTTTGTAAATCTGATTTTAATCGGAATTTTAGTTTCCGATAATAATCCAGGGGGTAAAAATGCAGTTTAATTATAATAATTCGCCTTCGTCGAAATTTCGTCTTTCAGTGACATTTCCTTCGGCATCGGTAATAAATATATGTCTTACCTGGAAATGGTCACGGATAATAAATTCATAGCTGGCAGAACTATCAGATTTCTCTATAAAGATTGAACTCATAATCTGACCGAATGTCTCCAGCTTTTCACGAATAGCAGGGTTTAGCATTTCTATTTTATAATTGGTCTCCGTTTTAAGCCATTTTCCCGATTTTTCGAATAAGGCGATCTGTTCAATCCCGTTTATCCGGAATATAACTTCGAAGTGGTGATCCTTCTCTTTGGACCACTCTATATTTGTAGCTTCAGGAAATAAAATACCAAATGATTTCAGCAGTGGTTGTCCGGGGGTATTGGGATTAATCCGAAATAGGTATTTTAGGATAAAATCTTTCATGGAATAGTTTTTTGTTTAAGACGGAGAATTTCGTAAAAGTCACATTTAAAAGGAGAACTATCCATGATTATAGTGTTCCTTATAGAGGAATGCCACCCTGTCTCTGGCGCGCTTCAGTCTCATCTTGGTTGCACTTTCACTGATTTTTAAAGCGGTTTGAATATAAGCGATCGGTACATTATCGATATAATGCATGGTAAGGAGTGCTTTTTCTTCGGGATGGATAAACTCAAGAATTTTCATAAGCCGTTCGCTGTTGATCTCCTTTTCATTCAATTCATCAATAACATCGGGAAGTTCGTGTGAACTATTCCAGTCGGGATAATTCATTTTCTTTTTGGTACGCAGATACTCTATACAATTATTATAAGTGATTGCATAAAGCCAGGTAGAGAAGTTGGCTTCGCCTCTAAAATCGGTCAGCCGTTCAAAGACTTTGCAAAAAATATCCTGTACGAATTCCTGTGCAAGTGTTTTATCTTTAAGTAAAGAGTAACATTTGTCGTAAACCTTATCAGAATAGCGCTTATAGAGCACTTCAAAAAGGTTTGTATTGTGCTCTTGTTTAATAAGTCTGATGATTTCTTTATCTGAATAATCCTTTACAGAATTTTTTATTGCCATCTTTTATAAACGATAAAACATTAAAAATTAAGATTTTATATTAATTGACAGGTCAAAATTAAAAAAAAAAACTGAAATTATTGTGACCTCTACACAGGTTTGCGTCTAAACAGTATATTTTTAAGAATTGAAAAACATTTATTACTTTAAATTTATCTTCAAAATTATGAAAAAGGGATTATTAAAACTGGTTGCTTTTAGTGTTTTAGTTGTAACATTGGCTTCATGTGCCAAAGCTCCACAGGCTGAAATTGATGCTGCTAACGTAGCTATCGAAGCTGCTAAAACTGCAGGTGCTGATCGTTATGTACCTGAATCTTTCAATGCTGCTTCTGAAGCGTTAAAAACTGCTGTAACTGCAGTTGAAGAGCAGAATTCAAAATTTGCATTATTCCGTAACTATGATGCAGCTAAGACTACTCTTGCTTCTGTTAACACTCTTGCAGCTAAAGCTGTTGAAGAAACAACTGCAAAGAAAGAAGCTTTGAAAGCTGAAGTTACTGCTTCTTTAACCGAGATTGCAACTATCATCGCTGCTAACAAAGAATTGCTTGCTAAAGCCCCTAAGGGTAAAGAAGGCAAAGCTGCTGTTGAAGCTATTGGTCAGGAAATTGCTGCTGTTGAAACTGTAAGCACTGAAGTTACTGCTGGTCTTACCAACAACGAAGACATCTTGACACTTTCTGGCAAAATCAAACCAGCTGTTGAAAAAGCAAAAGCTATCAGCGCTGAATTGACCGAAGTTATCGACAAAGCAAAATCAAAGGGTGGCAAAAAAAAATAAGAAATAATATTTCTTAAACTTTAAAAAAAGATAAACCCCCGGAAGTTTTTCCGGGGGTTCTTTTTGAAATTAATTTTGGGAATTTCCCGATAATTTAATCCAAAGCAATCATATTTTTCGGTTCCTTTGTGAACTGCAATGTAGCTTAGAATTTTAGGAATTTATCTTGTACGAATGAAACTTGGTTGGAAAAAGAGATTATTTATTAGTGTTGGAATTTTAGGTTCAATTTTTATAATCGTCTATATGGTGTTGATCTTGACAATGGACAAGCCACCCTTAGCCGAATTTAAAACTTGTCAACAGGTCCTGGCCAAAGCCAAACGAGCCAATGCAGATGTCTATTCTCCCGAATATTACAGTGCTGCAGACCGGAAGTATCAGGCGGCCCTCATTGAATGGAAGATTCAAAATGAGAAGATTTTCTTTCAAAGAAATTATACAAAGGCTAAAGAGCAGATCCTTATAGCCACTTTAAAGGCTGAAGAAGCGAATGCCTCATCAGGTGTAAATAGGAATTCATTAAAGATGAAATATTTGCAGGAGGTTGAGCTGTTGAAGCTGAAACTTGATAATTACCATGATGTGTTTATTCACCTACCCCTTAAGGTGAATGTCCGAAAGAATTATGAGTTTGGAAAACTCTCCCTTGAGCAGGGACTAAATGCTTTTAGTAGCGGAGATATCATGCAGGCTACAAAAAGATTAAATGAAGGAAAGCTTAAAATTGGTATCGCCGATAAAGAGGTTAATGCACTATTAAAAGAGTATTTCGGCAATTTTTCGAAATGGCAAAATTGGTGTTCGGCTACAATTCGAATGTCGGAACAAAATAACGGATATGCTTTCATTGTTGATAAATTAAAACATAAGGGGTATCTCTATTTTAAGGGCAAATTAAACAAAGAGTTTGATGTCGAATTTGGCAGAAACTGGATAGGTAACAAATATTATGCCGGGGATAAGGCAACTCCTGAAGGTTTGTACCGGGTAATTAAGAAAAAAGGTAGTGGTGATTCAAAATATTACAAAGCATTGCTGATAAATTATCCCAATGATGAAGATTATGCTTCATTTAACAGCAAAAAAAGACAGGGACTTATTTCAAAAAATAGCCGGATTGGAGGTTTAATAGAGATACATGGAGATGGCGGAAAAGGGGCTGACTGGACCAGCGGTTGTATTGCACTCTCAAATTCAGAGATGGATGAACTGTTTAGTATAACCCCCATAGGTACTCCGGTAACAATCATTGGTTCAAGGGTTTCGCTTGCTGAATTACTAAATTAAATTTCAAAATAATGGAGATTGAACAAAAACAAAATAGGGGATTCCTTAATACTGTTAAATGGATCATTCCGGTATCGCTTCTCTCTTTATCGGTTTTGATGATTATTTTTAATCCCGATTTTCAGGATAGTGCCTTTAAGGTAAAGAGCAAGTTCTCAACTCCCCCGGCTTATGTTGGAAAATCCGGGGATGCAATCGAAAGACTCGCAGTTCGATCGGCCAGGAATATCAGTGTAATTGAAGAAAAGCTGAACACGTTAAAGCCTGTAAAGCCCTATATTGTGGTTAATACATCCGAAAATCGTTTTTCACTTCGAAATATCGACGGTGATACCATACGCACAGGAGTTTGTTCTACTGGTAAAAATGAATTGCTGATCGCGGGTAATAAACGAATTATCTTTAAAACCCCAAAAGGGATCTTCACGGTAAGAAATAAACAGCAAAATCGTCCCTGGATTAAACCTGACTGGGCATTCATTGAAGATGGATTACCGATCCCTTCTGCCAGATCCGCTGAACGGATAGATTACAGTACGTTAGGCGATTATGCCCTTGAGATTGGGAACGGTTATATGCTCCATGGTACTCTTTATCAACGATTTCTTGGGCTTCCAGTTACTCATGGTTGTGTTCGGCTTGGAGATAAAGATCTCGAAGTGGTCTATAATACGTTGAGCAAAGGTTCGAAAGTGTATATTTATTAACGATTTAAAAATGAAAAATAAAATAGCATTTTGGATCATTACGTTGATTCTTATCATGTTGGTTGTCTTTATATCCGTAGTCACTGTTATTCAACCGGTATTTACCAAAAATTCGCTTCCTAAGGCAGTCGTCCGGAGTTCTGATCAAAAGGAAAAGGTCGCTAAAGATAAGCAGGCTAAAGCAGATAAGGATAAAGTGGCAAAAGCAGACGTTATTAATTCGTCAGATGACACGGTCTCCTCCTCTGATGGGTCAACCACTTCTAATTTAAATATAAATAAGCTGGTTGAACTCAGGCGAAAGGAGATATTATTTCATTCCCGGTTTGAACTGGCAAGTGACGATTCTACCTATTTGATCCTTGATTTAATCAATAATACGGCTGTTCTGGAATTAAAGGGAATTGTGCTGCATGAATGTAAAATTATACATTCGGAAGTGAGTAATTCATTTAAAAGTTATCCAATCGATGCATTACTGAATTGGATGTCTGAGCCATTTGTATTAAAGAATGTAGAGTCTACAATACCAAAGATTACTTTTATCGAAAAAATAGCGCCCAAAGATACGCTGGAGGCCAATAAAATGGTAACTGAGCCTAAGGAGATAAAACTGGAAGATGTATTTATCGTAATGGATTTTGAGCGCAACTTAAGAGTGGTTATTTCTCAGAGCGAAGAACCTGATCCTGATGGTAAGAAGATTATTACTAATCTTAGACGGAAATATGATAAAATAGAGATTTCAAGATCAATAAAGGCATTGACTAAATTTAACCGTGAGCCTGTCAAACCACAAATTGAGATTGTTCTTTCAAAATCGAATGCAACTATTCTGTATAAAGCACTTCCTTTCAATCCCAGGATGATATTGCGTTTGTAAAGATTTTAATTTGACTCCAAAAAAGGTTAAAGTCTCATTTCAGTAATGGTACTTTAACCTTTTTTTATAAGCTCTGCTTCTAAAAACCAGTCCCCTTACCCCCCCTATATATTTTTCCGATATATCCATCGCGTAATAGCTGGATGGCTTCCCGAATGGCCACTGAGCTGCGAAGCTGTACACCATGTTGAACAATCCGGTCATATTTATGAGCTGCTTCTACCATTTTTCGACCTTTCCATATATTATGAGACCCCGGTTTTTCGACATAAACGTCTTAGTTAATATTCCTTTATATTATTAGGGTAAGAGCAATAAAATTTATTGACTACCTTTGTATGCGTTGTAATTTTAGAATTAGATTCTATTAAATTTAATTCATTGAAGTTTTCGCACAGATATATTTAATTTATCCTGATTATAATCAGATTCCTGATACGTTTGGAACTCTCATTGATTGATATATCCTCCTTTGTGAGCTTTGGCTCAAAAGGATTTCATTTGAACTTAATAAATAGAAACCTGATACCCATGAGAATATTAACCCTTTCCCTGCTGATCCTTTTGACATTGGGATCCTGTAACGAGAAGAAATTAAAATCTGCAATTTTACCTGAGTCATTTTCTAAAACAATTGATGGTAAACAGATTAGATTATTTACCCTTGTCAATAAAAACGGACTGGAGATGTCAGTAACCAACTATGGCGGGCGCATTGTGTCGTTGATGGTCCCTGACCGAAGTGGAAAATTAGAGGATGTCGTGTTGGGCTATGATAATATTGATGGCTATCTCAGTGCAAATGAACAGTATTTTGGTGCTGCAATTGGAAGATACGGGAATCGAATTGCAAAGGGGATATTTAAATTGGATAATCTTGAGTATAAACTAGCCATAAATAATACCCCCAATAGCCTTCATGGCGGTGTTAAGGGATTTTCATCCAAAATATGGGAAGCCACGCAAAATAGTGATAATGAATTGGAATTTACCATGGTGTCTCCTGATATGGAGGAAGGGTATCCCGGAGCATTAAAGGTTATGATGATCTACCGTCTGACTGATAAAAATGAAGTGGCCATCTTTTATTCCGCGAGCACCACCAAAACAACGGTGCTTAATCTTACCAATCATAGTTATTTTAATCTTCATGGAGCCGGTAATGGGGATATTCTCGATCATGTTTTATGGCTAAATGCTGATAAATATACTCCGGTAGATGCCTCTCTGATTCCAACAGGAAACCTGGAACCGGTTAAAGGCACACCTTTCGATTTTACCACTTCAATTTCAGTGGGTGCAAGGATTAATGAAAAGCATGAGCAACTGGCATTTGGTTTAGGATATGACCATAATTTCGTACTCAATAAAAATGAGGGTGAAAAGGTCTCCCTGGCTGCCTCTGTGTACGATCCGTTAAGTGGTCGGTTTATGGAAGTTTTTACTAATGAACCAGGAATACAGTTTTATTGCGGAAATTTTTTGAAAGGTAAAGAGGTTGGCAAAAAACAGAAGCGCTATAATTTCAGATCAGCACTATGTTTAGAAACTCAACATTTTCCGGATTCACCAAATCACTCCGAATTTCCATCAGTAGTCTTAAAATCAGGAGAGATTTATTCTTCTGCCTGTCTTTACCGGTTTTCAGTAAAGTAATTTTCAATGATGATTTGGACTAAAATAAAAAGACCGTTTCTCAATTTAGGACTGTTTTTAAAAGAGCAAAGTCTCCCGTTTATCCTGGAGAATAGTAAATTACTTGCTCAGGCGATTTTTACAATTTTATCAATTGGAATAGGAATCTGGTTTATCAATCATGAACATACAGAACTTGATGAAGTAAAAGAAGTATTATTTACAGCTGACTGGACGCTTGTATTGGCGGGGATTTTGATGACTATCATCTACATTATTCTTCAGGGTTTGATGTATGTTGCCTCATTTTCAGCTATCCGGCATCGTATTTCGTTGTTAAGTGCCATAATTTTGTTTTTAAAACGAAATCTGATCAGTATTTTCTTACCTGCAGGAGGGATCTCTTCGCTGGCATTTTTTACGGGTGAGATTGAAAAGAAGGGTATTACAAAATCTCAAATCCATTTCGCCTCCTCTGTTTATGGTTTTGTTGGAATATTGTCTGTTATTGTTGTGGCAATACCCATTTTTATCTACGCCTTAGTTATTGGCGGTATCGGATCCGGGGAATGGATTGCTTTTTTTTCGGTGCTGATTCTTATAGCAGCCATCTATTTATTATACCGCTCTATTCGAAAACAAGGGTTATTTTACAGATGGCTTATTAACTCTTTCTCGTTTTTTGAGGTTTTTTCGGTCGATATTCGTAATAACCGTATCAGCAAAAAACAATTCTTTATCACTGTTTTTTATTCTGTTCTTATCGAATTTGCCGGTATTGCCCATCTGTATATTGCCATGATGGCCCTGAATGTCAATCCCTCTCTTTTCGCTGCATTTATGGGTTATGTAATCTCGGTGATTTTTCTCATTGTTTCCCCATTCCTCAGAGGACTTGGTGCCATTGAAGTTTCGATGACCTTTGTGCTTGTGAGGTTTGGATATTCAAATATTGAAGCGGTAACGATCACACTTCTTTATCGATTCTTTGAATTTTGGTTGCCACTTGTTGCCGGAGTATTCGGTTTCTTATTGCAAATCAATAAGTTATTAATGCGGGTTATACCTGCCTTATTGCTCTTGTCACTGGGGATAATTAACATAGTATCAGTTCTCACACCGGCAATTTCGGAACGTGTTCATTGGTTAACCGATTTTTTACCCATGGATGCCATTATTGTCTCCAACTATTTTGTGCTGGTTCTGGGGTTATTCTTGTTGGTTACTGCCTCATTTATGCTCAAAGGATTGAAAATGGCCTGGTGGTTTGCCTTTTTTCTCTCTTTTGTTTCGATGATTGGTAATTTGACAAAGGCTGTAGATTATGAGGAGGCTATCGCTGCCTTTTTGGTAATCATTGTCTTGATAATTACAAAGAAGGACTATTATGTGAAAAATAATCCGAGATTGCGTACTGTCGGCATCCAAACTGCGGTTTTAAGTATGCTTGCAGTACTTGTCTATAGTGTCATTGGATTTTATTACCTTGATAAGAAGCATTTTAATATTGATTTTAGTTTTCTGCAATCTGTTCGCTATGCATTACAGAACTATTTTTTGGTAGGAAGTACCGAGTTGGTTCCGGTTGATAATTTTGCAAATAAATTTATTCTGTCGATAAACATCAGTGGGTTTCTGACATTAGGATTTTTATTCTATACCCTGATTCGTCCCTATTTTCTTAAGATATTTCCTTCTCCCCTTGAACTGGAACGTCCTCAGGAGTTGGTAAGGCGATATGGAAATTCGGCACTTGATTACTTTAAGACTTACCAGGATAAGATGATTTTTGAACCGGAGGATTTAAATTCATTTATTGCCTACCGTCCTGCGGGAAATTATGCTGTTGTACTCGAAAATCCTGTGGCGGAGAATGAAAAACAGATGAAGCAATGCATCAAACAGTTTGACAGGTTTTGTTTTGATATCGGATTAAAAAGTATTTATTACCGGGTCTCGGAAGATGATTTACCTGTTTACAAAAGTCTGAAAAAGAAAGTTATGTTTCTGGGGCAGGAGGGTATTGTCGATTTGAATCTGTTTTCACTCGAGGGAGGGGCAAAAAAATCGATTCGCAATGCACTCTCTAAAGTTAAAGAGCGCGGCTTTACCACCCATATCCATCAACCACCAATAAAGGACGGTCTGCTTCAGAAAATTAAATCGGTATCAGATGAATGGCTTGACGAGACAGGCAGAAGGGAAATTATTTTCTCTCAGGGGATGTTTATCTGGGATGAATTGAAACAACAAACACTCATTACGGTTGAGAATTCCGAAGAGAAGATTGTCGCTTTTTTGAATATTGTACCCGATTTTGCACCAGGTGAGGGGACATGCGATTTGATCCGCAAGACCTCAGACGCTCCCAACGGAGTGATGGACTTCATCATGGTTGAGCTATTCCGTTATTTGAAGTCGGAAGGGTTCTCCTCTGTAAATATTGGCTTTGCACCTATGTCCGGATTGGATGATCCCCATACATTTAAAGAGAAGTCAATGAAGTTTGCTTATGAAAAAATTCGGGGCTTTTCACAATATAAGGGGTTGCGCGAATATAAGGAG